>NZ_JBFAPE010000003.1:0-400832 GCF_040675615.1 Streptomyces sp. NPDC049585 | reverse complement strand
GTCGTGCTCGGTGTCGTCCCCGCCGCCACCGCCGCCACCCACGCCCCGGTCAAGCCGGTCGCCTGGAACGCGGAGGCCTTCGGTCAGACCCAGGACGCCGAGCTGGCCAAGACCGCTGACGCCGCTGCCACCCAGGCCAAGACCACCGCCGCCGCCAAGGTCAAGGCCACCGCCGACGCCACCGCCAAGGCCAAGGCGGACGCCGAGCGCAAGACCAAGGAGCAGGCCGCCTCCCGCGCCCAGGCCCGCACCGCTCTGAAGCCCGCCGCCGCCAAGCCGGCCGCCCCGGCCCCCAAGGCCTACGGCGACAACCTGGACGGCTGGATCACCCAGGCCCTGGACATCATGAAGGCCAAGAACATCCCGGGTTCCTACGAGGGCATCAAGCGCAACGTGATGCGCGAGTCCACCGGTAACCCGCACGCGATCAACGACTGGGACGTCAACGCCGTCAACGGTGTCCCGTCCAAGGGTCTGCTGCAGATCATCGACCCGACGTTCAAGGCCTACCACGTCGACGGCACCTCCTGGGACATCTACGACCCGGTCGCCAACATCGTCGCGTCCTGCAACTACGCCGCCGACAAGTACGGCTCCATGGACAACGTCAACTCCGCCTACTGATCGACCCTGATCACTTCCGACGCCGCCGGCTTCAGCCGGCGGCGTTGTAGCGCTGCAGGTACCCCGCGAAGCGCTCCAGGTCGGTGTCGTCCCAGTCGGTGAAGCGGTCCTCGAAGATCGCCCGGCGCTGCCGGTGGGCCTCCGCGAGCAGCCGCAGGCCGTCCTGCGAGGGGCGCAGGATCTGCCCGCGCCGGTCCTCGGGATCGACTTCGCGCACGATCAGGCCCAGGCGTTCGAGGACCGCGGTCTGCCGGCTGACGGTGGACTTGTCGAGCAGGAAGTGGTCGGCGAGATCGGTGCCGCGGCAGCCGCCGGTCGCCTCCAGGTGGTCGAGCATGCTGTAGGTCACCAGGGACAGCTCGGGGTGGATCTGCGCGGCCTTGTGCCGGGCCCGGCGGGCGAACGCGGTCAGCTCGCGCTGGATGGTGCTCAGGGTCACATCACGGTCCGGCATATCTCCACCTTCCAATCGGTTGCATAATACATTCAGTATTGGTTGCATTTACCAACCTCTGAGACCCGCACCCGCCGGAGGAACCCCCGCTCATGACCGCTCACGCCGCCCACGGGCCGCGCCACCACCTCAAGCACGTGGCCGTGCACCTCCTGACCCCGCTGCTGATGTGCCTGGGCATGGGCCTGGCCTACCTCGGCGCCTTCCACTCCCCCGAGCCGCACGGCATGAAGGTCGCCGTCGTCGGCAGCACCGCCCGCACCCAGGTCCTCGCCCAGACCATCAAGGACCGGGCCGGCGACGCCCTGGACGTCACCACCGTCGCCGACCGCGCCACCGCCACCCGGCAGCTGCGGGACCGCGAGCTGGCCGGCGCGTACGTGCCCGGCCCCGAGCACCCCGAGGTGCTGGTGGCCAAGGCCGGCTCCGACACCACCGCCACCGCCGCCACGGCCGTCTTCCGCAGCGTCACCGACCACCAGGGCGTGCCCCTGAAGGTCACCGACCTCACCACGCTGTCCTCGGGCGACCCCACCGGGCAGGGCATCTTCTTCCTGCTCGTCGCGCTGAGCATCGGCTCGTACGGCAGCGTGGCGGCCATCGGCGCGGCCGGTGCCTCCTTGAGCCTGTGGACCCGCGCGGCTGTCGGCCTGGCCGTCTCCGTCGTGGTCAGCGCCATCGGCATGGCTCTTGCCGGCCCCGTCTTCCACGTCGTCGACCACGACTACGCCACCGTGTGGGGCATGGCCTGGCTCTACTCCGCGGGCGTGATCGCCTTCGGCATCGGACTGCACACCTTCCTCAAGCGCTGGACGACGCTGACAATGATGGTGCTGTTCGTGATGCTGAACTTCACGACCTCGGGCGGCGTGTTCCGCCCCGAACTGCAGAACGGCTTCTTCGGCTCCCTGCACGCCTTCTGGAACGGCGCCGGCTTCGTCGAGGGCGCCCGCTCCCTGCTCTACTTCGACGGCGGCGCGGGCTTCGACGGCCGCGTGCTGTCGCTGTTCGGCTGGCTGGCCGGCGGCCTGGCCCTGCTCGCCGTGGCGGCCGCAGCCGAGAAGCGCCGCGCCCGGCCCCGCCTGACCGCCGTACCGGCCGCCGCCTGATCCCCTCCCCTTTTTCGGCACGTCTTTCGGACCCTTCTTCGGAACCTTCTTCGGAACCTTTTTCGGAACGAGGCACCATGTCGCACCCCGCCCCCACCCCGGAACGGCCCGCCGAGGCCGTCGCCCGGCTCCGCGCCGCCTTCCGCACCGGCCGCACCCGGCCGCTCGCCTGGCGCACCGCCCAGCTGCACGCCCTGCGCACCCTTCTCACCGAGGAGGCCGCGGCGCTCGCCGACGCCCTCCACCGGGACCTGGGCAAGAGCGCGTACGAGGCCCACCGCACCGAGATCGGCTTCACGATCCGGGAGATCGACCACACCCTGGAACACCTCGAGGACTGGCTGCGGCCGCAGCCCGCGGACGTGCCGGAGCACCTGGCCGGGGCGAGCGCCTGGACGCAGTACGACCCGCTGGGCGTCGTCCTCGTCATCGCGCCCTGGAACTACCCGGCCCAGCTGCTGCTGACCCCGCTGCTGGGCGCCCTCGCGGCGGGCAATGCGGTCGTCGCCAAGCCCAGCGAACTGGCGCCGGCCACCTCCGCCGTCCTCGCCCGCCTGCTCCCGCAGTACCTCGACGCGGACGCGGTGGCCGTCGTCGAGGGCGGTGTGCCCGAGACCACGGAGCTGCTGGCCGAGCGCTTCGACCACATCTTCTACACCGGCAACGGCACGGTGGGCCGCATCGTGATGGCGGCCGCGGCCCGGCACCTGACGCCGGTCACGCTGGAGCTGGGCGGCAAGTCACCGGTCTTCGTCGACCGGGGCACCGACCCGCAGGAGGTGGCGCGGCGCCTGGCGGCCGGCAAGTTCCTCAACGCGGGCCAGACGTGCGTGGCCCCCGACTACGTCCTGACCGACCCGGAGACCGCCCGGGCCCTGGAGCCGGCCCTGGCGCGTGCCGTGGAGGAGCTGTACGGCCCCGACCCGGCGGCCGGCGACCGGTACGGGCGCATCGTCAACGAGCGCCACTTCGACCGGCTGACCGCCCTGCTCGACTCCGGCCGCGTGGTGACGGGCGGCGACAGCGACCGGGACACGAAGTACATCGCCCCCACCGTCCTGGCCGACGTCGACCCCGACGCGCCCGTCATGCAGGAGGAGATCTTCGGTCCCGTCCTGCCCGTCGTCACGGTGCCCGGTCTGGACGAGGCGATCGCCTTCATCAACGACCGCGACAAGCCGCTCGCGCTGTACGCCTTCACCGACTCGCCCGCCGTGCGCGAGCGCCTGGCGGCCGAGACGTCCTCGGGCGGCCTGTCCTTCGGCCTGCCGCTGGCCCACCTCACCGTCCCGGAGCTGCCGTTCGGCGGCGTGGGCGAGAGCGGCATGGGCAACTACCACGGCCGCTACTCACTGGAGACCTTCAGCCACCGCAAGGCCCTCCTGGCCGAGCCGCCGCGCTGACCTTGCGCGCGCTTCCCGGGCGCGGGCCCGGGAAGCGCGCCGGCACGACACTAGATCCGCACTTTGCTGCCGGGCTCGCCGACGCCGGTGGCGTAGGTGCCGAACTCGGTCCAGCGGTCGGCCGCGTCGACCCCGTTGTTGATCCACGCCTTCACGGCGCCGTCGTCCTGCACGACGAGGTAGTCGGCCCTGCCGTCACCGTTGACGTCCGCGAAGCGCACCGTGCTGCCCGGCGCGCCGACGCCGCCCGCGAAGCCCTTCACCTCGTTCCACTTGTTGGACCCGGGCGCGCCGCCGTTGATCCACGCCCGCACGGAACCGTCGTCGTGCACGACCAGGTAGTCGGCCTTGCCGTCGCCGTCGACGTCCGCGAAGCGCACCGTGTCCATGGGCTCGCCCACGCCCGAGGCGAGGGCGACGGGGTCCGACCAGCCGCCGTGTCCGGTCCCACCCCGGTTGAGCCAGGCCCGTACCGCACCGTTGTCCATGACGACGAGATAGTCGGCCTTGCCGTCACCGTCGACGTCCGCGAAGCGCACCCTGCCGCCCGCCTCGTGGACGCCCGTGGCGAAGGTGCCGAAGTCGTCCCAGCGGCCGGGACCGGCCTTGCCGTTGTTGACCCAGGCCTTGACGACTCCGTCGTCGTCGACGACGAGGTAGTCGACGAGGCCGTCACCGTTGATGTCGGCGAAGCGGACCCTCTCCCCCGGCACGCCGACGCCGCTCGCGAAGGCCATCGGGTCGGACCAGCTGCCGTGGCCGGTTCCGCCCTGGTTGAGCCAGGCCCTGACCGAGCCGTTGCTCTCGACGACGAGGTAGTCGGCCTTGCCGTCGCCGTTGACGTCGATCCGCTGGTCGCCGCGCGCCGGGGCCGGCCTGACGTCGACACGGGAACGTATCCATCCGTCGGCAGCCGCCCGGGCGAGCCCGTTGGAGAAAGCTTCCGCCATCTTGGCGTAACCGCTGTCGTTCGGGTGTATCCCGTCGGCGAGGTCACGGGTGGTGACGGCGCTCATGTCGACGAATCCCACGTGCCGGCCCTTGGCCCGCCGCTCGGCGACCAGCCCGGGCACCGCGGCGTTGAACGCCTCCACGCGCTTGTTCACGGCGGGATCCGGGGACGGCATGATCGAGCCGACCAGGACGGTCACGTCGGGGGCGGCGTCGGTGATCTTGTCGACGAGGGCGCCGAGTCGCGCGGGCGCCCCGTCCACCCGGTCGTTGCTGAGCATGTCGTTGGTGCCTATGTCCAGCAGAACGACGTTGGGCTTCGCGAGCGGGAGCCACGTCTCCACGCAGGCGGAGAGGTCGGATATCCGCCAGCCGTAGTGCCCCTCGTGGTCGAGGTCGGCTCCCGGCAGTTCGCCGTCCCTGCGGGACCCCACGAAGTCCAGGGAGTCGGCGTGCCCGGTCAGCCGCCGGCCCAACTCGCCGCGGTACCCGGTTCCGTTGGTGCTCTTCGCACCGAACGTGATGGAGTCCCCCAGGGGCATGACCGCGAGCCGGGGGACCTTCCAGCCGGCCGCGGACGCGGACGGTGCGGCGGAAGTGAGGAGAGCCGCCGTCAACGCGGTGGTGAGGATGCCCGCCTTCAGCCGCAGCGCGGAGCGGGAATGCGTGCTCAAAAAGTGATTCCTTATAACTGAACAACTAACGATCAATAATGATCGGCAGTAAACCATAAGGGGTAATCATGGTGAATCGTCGGCCAGTTGCCGCGCCGGTTCGCCCCGGCCCGGTCGGACACCGGGCCGGTCGGGCCCCGGCCCGGTCAGGCCCCGGCCCGGTCAGGCCCCGGCCCGGTCAGGCCCCGGCCCGGTCAGGCGAGGAAGACCAGGTCGCGGTAGTCCTCGCTCCACAGGTCCTCGTCCGCGTCCGGCAGGAGCAGGACGCGGTCGGGGCGCAGGGCGTCGACGGCGCCCTCGTCGTGGGTGACCATGACGATCGCACCCGTGTAGGCGCCGACCGCGGCCAGGACCTCGGTGCGGGAGGCGGGGTCGAGGTTGTTGGTGGGCTCGTCCAGCAGCAGGACGTTGGCGCCGCCGTGGACCAGCCCGGCCAGGGCCAGGCGGGTCTTCTCCCCGCCGGAGAGGACGCCCGCGGGCTTGTCCGCGTCGTCCCCGCCGAACAGGAACGAGCCGAGTACGTGCCGGGCCTCGCCGTCCGTCAGGTGCGGGGCGGCGGCCGCCAGGTTCTCCCGGACGGTGCGGGCCGCGTCCAGCGTGTCGTGCTCCTGGGCGAAGTACCCCAGGCGCAGCCCGTGCCCGTGCACCACCCGGCCGGCGTCCGGGGCCTCCGCACCGGCCAGGATGCGCAACAAGGTGGTCTTGCCGGCGCCGTTGAGGCCGAGGATCACCAGGCGGCTGCCCCGGTCGACGGCCAGGTCGACGCCGTCGAGCACGCGGTGGTCGCCGTAGGACTTGGCCAAGCTGATCGCACCCAGCGGCGTGCGGCCGCACGGCGCGGGTTCGGGCAGCCGGATGCGGGCGGTGCGCTCGGTGCGCCGGGCCGGCTCCAGGCCGGCCAGCATGCGGTCGGCGCGGCGCGCCATGCTGCGGGCCATGACGGCGGTGGCCGAGCGGGCCTTCATCCGGTCGGCCTGCGCGTGCAGGGCCGCGGCCTTGCGCTCGGCACTGGCCCGCTCCCGACTCCGGCGCCGCTCGTCGCTCTCGCGCTGGGCGAGGTAGGTGTGCCAGCCGGTGTTGTGGACGTCGATGGTGGCGCGCGTGGGGTCCAGGTGGAAGACGCGGTTGACGACGTCGGCGAGCAGCCCGGTGTCGTGGCTGATGACCACCAGGCCGCCCTGGTGGCCGTGCAGGAAGGTACGCAGCCAGGCGATCGAGTCGGCGTCCAGGTGGTTGGTGGGCTCGTCCAGCAGCAGGGTGCCGTGCCCGGCGAGCCCGGCGAAGAGGATGCGGGCGAGTTCGACGCGGCGGCGCTGGCCGCCGGAGAGGGTGCCGACCGGCTCGGTCAGCACGCGCTCGGGCAGCCCGAGCCCGGCCGCCACACGGGCGGCCTCGGCCTCGGCGGCGTAGCCGCCGCCGGCCTGGAAGGCGGCCTCGGCTCGGGCGTAGGCGGCCATGGCGCGCTCCAGCTCGGCGGGGCGCGCTGCGCGGGCCATCGCGGCCTCGGCGGCGCGCAGCGCGTGCAGGGCGCGGTCGAGGCCGCGGGCGGAGAGGATGCGGTCGGTGACGGTGACGGCCGGGTCGGCGGCGCGGGAGTCCTGGGCGAGGAAGCCCACGGGCCCGGTGCGGGTGATGGTGCCGGCGGCCGGGCCGGTGGCGCCGGCGAGGGCGGTCATCAGGGTGGTCTTGCCCGCGCCGTTGCGGCCGACCAGGCCGATGCGGTCGCCGGGGGAGACGGTGAAGGAGAGGTCGGACAGCAGCACGCGGGCACCCGCGCGCAGCTCGACACCGCGGACGGTAATCATGGGGAAACGCTCCGAAACAGCGAAAGGACACACTTCTGGCGGGGAAGCGGGTCCTCGGCTAGGAGATTCGGGGCGTAGACATGCCCCTACGGTAACGGGCGCCCCCGAGCGGACGCATCCGCATTTTCGCGGCGCCGCTGCGTCCTCACCGGTTCACCCGGCCGGGGTGTAGGCCCGGGCCGCGACGTGGTCGTGCGCGAGGCGGGTGAACGCCCGGGCGGCGGCGCTGCGGTAGGCGTCCGCGCGGGCGAGCAGGGCGACGGTGCGCGTGGGAAGGGGCGGGTCCAGGGGGACGCGCGTCAGGTGGGGGTGGTCGTCGGTGATCGCGTCGGGCAGCACGGTGACCAGCGGCGTGCACCGGACGATCTCGATCAGGGCCTGGACGGAGTCGGCCTCCACGGCGATGGACGGGTGGACGCCGTGGCGCCCGAAGTAGGCGTCGATATGGCCGCGCGTGGCGAAGTCCCGGCTGAGCAGCGCCAGCTGACGGTCGTTCAGGCTCTGTACGGGAACGGGTGCGCGGTCCGCGGGGGCGGCCGTGTGCGGGCCGGCGACCAGGCCGAGGGTCTCGGTGAACAGGGGCGAGGCGCCGATGCCGGGCAGGTGGGCGCCGGGACCGGTGAACGCGATGCCGAGGTCGAGGTCGTCGGCGAGGAGGGCGGCCTCGATGCCGTCCTGGGTCGTCTCGCGCACGGTCAGGGTCACGCCGGGGTGCGCGGCGTGGAGCGCGGCGGCGAGCGGTCCGACGAGGTAGGCCGTGAACGTGGGCGTGACGCCCACGCGCAGGTCGCCGCGCGAGAGGTCGTGCACGTCGTGGACGGCCCGCTCGGCGGCGGCCAGGTCGCGCAGTGCCCGGCGGGCGTGCTCGACGTACACCAGGCCGGCGTCGGTGGGCCGCACGGTGCGGCCCGTCCGGTCCAGCAGCTGTACACCCACCGTGCGCTCCAGCTGCTTGATCTGCTGGGACAGGGTGGGCTGGGAGATGTGCAGGTCCTCGGCGGCGCGGGTGAAGTTGCCGTGCTCGGCGACGGCGAGCAGGTAGCGCAGGTGACGCAGTTCGAGAGCCATGGAGGCAACTATAGGTGTCATCTATGAACTACATGCCCAACGACTCTTGGACGCTATAGGTCCAGCTCATGCATGGTGGAACGCGTCGGCCCCCACGGCCGACACCGCCATCGAAGGGAGTGACCCATGCATGACCTCGCCGAGGGCGTCGCACGGTTCCGGCGGGACGTCTTCCCCGCCAAGGAAGGGCTCTTCGCCCGCCTGGCCACCGAGCACCGGCCGCACACCCTGTTCATCGGCTGCTCCGACGCCCGTGTCGTGCCCGAGCTGATTCTGGGCTGCGAGCCCGGGGAGCTGTTCGTCGTACGGACCGCCGGCAACCTCGTCCCCGCCCATGCCCCCGGCACCGACGGTGTGGCGGCGAGCATCGAGTACGCCGTCGCCGTCCTGGGCGTGTCGCGCATCGTGGTCTGCGGGCACTCCGCCTGCGGCGCGATGACCGCGCTCGCCGAAGGGCACGACCTCGCCGCCGCTCCGGCGGTCGCCGAGTGGCTGCGCCACGCCGACGCCGCGGCGGCCCGGGCCGCCGGCGACGGCGGGACGTCCGTGCTCGTCCGCGAGAACGTGCACGCCCAGCTGGCGAACCTCGCCACCCACCCCTCCGTCGCCCGCGCGCTCGCCCGGAACACGGTGACGCTGCACGGCTGGGTCTTCGACATCGCCACCGGCCGCGTCACCGACGTGCACTCCGATCTGCACTCCGACGTGCACTCCGACGTGCATTCCGACGCGTTCGCCGACGCGTGAGCCGCACCCGCCACATAGTCCAGAAAGTCCAGAGAGGCAGAACCGCCATGATCCACGCCCAGCTCGACCCCACCGCCCGCCAGCTCCTCGCCGCCACCGCGGTCGAGGCCAAGACCCGCAAGAACCTCACCTGGCAGCAGATCGCCGACGCCTCCGGCCTGTCCGTCGCCTTCACCACCGCCGCCGTGCTCGGCCAGCACGCCCTGCCCGCGGCCTCGGCCGAGGCGGTGGCCGAGCTCCTCGGGCTGGACGCCGACGCCGCACTCCTCCTGCAGACCATCCCCACGCGCGGCTCGATCCCGGGCGGCATCCCCACCGACCCGACCGTCTATCGCTTTTACGAGATGCTGCAGGTCTACGGCACCACGCTGAAGGCCCTGGTCCACGAGCAGTTCGGCGACGGCATCATCTCGGCGATCAACTTCAAGCTGGACGTGCGGAAGGTCGCCGACCCCGAGGGCGGCGAGCGCGCCGTCATCACCCTCGACGGCAAGTACCTGCCGACCAAGCCCTTCTGAGCCCGGGAGACACCCATGGACTTCATCCAGCGCACCATCGACCTCGCCCGCCGCAACGTCGAGGAGGGCGGCCGCCCCTTCGCGACCGTCGTCGTCAAGGACGGCGAGATCCTGGCGGAGAGCGCCAACAAGGTCGCCCAGACCGGCGACCCCACCGCCCACGCCGAGGTCCTCGCCATCCGCGAGGCCTGCCTGCGCGCGGGCACCGAGCACCTGACCGGCACGACCATCCACGTCCTGGCCCACCCCTGCCCCATGTGCCTGGGCGCCCTGTACTACTGCTCCCCCGACGAGGTCGTCTTCCTCACCACCCGCGACGCCTACGCGCCGTACTACGTGGACGACCGCAGGTACTTCGAGCTCGCCACCTTCTACGACGAGTTCGCCAAGCCGTGGCAGCAGCGCCGCCTGCCGATGCGCCACGAACCCCGCGAGGAGGCCGTGGCGGTCTACCGCACCTGGAAGGAGCACAACACCGCCACGGCCTGAGGCCTCCTCCCCCCCCAGCCGCCGTCACGACAGGGTCCGTGCCACCACCGATGCCGCCTGCGCGATCAGCTTGTTGTCGTAGCCCGCGTCTTCCTTGGTGCGGTTGGACATGATCGCCACAACGATCGGGGCACCCTTCGGGCGCCAGAGCACGGCGATGTCGTTGCGGGAGCCGTAGCCCTTGCCGGCCCCGGTCTTGTCGCCGACCGTCCAGTCCTTGGGCACGCCGGCCCTGATGAGCTCGTTGCCGGTGGTGTTGGTCCTGAGCCACTGGGTGAGCCGGCCGCGTTCGTCCTTGCCGAGGACGTCTCCGAGGACGTAGGCGCGCAGGTCCCCGGCCAGGGCCCGCGGGGTGCTCGTGTCGCGCGTCTGGCCGGGGGCCCAGCGGTTGAGGTCGGGCTCGCGGCGCTCCATCCGGGTGGCGTCGTCGCCGATCTCCTTCAGTGCGGCGTTGAGGCCCTGCGGTCCGCCGAGGGCGTCGAGGAGCAGGTTGCCGGCGGTGTTGTCGCTGTAGCGGACGGCGGCGTCGCACAGCTCGCGCAGGGTCATGCCGGTGTCGACGTGTTTCTCGGTCACGGGCGAGTAGTCGACGAGGTCGTCCTTGGAGTAGGTGACCTGCTTGTCCATCCCGTTCGGGGAGTACGTGCGCAGGACGGCGCCTGCGGCCAGTGCCTTGAAGGTGGAGGCGTGGGGGAACCGCTCGCCGTCGTTGTAGGCCACGTCGCGCCCGGTGCCGGTGTCGACGGCGTAGACCCCCAGCCGCGCGCCGAATCGGCGCTCGAGCTCCTGGAAGTCCTTGGCGAACGGCTTCGCGGCCCGTTCGGCTCCGGCCGTGGCGGAGGACGACGCGGCCGGGGAGGCATCCTGGCCGCAGGCCGTGAGCGGGACGAGGGCGAGCAGGGCCAGCGTGCCGAGAACGGCGCGGCGGGCGCGGGTTTTCTGCATGGTCCGAACCTCCGAAGGCGCCCGGTGCACAGGGCGCGTAGGGAACGGGCGGGCGGCCCGTCCCGGTGCGTGGTCGTGACTGACGGGACCACCCTCGCCGCCGTACGGTCATGCGGTCCAATACGCCTGTGCGCGGTTCCATGCGGATCTGACATAGGCTCGGGGCCGTGGATCTGGTGGGAGCATGTCGCGCGTTCATCAGCGTCAGCAGGCACGGCAGCTTCACCGTCGGGGCGGCCGCTGCTCGCATGTCGCAGCCGGTGGCCAGCCGTCGCGTCGCCGCGCTGGAGGAGCACTTCGGGGAGCATTTGTTCGAGCGGACGTCGCGGCGGGCCGTCCTCACGCCCTTCGGCCGGGACATGCTGCCGGTGGCCCGGCAACTCGTGCAGGCGGCCGACGCGCTGCTCCACGAGGCGCAGACGGCCCGGCGCAAACCCTGGCGGCTCGCGGTTCCCGGCACCTGCCCCACCGTCCGCCTCGCGCGCCTGGTCGCCGACGCCCGCGAGCACGACGTCACGCTCGACCTGCGCATCGCGGCACCCGCCCGGCGCACGGAGCTCGTCCACACCCAGCAGGTGCGGGCCGCCCTGCTCGCGGTGCCGCCGGACGAGGCGACGTGGGTCCTGCCGCTCGGGGTCGCCACGGCCGACGACCCCGGCGTGCGACGCATCTACCTCGAAACGCTGCGGATCGGCCGCGCCTCGACCGGGCCGGCCCGCCGGGTGTGGATCCAGCCGGAGGACGACGTCCCGCACGTCCGCGACCCGCTCACACGCCTGCGCGACGCCATCGGCCTGCAGCCCGCGCAGGTCGTCGCCGGGGCCGACCTGACCACCGCCGCGGCGGACGTCCTGCGCACGCGCGACCTGCTGCTGTGCACCCCGGCGCAGGCGGAGGAACTCACCCTGCACTGGCGGCCGATCGGCGAGATCGCACTCAGCCGCGGATACGCCCTGGCCACCGCCGCGGACGGCAACCCCCTGCACATCGAGGCGCGCCTGGGGGACGCCATCGCCCGCTGCCTGGGGGCGTCCGCCCGTGCGCCCGCCCCAGAAGGAAGCACGGCAGGAAGCACGGCAGGAACCACGGGAGGAAGCACGCCGTGAACACCGAGGCACTGCTGCACGACCTGCGCGGCCGGCTGCACGACGGCGGCCTGCGCGCCTGCCTGCTCGTACGGGACCTGCGCACCGGGGACGAACTGGGCATCGAGCCGGACACCCCGCTGCCCTCCGCGTCGCTGGTGAAGATCCCGCTCGCGCTGGCGACGGTGGAGCGCATCCGGCGCGGCGAGCTCGACGGGGCCTCGGCGCTCGACGTCCGACCGGGCCTCATCACCACGCCCGGCCCCACCGGGCTGAGCCGCTTCCGCCACCCGGCCCGGATCGCGATCGACGACCTGCTCTATCTCAGCACCTGCATCAGCGACGGAACGGCCGCCGACGCGCTGTTCGCGCTCACCCCGCCCGCCCGGGTCACCGCCGTCCTGCGCGAGCTCGGCCTGCGCGGCATCACGGTCCGCCACACCCTCCGCGAGCTCTCCGAGACCCCCGCCGAACGCCTCGGCGCCTCCCAGGCCCACCTCGCCCATGCCCTGGCCATCGACGCCGGCACCAGCGGCCGCGGACACCGGGTGCCCCAACTCGACACCACCCGGGCCAGCTCCGGCAGCGCACGCGCCTGGGTCGAGCTGCTGCAGGCCCTGTGGATCCCTTCGGCAATCCACCCCGAGGCCGCCGCGCGCGTGCGCGACCTCATGGCCCACAACCTCCTGCGGCACCGGCTCGCCCCGGACTTCAGCTCCGACGCCACCACCTGGTCCTCCAAGACCGGCACCCTCCTCAACCTCCGGCACGAGATCGGCGTCGTCGAGCACGCCGACGGCCAGGCGTACGCCATCGCCGTCCTCACCGAGTCGCTCGTGCCGGCCGGCACCCAGCCCGGCGCCGAAGCCCTCATGGCCCAGGTCGCCCGCGCCCTGCGCGACCACCTGCGGCACCACGGCGCCCCGTAGGGGGCGCGGGGCGGCGTTCGCCACTGCCGCCGCGTGGGCGCGACAAGCCACGAGGTGCCCGCAGAGGCCCGGGGCGGCGCGTCGGCGGCAAGCCCTGGCCGAGTCCCGGAGGGTGCCGTTCAGCCGCGGGCGCGCGGGACGACCACCGGGGCGGCGTCGCCGGGGGCGTGCAGGATGTCGGCCTCCACGCGGTAGAGCTCCTTGACGAGTGCCTCGTCGACGGTGTCGCGGGGCGGCCCCTGGGCGATGACGCGGCCGTCCTTCATGGCGATCAGCGTGTCGGCGTACCGCGCGGCGGAGGCCAGGTCGTGCAGGACCATGACCACGGTCCGGCCGGCCGCGGCGACCTGGCGGACGAGTTCGAGGACGTCGACGACGTGGCCGAGGTCGAGGGCGCTGGTGGGTTCGTCGAGCAGGACGACGGGGGTGTGCTGGGCGAGCACCATGGCGAGCCAGCAGCGCTGGCGCTGGCCGCCGGAGAGCCGGTCGAGGCGTTCGGCGGCCAGTTCGGTGGTGCCGGTGGCCTCCAGGGCGTCGCGGACGGCGTGTTCGTCCTCGCGGGACCACTGGCGCAGCAGGCCCTGGTGGGGGTGGCGGCCGTAGCGGACGAGTCCGGCCACGGTGACGGCTTCGGGTGCGCGCGGGGTCTGCGGCAGCAGGGCGACCTTGTGGGCGGCCTGGCGCTGGGTCAGTTTCCACACGTCGGCGCCGTCGGCGTGCACGCTGCCCGCTGCGGGGCGGTGCAGCCGGGCGATGGTGCGCAGGAGCGTGGATTTGCCGCAGCCGTTGGGGCCGACGACGGCGGCGACGTGGCCTGCGGGGACGGCCAGGTCGACGTCGTGGACGACGGGCCGGCCGGGGTGGCCGGCGTGCAGGCCGCGTACGTCGAGGCCGGGGTGGGCGGTGGTCATGGGGGTGCTCAGGCCTTTCCGGTGGTGCGGTCCGCGCGGAAGAGGACCCACAGGAGGAAGGGTCCGCCGAGGACGCTGGTGACGACGCCGACGGGCAGTTCGACGGGGGCGGCGACGCGCCCGAGGGCGTCGGCCGCGGTGATCAGGGCGGCTCCGGTGAGCGCGGAGCCGAGGACGGGCACCCGGGTGGGGCCGGCGAGGCGTGCGGCGAGGATCGGTGCGGCGAGGGCGACGAAGGCGACGGGGCCGCCCACGCCGACGGCCAGGCCGGCCAGGACGACGGCGAGCGCGAATGCGGCGGCGCGCAGCCGGCGCAGGTCGACGCCCAGGCCAGCGGCCGTGTCGTCGTCGAACCGCAGCAGTTGCAGGCGGTGTCCGGCGGCCAGGGTGAGCGGGAGGAGGAAGAGCAGGGCGATCAGCAGTGGGATTCCCACGGCCCAGTCGCGGCCACTCAGGCTGCCGACGGCCCAGAGGAAGACGCCGCCCGCGGTGTTGTCGTTCTGGCGCGACATCACGAGGTCGCCGGCGGCCCCGAGGACGGTGGACACGCCGATGCCGGCGACGAGGACGCGGTAGCCGGCGCCGCCCGCCCCGCCCGCGCACAGGACGACGAGGACGGCCGCGGCCACGGCCCCGATCGGGCCGAGCCACCAGTGGCCGATCATGCCGGTCGAGGAGCCGGCGACGGAGGCCACCACCGCGGCGGTGGCGCCCTCGCCCACTCCCAGGAGGTCGGGGGTGGCCAGCCGGTTGCCGGCCAGGGTCTGGGTGAGGCAGCCGGCCGTGCCGAGTGCGGCGCCGACCATGACGCCGACGCACACGCGCGGCAGCCGGAACTCCCGTACGACCATGACGGTGCCGGGGTCGCCGGTGCCCAGCAGCCCGGAGAGGGTCTGCGTCGGGCTCATCCCCGTGGAACTGGCCATCACCGCGAGGGCGACGAGCAGCAGGAGCAGCGGCACCAGGAGGGCGGCGGCCAGCGCGCCGCGCCGGGGGAAGAGCCAGGAGAGCGTGCCGGTGCGCAGCACGAGGCTGTCCGGCGGGGCGATGTCCCCGGCGGCAGGTCCGCGGGCGGCGGGGGTGGTCATGAGGGGGCTCCGGCGGTGGACAGGCGGGAGGAGCGGGCGATCCAGACGAGCAACGGGCCGCCGACGAAGGCCAGCAGCACGCTGACCGGTGTCTCCCACGGGCGGATGACGACGCGGGCGAGGACGTCGGCGAGGGTCATCACGTCGGCGGCGATCAGGGCGGACAGCACGAGCTGGGCGGCGGTGCGTGCGCCGGCCAGGGCCCGGGCGGCGTGCGGGGCGAGCAGGCCGAGGAAGGCGATGGGGCCGGCGACGGCGACCGCGCAGCCGGCCAGCAGCGAGACGGCGCCCGCGACCACCAGGCGGGTGCGGCCGGGGTGGTGGCCCAGGGAGCGGGCGCTGTCGTCGCCGAGTCCGAGCGCGGACAGCGGCCGGGCGCAGCCGGCCGCGAGCAGCAGGCCCACGGCCGCGACGGGCAGCAGGGGCAGGAGGTCGGGGGTGCGGACGCCGGCGAGCGAGCCGATCGTCCAGTAGCGGTAGACGTCGAAGGTGGCCTGGCTGCCGAGCAGGACGTACGAGGTCATGCCGTGGAAGGTGGCGCCGAGGGCCGCGCCGGCGAGGACGAGTCGCAGCGGTGAGGCGCCGGTGCGTCCGCTCGCCGCCAGCAGCAGGACGACGGCGCTGGCGGCGATGCCTCCGCCGAGGGCCCACAGCAGCAGGTCCGTGGTGGAGGAGGCCCCGCACCAGGTGAGTCCGACGACGACGGCGAAGGCGGCTCCGGAGTTGACCCCGAGGAGCCCGGTCTCGGCGAGCGGGTTGCGGGTTGCGGCCTGCAGCAGGCAGCCGGCCGTGCCGAGGCAGACGCCGACGAGGACGGCGGCCAGGGTGCGGGGCAGCCGTACGTCCATGACGGCCAGACGCAGTTGGGGGTCGGCGCGGGCGGCGGGGTCGCCCAGGAGGTAGTCGAGGGCGCGGGCCGGTGAGCTGGAGCCGGTGCCGACGAGCAGTGACAGCAGGCACAGGGCCGGCAGCAGCAGGACGAGCAGGGCCACGCCGGACGGGACGGCGGGGTGCCCCCGGGGCGGCCGCTCCTCGCGGCGGCCGGATCCACGTCCCACCAGCAACCCCCTCGTCATCGTCATATGGTTAGCCTAACCTAAGTAACCGTCCGCCGACGGTCGGCCGCCGAGCATCCGCATGTCCGGAATGCCGGCTGTTCCGCATGCCCTTCGAGGAGTACACGGCGGACCGAACCCGGGTTCCCTCCCCGGGCCCTGACGGACGAACAACGGAGATTCCAGGCCATGACGCCGCCCCGCCCTGCTTCCCGATCCGCCCGCCGTGCGGCCGCCACGGCCCTGGCCCTCGCGTGCGGGCTCGTCCTGAGCGCCTGCGGCTCCTCGGACGACGCCGCCCCGCACGGGTCCCCGCCCCGCAGCGGTGCCCGGAGCGGGACGACGACGGTCACCGACGCCACCCACGCGTCCGTCGAGGTGCCCGCCGCTCCCGAGCGCGTCGTGGCACTCAGCGAGATGGACCTGGACTCCGCGCTGGCCCTCGGCGTCAAGCCGGTCGGCCTGGCCGCCGGGCGCGGGCAGAAGGGCGCCCCCGAGTACCTGGGCAAGCAGGCCGAGGGCATCCCCGTCGTCGGCGCGGTCACGGGCCCCGACATCGAGAAGGTCGTCCGGGTCAAGCCGGACGTCATCCTCGCCGGGCAGCTGTCCGACGAACAAGTACTGGCGCAGCTGCGCAGGATCGCCCCGACGGTCGTCACCATCGGCGGCGACAAGAGCTGGAAGAAGTCGCTGCAGCTGACCGCGAAGGCGCTGGGCAGGACGGACCGGGCGAAGAAACTCCTCGCGGACTACGACAGCGCCGCCGCGACGCTGAAGAAGGACCTCGGCGACGACGCGGGCCTGAGCGTGTCCGTCGCCCGCTACTCCGCCAAGGGCACCGCCGTCATGCAGCAGGGGGTGTTCATCAGCGACGTGCTGGGGGACCTCGGCTTCCGCCGCCCCGGCATCCAGAACGAGCCGGGCAAGGGCCACTCGACGCCGATCAGCGACGAGAACCTCCACGAGATCGACGGCGACTGGCTGTTCATCGGCACCCTGTCGTCGGCCGGCCCGGACGCCGGACTCCTCAGGACGCTCACCGACAAGCCCGCGTACCGGGAGCTGAAGGCCGTCCGCGACGGCCACGCGAGCGTGATCGACGGCTCCAAGTGGACGAGCCTGGGCGGCGCCGAGGCGGCCGCCTCCGTCCTCGGCGACATCCGGAAGGCCATGGTCAAGTGACGACGGAACAAGTGACGACGGAACAGGAACTGGCCGGACGCCTCGCCCTCGTCACCGGCGCGGCCCGGGGCATCGGCGAGGCCGTCGTCGCGGCACTGGCCGAACGCGGCGCCCGCGTCCTGGCCACCGACGCCGACGCCGACGCGCTGGCGGCCACGGCCGCACGCGCGGGCGAGGGGGTGACCGCACGCCCGCTGGACGTCACCGACGCCGCCGCCGTGGAGCATCTGGTCGCCGAGGCCGAGGACACCCTCGGGCCGGTGGACATCGCGGTCAACGTCGCCGGCATCCTGCGCACCGGACCCGTGCTGGAGCTCGACGACGCGGACTGGGCGGCCGTCTTCGCGGTCAACACCCACGGTGTCCTCCACGTCTCGCGCGCCGTCGCCCGCCGCATGACCGCCCGCGGGCGCGGCAGCATCGTCACCGTCGCCTCCAATGCGGCCGGCGTCCCGCGCAGCGGCATGGCCGCCTACGCCGCGTCCAAGGCCGCCGCGGTGATGTTCACCAAGTGCCTGGGGCTGGAGGTCGCCGCGCACGGCGTGCGCTGCAACACCGTCTCCCCCGGCTCCACCGACACCGCCATGCAGCGCGCCCTGTGGGCGGCCGCGCCCGGGGGCGCCGAACACGGCCGGCGGGCCGTCATCGAGGGCGACCCGGCCGCCTACCGCACCGGCATCCCGCTCGGCCGCATCGCCGAGCCGGCCGACGTGGCCGAGGCCGTCGCCTTCCTCGTCTCCGACCGGGCCCGCCACATCACCCTGCACGACCTGTACGTCGACGGCGGCGCCACGCTCCGGGCCTGACCCGCCCGGCCCGCGCACCCGCCCCGCTCCCCCACAGCCCTGGAGACCCCATGACTGCCTCCCTGAGCATCCAGTCCGCCCCGCCCCTGGTGACCCCCGGCGCGGCGGTCGCGCTGCTGGACGCCTACCGCCCCGGCGCGGACCGCTTCCTCGCCACGCCCCGGCGCACCCTGCTCGCCCACGGCACGGCAGCCGAAGTCCCGGACGGGAGCAGACCGTTGCCGCAGCGGGTGCACGCACTGCTGCACTCGCTGCGGGAGCCGGCCGCCCCCGCCCCGGTGGTCCTGGGCGCGATCCCCTTCGCCCCCGGCGCCCCGGCGGCCCTGGCCGTGCCCCGGAGGCTGCGCAGTGCCCCGCCCCTCGCCCAGGACCCGCTGATCGCGCTGCCCGCCCCCGACCCGGCGGACGGCGCCGACTGGCAGGTGCGCGCATGGCCGGCGGCCGAGGGGTACGCGGCGGCGGTGGCCTCGGCCGTCGAGCGGATACGCGCCGGGGAACTGAGCAAGGTCGTCCTCGCCCGCACCCTGGAGCTGACCGCGCCGCACGCCCCCGACCTGCCGGCCCTGCTGAACCGGCTCGCCCGCCGCGACCCCTCCGGCTACACCTTCGCGGTGCCCAGCGGGCCCGGCCGCACCCTCGTCGGGGCCAGCCCCGAGCTCCTCGTCGCCCGCCGCGGCCCCCTGGTGACCGCCAACCCGCTGGCCGGCTCGGCGCCGCGCAGCGCCGACCTGGCCGAGGACGTGCGCCGGGCGGTGGCGCTGCTGGAGTCGCCGAAGGACCTGCACGAGCACGCCGTCGTGGTGGACGCCGTACGGCAGGCGCTGGCCCCGCTGTGCCACCGCCTGACGGTGCCCGAACGGCCCACCCTGGTGCGGACGGCGACGATGTGGCACCTGTCGACCACCGTCACCGGCGAGGTCGCCGACCCCGGCGTCACCGCGCTCGACCTCGCCTCGGCCCTGCACCCGACCCCCGCGGTGTGCGGCACACCCACCGACGTGGCCCGCGCCGTCATCGCCGACTGCGAGCCCTTCGACCGCGGCGCGTACACCGGCATGGTCGGCTGGCAGGACGCCGACGGCGACGGCGAGTGGGTGGTGACCATCCGCTGCGCCGAGGCCGAGGACCACACCCTGCGGCTGTTCGCCGGCGCGGGCGTGGTGGCCGACTCCTGCCCGCAGGCCGAGACCGCCGAGACCGCCGCCAAGTTCCGTACGTTCCTCGACGCCGTGGGGGCCGCCCTGTGACCGCATCCGCACTCACCCCCGGCCTCGACGCCCCCACCTGGCCGCAGGAGTTCGCCGAGCGCTACCGCGCGGCGGGCCACTGGCGCGGCGAGACCTTCGGCGGCATGCTGCGCGAGCGCGCCGCAGCCCACCCCGACCGGATCGCCCTGGTCGACCCGGCGCCGCGGCGCCGCACCTGGACCTACCGCGAGCTGGACGAGGCCGCCGACCGGCTGGCCGCCGGCTTCGCGGCGCGCGGCATCGGCCGCGGCGACCGGGTGGTCGTCCAGCTGCCCAACGTGGGCGAGTTCGTCGAGGTGGTCTTCGCGCTGTTCCGTCTCGGGGCGCT
This sequence comes from Streptomyces sp. NPDC049585, assembly GCF_040675615.1. Classification (NCBI taxonomy): domain Bacteria; kingdom Bacillati; phylum Actinomycetota; class Actinomycetes; order Kitasatosporales; family Streptomycetaceae; genus Streptomyces; species Streptomyces sp. NPDC049585. Next base: position 381,414 of record NZ_JBFAPE010000003.1, on the reverse strand, counting down.
GCCGGTGTACGCGCTGCCCGCGCACCGGGAGACGGAGATCGCGCACTTCTGCTCCTTCACCGAGGCCGTCGCCTACGTCGTCCCGGACGTGCACGAGGGCTTCGACCACCGCGCGCTGGCCGCCCGCGTGCAGCAGCGCACCCCCTGCCTGGAGCACGTCTTCGTGGCCGGCGAGCCGGGCGGGCACACCGCCCTGTCCGACGTGCCGTGCGAGCCGTCCGGGCCGCCTGCGGCGGGCCCGCGCCCGCACGAGCTGGCGTTCCTGCAGCTGTCGGGCGGGACGACCGGGGTGCCCAAGCTGATCCCGCGCACCCACGACGACTACCTCTACTCGCTGCGCGGCTCGAACGAGATCTGCGGCGTGGACGCCGACACGCGCTTCCTCGTCGTCCTGCCGGCGGCCCACAACTTCCCCATGAGCTCGCCGGGCTGGCTCGGCGTGCTGTACGCGGGCGGCACCGCCGTACTGTGCCCGGGGCCCGATCCGGCGACCGCCTTCCCGCTGATCGAGCGCGAGCGGATCACCATGACGGGGCTGGTGCCGCCGCTCGCCCTGGTGTGGACGGACAGCGCGGCCGCCGGCGCGTACGACCTCTCCAGCCTGGAGCTGGTCCTGGTCGGCGGCGCCAAGTACAGCGAGCAGGCGGCGCGGCGGCTGGAGCCGGCGCTGGGCTGTCGGCTGATGCAGGTCTTCGGCATGGCCGAGGGTCTGGTCAACTACACGCGCCTGGACGACGACACCGAGACCGTCGTCACCACGCAGGGCCTGCCGATCTCCCCCGACGACGAGATCCGGGTCGTCGACGACGCCGACCGGGACGTGCCCGACGGCGCGTTCGGCCATCTGCTGACCCGCGGCCCGTACACCATCCGCGGCTACTGGCGGGCGCCGGAGCACAACCGGACCGCGTTCACCGAGGACGGCTTCTACCGCACCGGCGACATCGTGCGTCGCGTACCGAGCGGGCACCTGGTCGTTGAGGGCCGGGCCAAGGACCAGATCAACCGGGGCGGCGAGAAGATCGCCGCGGAGGAGATCGAGAACATCATCCTCGCCCACCCGTCCGTGCACGACGCCTGCCTCGTCGCCGTGCCCGACGACTACCTGGGCGAACGCACCCTCGCCTACGTGATCCTGCGCGCGGACGCAGGCCCGCTGCGGCCCGTCGACGTCAAACGCTTCGTCCGTGAACGCGGCGTCGCCGCCTACAAGATCCCCGACCTCGTCGCCTTCGTCGACTCCTTCCCGCAGACCGGCATCGGCAAGGTCAGCAGGAAGCAGCTGCGGTCGACCGCCGAGCAGCGCTGAAAGGCCCCCCTTCCCATGGCTCTTCCCTCCATCCGCGCCTACCCCCTGCCGTCCGCCGGCGACCTGCCCGCGAACCGCGTGTCCTGGACCGCGGACCCGGCCCGCGCCGTGCTGCTCGTGCACGATCTGCAGCAGCACTTCCTGTCCGCCTTCCCGGCCGGGCAACAGCCGCTGACCGGCATGCTCGCCCACACCGCCCGCCTCCTCGCCCGGGCCCGCCGGCTCGGTGTGCCGGTGGTCTACTCTGTCCAGCGCGGCGGGCAGAGCCCGAAGGAGCGCGGGCTCCAGCTCGACTTCTGGGGCCCGGGCGTCGCCGACGACCCCGCGGCCCTGGCCGTGCCGGACGCCGTGGCACCCGTGCCCGGGGACACCCTGCTCACCAAGTGGAAGTACAGCGCGTTCGCGCGCACCGACCTGGAGGAGCGGATGCGCGGCTGGGGCCGCGACCAGCTGGTCATCACGGGTGTGTACGCCCACATCGGCGTGATGATGACGGCCGCCGACGCGTGGATGCGCGACATCCGGGCGTTCGTCGTCGCCGACGCCGTCGCCGACTTCTCCGCCGAGGAGCACGCCATGGCCCTGCGCTGGGCCGCCGGCCGCTGCGCCGCCGTGACTACCACCGACGCGCTCTTCCAGGAGGCCTGAGCCGCATGTCCCCGACCCTGACCCTGGAGAAGATCCGCGAGGACGTCGCCGACTGCCTCGGCGAGGACCCGGCGGACATCCCCGTGGACGAGAACCTCCTCGACCACGGCCTGGACTCGATCCGTGTCATGACGCTGCTGGAGCGCTGGCGCCGCGAACACGCCGTCACGGCCGACTTCGCCGATCTCGCCGAGCGGCCCGCCGTCGAGGCCTGGGCGGCGCTGCTGGGGGCCTCATGAGCGCCGCAGCGACCGCCGGCCCCCGCGTCGAGCGCGCCGCCCGCACCGCCCCCGAGGCCGTCCTGCCGCTGACGGCCGCCCAGTCGGGCATGTGGTACGCGCAGGCGCTCGACCCGCTCAGCCCCGCCCAGAACACCGCGGAGTGCCTGGAGATCGACGGCCCGCTGGACCCCGGCGTGTTCGCCGCGGCCCTGCGCCAGGTGGTGGCCGAGTGCGAGGCGCTGCGCGTGCGGGTGACGGACGGTCCGCAGGGTCCGCGCCAGCATGTGGCCGAGGCGATGGAGTTGCCGCTGACCGTGCGCGACCTGCGGGGCGCGGCGGACGCGGAGGGCGAGGCCGAGGCGTGGATGCGCGCCGACCTCGCCGAGCCCTGCGACCTGACGGCCGGCCCGCTGTTCCGGCACGCCCTGTTCCGCATCGGTGCGGAGCGCTGGCTGTGGTACCAGCGCATCCACCACCTCGTGATGGACGGCTACGGGTACTCCCTGCTGGTACGCCGCACCGCCGAGGTCCACACCGCGCTCGCCCGCGGCGAGGAGCCACCGCCGCGGCGGTTCGGGAGCCTTGGCGACCTGGTGGCGGACGATGCGGCCTACCGTGCCTCGGAGGCGTTCGCCGCCGACCGTGCGTACTGGGCGGCACAGTTCGCCGACCGCCCGGAGGTGCCCCGCCTGGCGGGACGCGGGGCGCTGCCCTCGCGCACGTTCCGCCGGCGCAGCGCCCGGCTCTCCCCGGAGGCCACCGAGCACCTGCGCGAGCTGGCCGGCCGGCTGCGGGCCACCTGGCCGGACGTGCTGATCGCCGCGCAGGCGCTGTACGTCGCGCGGGCGACCGGGCGTACGGAGGTGGTGCTGGGGCTGCCGATGATGGGCCGGATGGGGTCGGCCGCGCTGCGCGTGCCGGGCATGGTGATGAACGTGCTGCCGCTGCGGCTGACCGTCGCGCCGGAGGCGACCTTCGCCGAACTGGTGCGGCAGGTGGTCCTCGGCATCCGGCAGGTGCGCCGTCACCAGCGCTACCGCTACGAGGACATCCGCCGCGACCTCGGCCTGCTCGGCGAGAGCCGCGGCCTGGTGGGCCCGCTCGTCAACGTCATGCCGTTCGACTACGGCGTCGACTTCGCGGGTGCGCCGGCGCGGGCCCGCAACCTCTCCGCGGGCCCGGTCGAGGACCTGACCGTGGGCGTGTACGACCGCGCCGACGGCCGGGGCCTGGCGATCGACCACGACGGCAACCCCGCCCTGTACGACGACGCGGCCCTCGCCGCCCACCAGGAACGCTTCCTGCACCTGCTGGACGCGATCGCGCAGGCCGACCCCGGGCAGCCGACGGCCCGCCTCGGCATCGCCACGCCTGCGGAACGCGCGCTGGTCCTGGAGACGTTCAACGACACCGAGCACCCGGTGCCGCCGACGACGCTGATCGGTCCCATCGAGGCGCGGGCGATCCGCACACCCGGCGCGCCCGCCCTGGTGGACGGGCGGACCACGCTCACGTACGGCGAGCTCAACGTGCGCGCCAACCGGCTGGCGCACCACCTGCGCACGTTCGGGGCCCGGCCGGGCGAGGTGGTGGCGGTGTCGGTGCCGCGCTCGGCCGACCTGGTCGTCGCCCTGCTCGCGGTCCTCAAGACGGGCGCCGCCTATCTGCCGCTGGACCCGGACTACCCGGCGGCGCGGCTAGCGTACATGCTCCAGGACGCAGACCCGGTCTGCGCGGTCACCGACCACGCAGACCGCCTGCCCGAGGACGGGCGGACCCCGGTGGTCGCCCTGGACGGCCTCGACGTGTCGGACCACCCGTGGGTCAACCCGCCGAAGGCCCTCACGCCCCACCACCCGGCGTACGTCATCTACACGTCAGGCTCGACGGGCCGGCCCAAGGGCGTGGTGGTCGCGCACCGGGCGATCGACAACCGGCTGCGGTGGATGCAGCACGCCTATCCGCTGACCGGCGAGGACCGGGTGCTGCAGAAGACGCCGTCGTCGTTCGACGTGTCCGTCTGGGAGTTCTTCTGGCCCCTGCGGGAGGGTGCCACCCTCGTCGTCGCCGCACCGGACCTGCACAAGGACCCGCTCGGCCTGGCCCGGCTGATCCGGGAACAGGCCGTCACCACCTGCCACTTCGTTCCCTCCATGCTCCAGGTCTTTCTCGCCGAGGAGGAGGCGGGCGGGTGCGCGCACAGCCTGCGGCGGGTCTTCTGCAGCGGCGAGGCCCTGCCCCGGGAGACGGCGCACGCCTTCGCCCGCGCCCTGCCCGGCGTCGAGCTGCACAATCTGTACGGCCCGACGGAGGCCGCCGTCGACGTCACGTACCACGCCTGCGACCCGGCGGCCACCAGCCCGGTGCCGATCGGCCGGCCGGTGTGGAACACCCGTCTGTACGTCCTGGACGCCGCCCTGCAGCCCTGCCCGCCCGGCGTGCCCGGCGAGCTGTACCTGGCCGGGCGCCAGCTGGCCGAGGGCTACCTGAACCGCCCCGACCTGACGGCGACCCGCTTCGTCACCGATCCCTTCGGGCCGCCGGGCAGCCGCATGTACCGCACCGGCGACCTGGCCCGCTGGACGGACGACGGCGAGATCGCCTACCTCGGCCGCACCGACCACCAGGTCAAACTGCGCGGCCAGCGCATCGAACTCGGCGAGATCGAGGCGCATCTCGCCGCCCAGGAGGGCGTGACGGGCGCCTGCGCGCTGGTGCGCGAGGACCGGCCCGGCGAGCAGCTGCTCGTGGGGTACGTGACGGGCGGCGCCGACCCGGCGGCCGTCCGGGCGGCGGTGGCCCGGGACCTGCCCGAGCACATGGTGCCGTCCGCGGTCGTGGCCCTGGACGCGTTCCCGCTGAGCCCCAACGGCAAGCTGAACCGGCGCGACCTGCCCGCCCCCGTCTTCGCCGGGGCGCACGGGGGACGGGCGCCGGCCGACGCCCGGGAGGCCGCCCTGACCCGGCTGTTCGCCGAGGTGCTGGGGCTGGACGACACCGGGCCCGACGACTCGTTCTTCGACCTCGGCGGCACCTCGCTGCTCGCGGTGCGCCTGGTGACGCGCATCCGCGAGGAGTTCGGCACCGAGCTGACCATCGGCTCCCTCTTCGAGGCCCCGACCCCGGCCGCGCTCGCGGCCCGTACGGCCGCCGCCGCACCGGCCGCCGGCGACGCCCTGGGCGTCGTCCTGCCGCTGCGCGCCGGCGGCGAGGGCCCCGCGCTCTTCGCCGTCCACCCGGCCGGCGGCCTGGCCTGGTGCTACGCGGGCCTCGCCGCCCGGCTCGGCCCCGGCCGGCCGCTGTACGGCATCCAGGCGCGCGGGCTCGGCGACGACGAGCCGCTGCCGCGCACGCTGGCGGAGCAGGCGGCGGACTACGCCGCACGGATCCGCAAGGTCCAGCCGCACGGCCCCTACCGGCTGATCGGCTGGTCGGTGGGCGGTGTCCTCGCCCACACCGTGGCCGTCCTGCTGCAGGAGGCCGGCGAGCAGGTCGACCTGCTGGCGCTGCTGGACGCCTTCCCCGCCGAGCAGTGGCGCGAGCATCCCGCCCCCGAGGAGGGCGACGCGCTCACCGCCGTCCTGCGCATGGCCGGCTTCGACCGGGCCGGCGAACGCACCCGCGAGGACGTCCTGGCCACCCTGCGCCGGGCGGGCAGCCCGCTCGCCGGGCTGGGCGAGCGGACCCTGTCGAGGATCGTCGACATCGTGCCGAACCACGCCCGCATGATGCGCGCACACCGGCACCGGCGCTTCGACGGCGACATGCTCTTCTTCACCGCCGCCGCGCCCCGCGCCGAGAACTGGCTGACCAGTGAGGCGTGGCGAGCGCACCTCGGCGGCGGCCTCGACAACCACGACCTGGACTGCACGCATCCGCAGCTGCTCCAGGGCCGCCACCTGGACGCGGTCGCGGCCGTGCTGGCGGCCCGGCTGGAGGAACTGGACGCGGCTCAGCGCGGGGAGAGCAGCCCCACGAGCCCGTCGGCGAGTTCGGTGCGCCAGCACAGGTAGTCGTGGCCGCCGTTGAACTCGCGGTGGACGGCGTCCTCGTAGCCCGCCGCGGCCAGGGTCTCGCGCAGGCGCCCGGCCGCGGGCAGGGCCACCCACTCCTGTGCGCCGAAGGAGAGCCAGAAGCGCACCGGAAGCCGCTCGGTGGCGGCGAGGACGCCGGTCAGCCACTCGGCCTGCGGTCCGACGGGCCACCAGAACGAACCGGACTGGGCGAGCACGTTGCCGAAGCGGTACGGGCTGTGGACGGCCGCGTGCGCGGCGGCGAGCCCGCCAAGACTCTGCCCGGCCACGATCGTGCGCGCGGGGTCCGCGGTGAGCGGCAGCCGGGTCGCGGCCCAGGGCAGCAGCTCCTCCTCCAGGAAGGCCACGAACTCCGGGCGGCAGGTCAGCTGCGCCCAGCGGGTGGCCGCGTCCACGGACTCCGGCAGCACGGCGGCCAGCGGCGGGATGCGGCCGTCGGCGATGAGGTTGTCCAGGAGGTGGGCGATGCCCAGGTGCGGTTGCCAGTGCTCGCCGTCCAGCAGCACCAGGACGGGCAGGTCGGTGGCCTCGCGCGCTGCGGCCGGTTTGTACAGCCACACCCGCCGTCGGTCGCCCAGGTGGCTGCTCGTCACCTCGCCCTCGCTGACGGTGCCGCGCGGCACGTCCGCCCTGGGCAGCCAGTCGTCCGCGCCGGGGGCATCGGGCAATTCGGCGTAGGCGACGGGCTGCCCGCCCCAGCGCCGCGGCAGACGGCGCGGGTTGTACGGGTCGGGGCGGCGGTTGCCGCGCATCCACGGCCAGTACGCGGGGTCCTCGGGCCCCGGGCCGTCGCCCTCGTCCACGTGGATGTCGTAGGTGCCGCGCCAGTCCGCGCGCAGCCGTAGCGTCCAGTGCCACACGTCGGTGCCGGGGACGTGCTGCATGAGGTTGCCCTCGGGGGCCCGCGGGTCGCCGAGCTTGTTGGGCAGCACCTGCACCGCGCGCGTACGGGGCGAACCGCGCCACAGGAACGTCACGGCCCGGTGGTCCGCCCTGCCCAGCGGATCGGGCGCGACCAGGGGCGTACCGCGTCGGCGCACGTCCGCCCAGAACGCTGCCGCTTCGTCGGGGCCGGGCAGGGCGAAGGGCGGTGCGGCGAGCAGCGGCAGCGCCTGCGGGCGCGCGAGGCGGGGCGGGTGCTGCGGGGCGCCGTCGGGCGGGGTGGGCGAGGTCATGCGGGGCGGCTCCGATGCAAGTGGATAACTTAGGTAAGGCTAAGCTAACTTAAACCTCCTCCGCATTCCTTCCCTCAAGGAGACCGACGCAGCATGCCCTCGACCACCCGCCGTACCGCCGTCGTCGCCCTGGCCCTCGCCGCGGGCACCGTGCCGCTCACGACCGGCACCGCCTCGGCCGCCCCCCACCCCTCGACCGTCGTCTCGGCACCGCTCGCCAAGGGCCTGTACCAGTCGGCCTACTCCGAGCGCCATCACGTCCTGTGGGCCACCACGGCCGTCGGCCGCCCGCCGGTCACCTCCTCGGCCCTGCTCAAGGTCGACCCGAAGACCCTCGAGGTGAAGGCGACCTACACCCCGCCGGTGACGGACGCCGCCACCGGAGCCGTCGAGGCCGTCTACGGCGTCGCCGTCGACGACGAGCACGACACCGTCTGGACCACCAACACCCGCAACAACTCCCTCGCCGTCTACAGCCAGCGCACCGGCAAGCACCTGGCCACCCTGCCGAACGTGGCCCACGCCCGCGAGGTCGTCGTCGACGAGCGCCACGACCTCGCCTGGGCCGGCGGCTTCGGGGACGGCACGGTGGTCGCCTTCGACACGCGCACGTTCAAGGAGAAGAAGCGCGTGACCGTCCCGGGCGCGGCCCCCGCCGGCCTCGCGGTCAACGAGCGGACGGGCACGGTCTACGCGACCGACCTGAAGGGCAACCGCCTCATAGCCGTCTCCCCCTACGCCAAGGACCCGTCCTTCATCCCCGCCGGCAACGGCCCCATATCCGTGGCCCTCTCCCCCGACGGCCGCACCGCCTACACCGCCGACCAGGCGGCAGGCGGCATCTCGGTCGTCGACCTGCGCAAGAAGGCGGTCACCAGGACCGTCCCCACCGGCGCCGGCGCCCTGTCCGTGGCCACCGACCGCCGCACGGGCCGCGTCCTGGTGGCCAACCGCACGGCAGCCAACGTCACGATCGTCGACCCTGCCAAGGCCACCGTGACCGAAACCCTCCCGACGAGCCCCAACCCGAACCACATCACGGTCGCCGGCACCACCGCCTACGCGGTCGACAAGTCCGGCACCGGCCCGGAGGGCCGCGACCAGATCCACCGCATCCGGCTGGGGCGGTAAATCCGTCAGCGCATGAGCGGGTCCAGTGAGGTGAAGCCGTAGCCCCGGTCGCCGATGGCCTGGATCAGGTGGGGCACACACCGGCAGCGGCCCTGGTCGGCAGGTGCGGCATCGACAGGGCGGCGCCGCAGGCCGCGAGGAGCGTACGGCGGGGCAGACCGCTTCGGCCGCTGATCGTCACCGCGCCGATATGACGCACACCATGGCAGCCGTCGCCCCGCACCACTCGTCCGAGTGGCCAACTCGCCTTCCCTGGTTGACGGTAGCGTGAGGGACCATGGCCCGTTTCCCGCAAGCAGTCCGAAGGACGATGGCCGCGGTGGTGGCCGCCGCAGCCGTGTTCGCCGCGGCGCCGCCCTCAGTTGCCGTACCGGCAGAGGACGGCGTCTCGTCCCTGTACGGGTCGGAGAACCGCACCATGCCCACGCGGGCACGCGTGGTGGCGCTGACGTTCAACGCCGCCTGGGAGACGGAAGGGCTCGACACGGTGCTGGAGGTACTGCGCCGTCAGCACGCCCCGGCCACCTTCTTCCTCACCGGCGACTTCGCCGACCGCCACCCGGACGCCGCCCGCGCCATCGCGGCAGCCGGCCACGGCATCGGCAACCACTCCTACAACCACCCCCACTTCGAGACCCTGCAACCCGGCGAGCGCGCGGCGGAGGTTCTCCGCGCGGACCGCGCCCTCCGCGCCGCCGCGGGCACGACCCCGCTGCCGTTCTTCCGCTTCCCCTACGGCGACACCACCCCGCAGGAGATCGCCGAGGTCAACGCCCTGGGCTTCGCCGACATCGAGTGGACCACCGACACCAAGGGCTACCTCGGCCCCGCCGGCGGCATGACCGTACCCAAGGTCGTCCAGCGGGCACTGGACGCCCTGCGCCCCGGCGCCGTCATCCAGATGCACGTCGGCTCCGACGGCCAGGACACCGTCCTCGATGCCGACGCCCTCCCCCGGATCATCGACGCCGTCCGCGCCCGCGGCTACGAGATCGCCGACCTGCGCGACAGCCTCGGCGGCAGACGCTGAGCCGGGGCGTCACTGCAGGAGATCCGAGCGCCGCAGGACGGTGCGGCTGGGACGATCGCCCTGAGGCCATCGTTCGCGGCGGAAGTCCCCTCGTGGTGGCTGCACTGCGGTGAGTGCCCGGACGACCCGGCGCCTGGGTGGCAGGAGTTTGCAGACGGAGGCCCCCGCCATGACGAGGGTTGTCGCCGCGACCACCGTGGCCAGGGCCTGAAAGCCGGATCCGGGCCGCGCGAGGGCCTTCACCGAGAGCGCCGATGCCCCGCCGACACCCAGCGCTCCGGCTGGTGGCAATCCTCCGTACACGTGATCTCTGCCCCTCGATGATGGTGCCGAACTGTGCTGGACGGTCAGCCGCGTTGAGGCTCAGGTGGCGCGCCAGTGCTCTTCCCTGCCGCGGGCCATGTCCCACAGGGAGCGGACGTAGACGGCGTGCTGGAACATGTCGTAGGCGAGCTCGACGGCGAGCGTGCCGGCCAGCAGCTGGGACTTCCACCCGGCGCCGTGCGCGGTGACCACCTTCTCCGCGACGAAGACGAGGCCGACGGCGATCCAGAAGGGGGTGAACTGCGGCCGTCCACGGGCCAGCATCCAGCCGGTGAAGACGAGGTAGAGGGCGAGGAAGAGCACGGACAGGCCCATGAAGGCCTGCCGGACGATGTACGGGGCGGTGACCCGTGTCCAGCCGTAGTCGCGCAGGTTCTCCAGGGCGCCGCGCTGCCAGCGCAGCCGCTGGTGCCAGAGCTTGGGCAGACTGGTCATGACCTCGGTGACGACGCCGCAGCCGGGCGGGGAGACGGTCCGGTAGCCCAGCGTCCGCACGGCTTTGGTGATCTCGTCGTCCTCGGTGAGGGAGGCGAGGGAGTAGTAGGAGGTGCCGCCGCCGATGAGCCCGTCCAGGCGGGCCCGTCTGACCTCGCGCAGGGTCCCGACGCGAAAGAGGGTTGCGGTGCCGGTCAGCACATCGGCCCGGAACTCCCGCCGGGCTATCTCGCGGGCATAGCGGTGGAATTCGATGCGCTGCAGCGCCCCGAGCAGGCCGCCGCCCCTTTCGCCGTAGAAGATGCCGCCGACGGCTCCGACGGTGCTGTCCATGGCGGCGATGGCACTGGCGAGGAAGGACGGCTGGAGCACGGTGTCGGCGTCCTGGACGAGGACCAGGTCGGTGTCGTCGAGACCGGTCAGGAGCCGGCCGAGGGCCTGGTTGAGGGCGCCGGCCTTCTTGTGCCGGTTGTCCTGCGACTCGATGACGGTGGCCCCGTTGGCCCGGGCCGACTCCACGGTCTCGTCGGTGCAGTTGTCGGCCACGACGACGATGCGGTGCGGCGGGCGCTCCTGGCGGTGCAGCGCCGCGATGGCGGCGGCGATGCGCTCGGCCTCGTTGTGGGCGGGGATCAGCGCGAGGACGCGGGGAGCCGTGGCCGTCCCGTCGTGTCGGGCACGGGGAGCCGGGCGTCGTCGTCCGGGGCGGGGCCATCGCATGCGGGTGCTCCTGGAGCGGTGTGGTCCGGGTACGAGGAGGAGCGGGGTGCCGCGCGGGCGCGCGGCACCCGTGGCCCAGGTCAGCTCCTGGGGCGGATCTCGATGGTGTCCTGTGCGGTGGCGAAGACCGGTTCGCCCAGCTGGATGCCGACCGGGGCCCGTCCGGCGGGGGCCGTCGCCTCGACCTCCATCGCCGGGTAGACCGACACCCAGGCGTCCCTGCCGGGCCCGCTCGGCACCAGGTCCAGCGGAACGGCCGGGCAGGTGAGGGTGCGGTGGTCGGCCGACAGCACCCCCGGGGCGACGACCTCGCGGCTCTCGTCCTCCCAGCGGGTGAACGCCACCCGGTCCTCGGTGAACCGCATCCCCTCGGGGGCGGTGAAGACCGCCTTGACCGTGCCGATGGTGCGCCGGCCGGTGTTGCGGATGACGAAGGGCGGGTAGATCCAGCGATCCTGGCCGGCGGTCGCCGTCAGGGTCTGCGTCTTGATGGTGGCCCGCAGTCCGGTGTCGATGCTGCGCGGCGCGGTGTACCGGTAGTAGACGCTGCCGAGCTGGAAGGCGTCCTCCGGCTTGGCCTCGTCCCAGCGCAGACCGCTGGGCGTGCCGTCGGGGTTGGCGGACTGCGGCCAGACCAGGAAGCGGTAGTAGCCCGGCTTGTCACCCAGTTGCCGCAGGTCGATCGGGGGCAGGGTGACCTTGCGGCCGGTGCCGCTGTCCTTGTGGCCTTCGGCCTTCTGCAGCTGCGGGGTCGGGGTGTAGTGCGAGGGTGTGCCGTCCTCGTGGACGAGCTGGTAGTAGACGTGGTCACTGTTGTTGCTCGGCACGCCCTGCTCGCCCTGGCGCAGGTTCACCAGGTCGATGATGAACTTGTCGCCGGGGATGCGGCCGTTGTCCGTGACGAAGCCGAAGCCGGCCTGGCTGTTGGGGGCACCGCCCCAGTTGTTGTCGTAGGGCAGGCGGACGAAGGGCCGGCCGACCTTCTCCGGGTCGCTCTGCTGCCAGGCGCCGGCGAGCACCTCGATCTCAGGGCTCGCCGTGCGGACGTCCCCGTTGTCGAGGACGACGTCGACGCGGATCCGGTACGTGCGGCCGTACGCGGGGCGGGGGTCGGCGTCGACGTTGAGGTCGCCGCGCAGGGTGAAGGTGATCAGATCGGCGTCGTCGAGGAAGGTGAGGTCGACGACCTCGAACTCCTGGTCGATGCCGCCCCGGCCGCGCTTGACCTCGGTCGCGGTGATGTCCACCTGCCCGTTGCCCGTGTAGGAGTACGTGATCTCCTTGATCCTCACGCCCATCGGGACGCGGATGCGGCCGTCGTAGCGGAACTCGCTGTCCCAGACGGCGAACCGGTTGGCGTGGCCCAGGGTCCGGATGCCGGTGACCTCGGGGTCGGTCGGCGTGGAGTCCGGGGGTGTCGCAGCAGTGCTCATGCGTGCTGTCTCCGCTTCCTGCCGGGAGTGGGGTGGCGGTGCGGCGCGGGGGTCACCCTCGGTGGGGTGACCCCCGCGGTTGCGCTACGGCGTGTCGATGACGATCGAGGCCTGGCCCGAGGCGAAGGGCGGGGTGCCCAGGCGGAGGGTCACGCTGACCGTGCCGGGAGTCGCGAAGGAGTCGACCTCCATCTCCGGGTAGAGCAGGACCCACTTGCCGGGGGCGACGTCCAGTCGCGCCTGGCGGCAGGTGAGGGTGCGGCCGTCGGGCGACCGCTGGGCCGCGTTGACGACCTCCTGGCCGGTGTCCTCGTGCCACAGCACGAGCCGGTCCTCCGTGAACCGCATGCCGTCCGGGGCGGTCAACTCGATCTGCTCGGTGTCGATGGCGCGCCGGCTGGTGTTCGTGATCTGCAGGACCGCCGGGTACACGTACTGGTCGCCGGGCCGTAAGCGCGCTTGCTGCAACCTCGTCTGTGTCACCCGGGCGGTGAGGTCCGACTGGGTGCCGGTGATCGTGCCGGAGATCTGGACCGGGGCGAGGCGGCCGATGCTCGCCGAGCCGTTGTCGTAGCGGCCGGGCAGGGCGTCCGTCCGGGCCTGCACGGGAATGGTGTAGACGAGCGAACCGGTGTCGCTGGTGGTGGTGTTGAGGTGCGGGTTCCCCTCGATGATCAGGGTCTGCCCGGAGTCCTCGATACGGTGGGTGAAGTGGCCGGGGACGACGCCGTGGATGGTGTCGGGGTACGCGCACGCGGGCTGGCCACTGAAGACGAAGCCGTCCGGCGCGGTGAAACGCTGGACGATGTCCCCCGGGTTGACCGGCTGGCCGGTGGCGGAGGTGAACCTCATGGTGAAGACGGTCCGCTGGCCGGGCGCGGCGGCGGGGATCGTGTCCTGGATGACGGTGAGAGCGCTCTCGTCGCCGATCGGGGCGGGGACGACGACCGTCACCGGAAGATGCTCGATGTTGTCCTTGAGGTTGATGTCGCCGCTGTACTGGATCTCCAGGGTGGACCGGTAGACGCCCGGAGGCGTGGTGTCCGGGGCGCTGACGCGGAAGACACCGTCCAGGGAACCCTGGTTGGCCGGCAGTTGCTGGCCGGTGAAGCTGCGGCTGAGCCGTCGGCCGCTGCTGCCCGGGCCGCCCGACAGGCCGGCGGCGAGGTCCAGGACGACGGTGACGAACCGCCCGTCGACCGGGTTGGGCCCCCGGTTCTTGACCCGGACTCCGAGGTCGAAGTCCTGACCGCGCTGGACCGCGTAGGGGGAGACGCTCTCGGCGTACAGATCGGCTGCGGGCGGCAGTGGCGGCGTCATGTCGGCGACGGCCGTCACGCCGCGAACCCGGTGGTTACTGTAATCGCCGATGTACAGGTTTCCGGCGGAGTCCAGCGTCACTCCGCACGGGCTGTAGAGCCGGGTGGAGGCGGCCGGGCCGCCGTCGTCGACGTAGCCCGCGATCCCGGTGCCCGCGACAGTGGTGATGATGCCGTTGGCGGACACCCTGCGCACGCGGTGGTTGGCGCTGTCGGCGATGTACAGATTGCCCGCGGCGTCCAGCTCCACACCGTGCGGGTGGAAGAGGGTGGTGGCGACCGCCGGGCCGCCGTCGGAGACGTAGCCGGCGGTGCCGTTGCCCGCGACGGTGGTGATGATGCCGTTGCGGGACACCTTGCGGACCCGGTGGTTGAGGCAGTCGGCGATGTACAGAATTCCCTCGGCGTCCACCGCCACTCCGGAGGGGTAGTGAAGCCGGGTGGCGATGGCCGGGCCGCCGTCGGAGACGTACCCCGCTTCGCCGTTGCCGGCGACAGTGGTGATGATGCCGGCGGGAGACACCTTGCGGACCCGGTGGTTGGACCACTCGCTGAAGTACACGCTTCCCTCGTGGTCCACCGCGATGCCGTGGGGGTGGTGAAGCCGGGTGGCGATGGCGGGTCCGCCGTCGGAGACGTACCCCGCTTCGCCGTTGCCGGCGACAGTGGTGATGATGCCGGCGGGAGTCACCTTCCGGATCCGGTGGTTGCCGGTGTCGGCGATGAAGACGTTGCCCGCGTCGTCGACGGCCACGTCCACGGGATCGCTGATCCTGGTCGCGACGGCGGGCCCGCCGTCGGACACGTACCCCGCCTGCCCGTTGCCGGCGACGGTGGTGATGGTCCCGTCCGGGGTCACCTTGCGGATCCGGTGGTTGTGGCGGTCGGCGAGGTAGAGATTCCCCTGCTTGTCGACGGCGAGGCCCAGGGGGAGGTTGAGCCTGGTCAGTGGCGCGGGGCCGCCGTCGGAGACATATCCGGCGGCACCGGTGCCCGCGACGGTGGCGATGACACCGTCGGGCAGGCCGATGGGCTGGGGTCCGGTTCCGGTACTCGTACTCGATACGCCTGCCATCAGTGCTTCTCCCGTCTGCAGGCACGGCACATCGGGCGCGGGACATGCCGCGCCGATGAGGATGGGGTCGGTCCGGAGCAAGCCGGAGCCTAATCGCCGCGCTCCGGTGGCCCCGTACACCTCATCCGGACAATCCGGCCGAGACGGGAACGGCGTCCTTGCGCCGTGACAACGGATGCCAACTGGACCTCTGGCCTCCGGCGCAGGCCGGAGCTCGCCTTCCGGTCGCGGTTCGCATATGTCATGGGTCCAGGCCCACGGGACCTTGCCACCGTCGTGGCCACCTGGGCGAAGACCGGCTTCCGGTGCACCGGAATGCGCCGGGAACGGCCGGGCGCTGGTGGACCGGCGCCCTGCTCGATGGCCGGAACGCCGTGCCGCCCGGTCCATGCCGGTCACCAACGCAGTCGGACAACCGGGCGGCGCCGTCTCAGTGCGATGGGGCAGGGACGGACGAGAGCCGGTAGGCGTCCCCATGGGTGACCACGCGGCCGGCGGTGGGCGGTGCGAAGTGGGTACCGAGCAGGAGGGTGTCCGTGTCGGCCAGGGAGTCGAGCAGCTCACGGCGCGAGGCCTCCGACCGCGCCGGGTCGATGTCGACGCAGGCACCGACTGCGGGCCGGGCGAGCTGGACCGGGTGATGGATGCAGTCGCCGGTGATGAGTGCCCTCTCGCCCCGGCTGGTCAGCTCCACGGAGACATGGCCGGGGGTGTGGCCGGGCGTGGAGACCAGGCGTAGGCCCGGGGCGATCTCGACGCCCCCTTCCGGAACGTCGACGAGGTCGAGCAGCCCCGCCTCCTCGACGGGGATCACGGAGTCGCGGAACATCTGCTCACGCGGCTCGTCCATGTCGTACGTGGCCCAGAACTCCCGCTCGACCCGGGAGGTGAGGTAGCGGGCGTCGGGGAAGGTGGGGACCCATTCGCCGTTCGTCTTCCGGGTGTTCCAGCCCACGTGGTCGGCGTGCAGGTGGGTGAGGATCACCAGGTCGACGGAGTCCGGGGAGAAACCGGCGGCGGCAAGGCGTTCGAGGAAGTCCGTCCGCAGGTTGTGCCAGGCGGGGTTGGCCCGCTCCTTGCCGTTGCCGATGCCCGTGTCGACGAGGACGCGCAGCCCACCCACGACGAACGCGAAACTGTGGCTGTCGAGGCGCAGGGTGCCGTCGTGGTCGGCGTAGTCGGGGCGCAGCCAATCGTGTCCCAAGACCACGTCCGTAGTCGCGCCGGGCAGCAGCCAGGGTCCGGTCGCGGGCGGAAGCGGGACCTCGTCGATGCGGTGGACGGTGATGTCGCCCACGGCCCAGGAGGGAGCGGTGGTGGTTGGCGGGGTCTTCATGGGCTTTTCTCGCCTTCGGTCGTGGACGGTTCGCGGTAGCGGTGCGGGCGGCTCGGCCGGGGCCGTGCGCGGATGCGCTGACGCGGGACACGGGGCGGGAGGAACGCGACCCGCCCCCTTCACGCTAAACGCAATTCATTTGCTTTAAGTCACCGTAGGCCCTACAGTCGCCTAACGCAAACGATTAGCTTTTGCCGTCCGAGGGCATCCGCCGCTCCAGCTGACCAGGAGAACGATCCGTGTCCGCCGATGAACTCACTCCACCGGAGGCGGCCCGCTGGGCCGCCCGTGCCGGACTCCCTCTGCCGACCGACCGTCACGACACGGTCGCGGCCACCGCCGACCACATCCATTCCGTCGTCGCCGTCCTGCGGGAACTCGACTTCGAGGACACCCCACCCGCGTTCGCCTACCGCGCGGGAGAGGAGAAGCACCATGCAGCCGTTCGAACTGTCTCTCACCGCAGCCTCTGACGCGATCCGGACGCGGCAGCTGTCCCCCGTCGAGCTGGTGGACTCCGTCCTCGGCCGCATCGAGAAGGTGGAGCCGCACCTTCAGGCCTACGCCACCGTCACCGCCGAGCAGGCCCGCCAGGAAGCCCGCGAGGCCGCGAACGATGCCGCAGCCGGCCGGCTGCGCAGCCCGCTGCACGGCATCCCCATGGCGCTGAAGGACTTGATCGACGTCGCCGGTGCGGCGACGTCGGCCGGCTCCAGGGTTCGCGCGGGCCACCGCGCGGAGACCGACAGCACCGTCGCCGCGCGCCTGTCGACAGCCGGTGCGGTCCTGTTGGGCAAGACCCACACCCATGAGTTCGCCTACGGTCTGATCACCCCGCAGACCAACAACGCCTGGAACCGCGACCGGATCGCCGGCGGATCCAGCGGCGGGTCCGCCGTCGCCGTCGCCGCGGGCACCGCGACCTTCAGCATCGGCACCGACACCGGCGGATCCGTCCGCGTGCCCGCCGCGCTCAACGGGACCGTCGGCCTCAAGCCGACCTACGGCCTCGTCCCCCGCACGGGCATCACGTCACTGTCCTGGTCGCTGGACCACGTCGGCACGATCACCCGGACCGTACAGGACGCGGCCCTGGTCCTGTCCGCCCTCACCGGTCACGACCCCCACGATCCCGCCTCGCTGGTCGCGCCCGGGGTGGACTACCGGCCGGGGGCGGCGGGCGCGGATCTGACCGGACTGCGCGTCGGCGTGCCGCGCAACTACTACTTCGACCACGTCGACACGCAGGTGGAAGCCGCCGTGCGGCACGCCATCGACCAGCTGCAGTCCCTGGGCGCGCAGCTCGTCGAGGTGGAGATTCCGATGACGCGCTACATACAGGCCACCCAGTGGGGCCTGATGGTGCCGGAGGCCACCGCTTACCACGAGCAGACCCTGCGCACGGTTCCCGAGCTGTACCAGGCGGACGTCCGCATCCTCCTCGAGGCCGGTCAGCTCATGCCCGCCGGGGACTACGTGCGCGCCCAACGCTCCCGCACCCTCATGCGGCAGGCCTGGGCCCGCCTGCTGGACGAGGTCGACGTCATCGCCGCCCCCACGGTCCCGGCCACCGCGGCGGCCGCCGACCAGGAAGTGATCACCTGGGCCGACGGCACGGTCGAGAGCGTCTCCGACGCCTACGTACGCCTCTCGGCCCCGGCCAACATCACCGGCGTGCCGTCCCTGTCCGTCCCGGTCGGCCTCGACGCGGCGGGCCTGCCGATAGGCATGCAACTGCTCGGCCGCCCCCTGGGGGAAAGCGTGCTGCTGCGGGTCGGCCACGCCTACGAGCGGACCCGCCCGGCCCGCGAGCTCGCACCGGTGTCCTGAGGAAGAACGTGGGCCCGGGCGGAACGATCCACCCGGGCCCACTCCCCGGCTCCGCTCGGGCCGCATTCATCCAAACCCTCTAGATGCAACGACTTTGCTTTAAGCTGGTGGCATGAGTCGCCAGATGGCGCGCCCCGGCGGGCGCAGCGCCCGAGTCCAGGCATCGGTGCACGCAGCCGTCCGCGAACTCACCTCGGAGGTGGGTCGGGACGCCCTGACCGTACCGATGGTCGCCCAGCGCGCGGGCGTCACACCGTCGACGATCTACCGCCGCTGGGGAGACCTGCAGGAACTGATGTCGGACGTGGCGGTCGAGCACCTGCGCCCCGACACGGCGCCCAAGGACATCGGTGACCTGACGTCCGACCTGACCGCCTGGGCCGAGCAGTTCTTCGACGAGATGGCCTCCCCCGTAGGCCGCGCCTACATCCGCGACGCCCTGCTCGGCGATCCGGACGGCAGCAACGCCGGCCGGTGCTCCGCCTACGCCGCCGAGCAGATCGACGTCATCCTCACCCGCGCGAGCGAACGCGGCGAGCACACACCCGACACCGAAACGGTCATCGACCGCGTCGTCGCCCCCCTGATGTACCGCATCCTCTTCCGCCCCGACGGGCTCGACGCCTCCTACGCCCGCCGACTCGTCGCCACCGCGGTGGCACCGTCGGGCACGCCTTGAGTCGTGGCGCCCTGGTCCGACTCGGGCCAGGGCCCTTGCGTCGGGGCCCGGTGGATCCGCGCAACCGTGGAAAACACCCCAGGATCAGTACCGCCGGGCTGAGCACCGGCGACGAGGGCGTCGTGCAGCGGCCGACCACGAGCCCTGCACGAGGCGCCACCCTCCTCACCCGACACGGCCGCTGCGGCGGCCTGAAGCCTGTCCGTGGGTGGGCGGCTTCCTCACCCAGGCATCAGCCACTATCGCGGCCGGCGGAGATCGTGTCAGGAATCGCCTCCGGCCAGACGTGGGCGATGTGCATGCCGCGGTGCTCGTCGGGGTCCGCGCCGTGCTCGGGGCCGAATCCGCTGCGGCCGGGGTCGGAGAGGGAGACGGTGACGCTCTGCGTACCTGGGGCACCTGGAAGCGCAGGCGACGCTTGCGCCAGTTCGCCTGGTTGATCCGCTCGGCGCCCATGGACGCGGTGCCGTTCTTACCGGGTGCCTCCGCAGCACCTCGGCAGTCCCGTCGCCGGAGTCGGCCGGGCTGGAACTGCTGTACCGGATGGCAGACTTCTGCCGGCCCGACTGGGTCGTCGTGACCGACGACGACCAGTACTGGACGCCGAGGGCGACCTGCGGGCACGCCTGGCAGCCCTCCCGGACGGGGTGGCCGGCGTGCGGTGCCCACTGGTGTCGTCGTGGAACGACCCGCAGTTCCCGCGCATGGTGCCACTCATGGGCGCGGCAACCAGCATGCGCTGCGCGATCTGGCGGTACCGGCTTGGACTTGAGGCCGGGCGCAAGCCCCTGCACAACCATCACTGGCCGCTCAACCACACCGACCACGGCCGCCTTGAGGACATCGACGGGTACGGGTGGTGCATTCGGGCTGGGACACGCTCGACAAGCGCATCGCCCGGGTCAGGCTCTACCAGAAGCTCGACCCGGACAACGTGCACAACTTCGGCGCCGCCTACGACCGTGCCCTCCTCTTCGGCTACCGCCTGGACGAACTCGACCAGCTCAAAGCCGACTACGCCCGCCGCGCCGCAGCCGAAACCACCGGCGCCACCCCGCTGTGAACGGCGTCGTTGTGCAGCAGACGGGCGACCTCTCCCAGACACAGCTCCAGACGCCAGGGCCGCTCCGGCGCCGCGTTCCCCGACGGATGCAGGCTCAGATCGTCACGCCCGGCGGCCCGGGCCACGCGGGCGATGTCGCCCAGAGTGCGCTCGGTGTGCGGATTTCCGGAGACGACCAGGACGCGTGCCCCAGTGGCCGGGGGAAGGTGCACCAGCCGTTCCTCGGCGCAGCTGGCGGTGGTGTGCCGGGGCGACCCCTGGGGCCGGTGCCGGGCGGCGGCGTTCAGCACCGTCAGCTCCAGCCCGTCCACGGTGCGCAGTTGCTGCCACAGGACGGTGCGGCGAGGAATGCCCACGACGGTGGCCGGGCCGGTGGCCGGGTAGTGGGCGGTGACGGCCAGGGCAGGGCCGAATACGACCAGGGCGGCGACGATGGCCAATTCGTACTCGGTGGCGAACGGGCGCTCCCCACCGGTTGCCGTCCTCGGGGTCGCGGGCGAGTTCGGCACGTACCCAGGGGTGGTGGAGCAGCCGCGGATCGGCGGCGGCCAGCCGGCCGAGGATCTCCTCCAGGCTCCCGTCGCGCTCCTCCCGCAGCCGCTGGCCGCACCACAACGTCACCGGCCCGAGCCGGCACCCGTGCTCCTCCCGCAGCCGGCGCACCAGGCGTAACCGACGCTCGTTGGCCGTCCACAGACCCGCGACAACGGCTGTCTCACCGAAGACCGTGCCCGCCTTGGGCCAGGTCGCCTCCAACAGCCCCATCTCGCCGAACAGGCCCAGCGCCCGGGCCCTTTGGGCGTACAGGAGATGAGGGTCCGGCCGTGCTCCGGCACCATCCAGTGCCGCGCCGCCGCGGCGGCCAGTTCCCCGGCATCTTCGTGCCATGGCACGCCCAGGACCCCGAACAGAGCGCGCAGAGGGGATCGCTGGCGTCCGGCGAACGTCGAAGCAGCCGGGATACACACCGGCGAATCGGTGATCATTTGGCCGGAGCGTAGTCCATGGCGAACCGGTCCGGTCCAACGAGACGGACCCGGGAACGGCCGCCCGCTTCCTGCGGTCCGCCGTACCCGCCCGCCCACTCCTCGCCGCCGTCGTCATCACGCGGCGGACCGTGCCGCTCCCCATCGGCCACCGGTGATCTCCACGGATCAAGGGCACCTTCGGCGTCGCCCTGCGAGAAGGGCAGGTGAAGCCGGACGCTCGCATCCCAGCACGCCCGTCTCACCCCGTACTCGACGCCGTGGGCCACGACCCCATGGCCCGGCTCCTCACCGGGCCGCGCGGCGGGCGGATCATCACGGCCATCCTGCGCGACGCCACCCACTGGGACGAGGTCGCCGTCCAGCTCGGCTACGAACACCTGCGCCGTCACGACCTGCGGCACACCGGACCGACATGGATGGCGGACGCCGGCATTCCCGTGCGCGTCCTCCGCATGATCGCCGGGCACGGTTCGATCACCACCACCCAGCGGTACCTCCACCCGGACCGCCGCTCGATCCACCTGGCCGGCGCCGCCCTCAGCCGCTACCTCGTCGAGGGCCGCCGAGAGGCCCCTGGCCCCGAACCGGTCCCAGGGACCGCGCCCGTGCGGCACCTGCGACTTGTCCGCCGACCCCTATGAAAAAAGCCTCTGACCTGCGGTTTCCCGCTAGTCAAAGGCTTCTTTCACCGTGTCGGGACGGCGGGATTTGAACCCACGACCCCTTGACCCCCAGTCAAGTGCGCTACCAAACTGCGCCACGTCCCGGTGCTTGTCCGGCCCGGGATCTTCCCCGCGCCGACCGCGCACGAGAACAATACCGCACTTCGCGGGGTGGTCGCGCACCGCTTTCCGGCGGCCGGCCGGCGGAGGGTGGCGGTGGGGGTACGGAGGGTGGCCGGGTCGTCAGTGGGGCGGTGGGCTCGTCTTCCTTCGGGTGATCCTCGGTGTCGTTTTCTCGGTGATCAAATCCGTGCACTTCCCCCTTTCCGGACCCCGGGGTGTTGACCTCAGGCACATGAAGCATGCAACGATCACCTTTTGCATGTGATCTTCCGCCTCACGCAACTCCCCTGGACCAGGAGGAAAGTTGGACACGGACACCCACATCGCGGCGGCGGCCTCCGCCGCCCTCTCCCGTCGCGGGTTCCTGCAGGCCGCGGCGGGGGGTGCCGTCGTGGCCGGGGCGGGCGTCGCGCTGCCGGGGGTGGCCGGGGACGCCCTGGCCGCCGGGCGGGGCGGGCGGTCGGACGTGCTGTCGTTCACCGCGGCCACCAATGGGGCGGCGTCCATGGCGCCGGACGGGCGGCATCTGGTCGCCGAGGTGCAGAACGTGCTGTGGTCGGTGCCGCGGAAGGGCGGGGAGGCGGTCGCGATCACGCCCGCCGACCTGGAGCCGACCCGGCCGGTGCACGCGCCGGACGGCCGGCAGCTCGCGGTCTGCGCGTACCGGGGTGGCGGCTTCCACATCTGGGTGCTGCGGCCCGACGGCTCGGGGCTGCGGCAGCTGACGGACGGGCCGTGGGACGACCGGGGGCCGGCGTGGTCGCCGGACGGCACGCGGATCGCGTTCGCCTCCGAGCGGGACGGCGACCCGGTGGCGGGCAGCCCGTACCGCGTGTGGGTGGTGGACGTCCGTACCGGTGCGCTGACCAAGGTCACCGGGTTGCCCGGGCAGGAGGGCCCGGGGCAGGAGGGGGCCTGGGAGGACTTCGACCCGGTGTGGTCGCCGGACGGCCGGCGGCTGCTGTTCGTGCGCGGCCGGGTGGAGGGCACTGCGCTGCAGTCCCGTACGGTCGCGTCGGTGCCGGCGGACGGGCGCGGGCCGGTGCGGGTCGAGCACACCGAGGCGGCGGCCGCGCAGGTGATGACCCCGGCGGTCTCCCCCGACGGCCGGCTGGCGTACCTGCGGACGACGGCCGCGCCGGCCGCCTCCTGCACGCTGGTCGTGGACGGGGCGGCGGTGCCGGTCGAGGGGGACGTGGAGCCGGTGCCCCCGCGGTGGGTCTCGCGGGACGAGCTGCTGCTGACCGTCGGCGGGCACTTCACGATCGTCCAGGTGCCCGCGGGGGCCGGCAGGGCTCCGGCGGACGACCTGCCGCACCCCTCGGCCGCTCCGGCGCCGACCCCGCCGGCGAGCGGTCACGGGGTGACGGCGGTCACGATTCCGTTCCGTGCGAAGCTGCCGCTGTCCCGGCCGCGGTACGAGGTGAAGCGGTACGACTTCGCCGCCGAGGGCGGCGGCGTGCGGCCCGTACGGTCGCTGCATCTGCCGGCGCTGTCGCCGGACGGCCGCCGGGTGGTGTTCGCCGCGCTGAACTCGCTGTGGCTGGCCGACGCCTCCGGCGGCCGGGCGCCGCGGCGGCTGGTGAAGGCCGATCCCACGCGCTACCTGTTCGCGCCGTCCTTCTCCCGCGACGGCCGGGCGCTGATCTACGCCGACGACCGTGACGGGCTGCTGGCGGTGCGCCGCCGCGACCTGACCACCGGCGCCGAGACGGTTCTGGCCGGCGGCGGGCGCTCGCTGCCGGCGCTGTCGCCGGACGGCAGCCGGCTGGCCTGCGTCGACATGTCGGGGAACATCGTGGTCCGTGAGCTCGCGGCCGGCACGGAGAAGGTGCTGGCCGCCCCGCTGGGCGCGGGCGGGCTGCCCGGCAGACCGAGCTGGTCGCCGGACGGGCGGTACGTCGCGTTCTGCGACCGCAACCGTCTGAACCAGCGTTTCCGCGAGGGCTACAACCTCATCCGCGTCGTCGACACCACGACCGGCCAGGCCCGGCTGCATGCGCTCGCCCCGCACGCCTCGATCTCCGACCGCTACGACTCCGGCCCGGTCTGGTCGCCGGACGGCCGCACCATGGCGGTGATCAGCGAGTCCGCGCTGTGGCTGCTGCCCGTACGGCCCGACGGCACCCCCGACGGCGAGGCGCGGCGGCTGACGGACGAGGCCGCCGACCACCCGTCGTGGGCGGCCGACAGCCGCCGGATCCTGTACCTGTCCGCCGGGCGACTGCGGCTGCTGGACACCGCGAACGGCTCCGTGCGCACGGTGCCCGTCGCCCTGGACTACCGGCGCCCGGCACCCGTCGACACCGTGGTGCACGCCGGCCGGCTGTGGGACGGCACGGGCTCGCAGGTGCGCGAGGACGTCGACCTCGTCGTGCGGGACGGCCGGATCGCGGCCGTCGAGCCGCACCGGCCCCGGCGGGCGGCCCGGCGCACCGTCGACGCCTCGCAGCGGACGGTGATCCCGGGCCTGTGGGACGCCCACACGCACCCGTGGCAATACGTCTACGGGGGCCGGCAGACGGCCATACAGCTGGCGTACGGGATCACCACGGCCGTCTCGTTCGGCGGCTTCGCCTACGAGCAGGCGCGGCTGCGCGAGGCGGTGGCGGCCGGGGAGCTGGCGGGGCCGCGGCTGCTGACCGCCGGCGAGCTGCTGGACGGCTCCCGCGTCGCGTACAGCATGGGCCGGGCGCACCGCACGCGTGAGGGCCTGCGCCGCTCGCTGACCCGGGCGGCGGCCCTGGACTGGGACTTCGTCAAGACCTACGTCCGGGCGCCGGGCTGGCTCATGGAGGGGGCGGCGCGCTTCGCGCACGAGCGCCTGGGGGTGCGCAGCGGCAGCCACCTGTGCTCGCCCGGCGTGCAGCTGGGGCAGGACCTGACCACCCATCTGCAGGCCACCCAGCGCCTGGAGTTCGGGCACGCGACGACGGCCACGGGCCGGGCCTACCAGGACCTGGCGGAGATCTACACGGCCACGGACTTCCACATGGTCGCGACGATCTTCACCTCGATGCCGCTGCTGGGCGCCGACCCGGCGCTGGCGAAGGACCCGCGGATAACGGTGCTGACGCCGCCGTGGGACATCGCGCTGGTCGAGCAGACCGCCGCCAAGCCGCCGACCGAGCAGCAGCTGGCCACCCTGGAGCGCGAGGTGGAGGTCTACCGCACGGTGCTGGCGGGCGGCGGCATCGTGGCTCTGGGCACGGACGCCCCGCTGGTACCGGTGGGCCTGTCGCTGCACATGGGGCTGCGGGCGCTGCACCGCTACGGGCTGTCGGCCGCGCAGGCGCTGCGGACGGCGACGGTGCTGCCGGCGCGGGCGTTCGGCGTGGAGAAGGACCTGGGAACGCTGGAGGAGGGCAAGTTGGCGGACGCCGCCGTGGTCGACGGCGACCCCTTCGCCGACTTCGACACCCTCGTGCGCACGACGTCGGTGCTGCGCGGGGGCGTGGAGTTCGAGCAGCGCGCGCTGGTCGCCGCGTACGAGCACGCTCCGGCCGCCGCGGCGCTGCGCGTCGGCGAAGGCCGCCCGGACTGGCTGGCGATCGGCCGGCAGCTGCGCCGGGACTCGTGCTGCGACATGGAGCACCCGGCGCACTGACGCCGCAAGGGCCGCGAGGGCCCGGGTGCCTCCGCCGGGGGCACCCGGGCCGCAGCGGCCCACTGGGGTCTGCCGGGGGTCTGCTGGGCTTTGCAGGGGTCTGCAGGGGTCTGCAGGGGTCTGCAGGAGCCTGAAGGATCGTTACTGCTTGATCTCGTAGGAGTCGCCGTAGACCTTCCACTTCAGCGGCGGCTCCAGGTCGAGGTTGCCGTTGTCGAGGAAGACCCGCTGCGCGGTGTCGACGCGGCTGGTGTCGCTGTGCGCCTCCTCATGCTTCATGGCGACCTTGCGGGCGTCCAGGAAGGCGCTCAGGTACGTGCGCTCGTCGCCGCCCTGGGCCGGGGGCTTGGCCTTGGCCAGGGCCTTCTTGCGGATGTCGCCGAAGCTGTCGCGGCCGGTGCCGGGGCCGTGCATGACGATGGCGTCGTAGTAGGCGAACTGGCCCAGGGCGCGCAGGCCGTCCTGCTTGGCCTGCTTGACGGCGGGGTCGAAGTAGATGCGGTCGCGCTCGGCTTCCTGGGCGTCCTGGAATGCTTTGTCCTCGGCGGCCTTGTGCCAGGCGTCCTCGAAGGGCTTGCCGAGCCCGGCGTGGGAGTCGGTGCCGTTGACCTTGCGCAGGGCGGGGAGGTACTTGGCCAGGGGATTGCCGGGCTTCTGCCGGGTGTAGCGCTCGACGAGTTCGAGCATGTCGCCGGTGCCGGAGCAGAAGCCGATGATGCCTGCGGTGTAGCCGCGGCCGTCCTTGATGTCCTCGATGTAGGTGAACTGGGCGCGCCAGTCGAGCGAGGAGTTCTCCGCACTGGAGACCAGCCGCATGGCGATGTCCTTCTTGTGCGGGTCGTCGAGGCCGGCCCCCTGCGTCCGGGCGGCGGCCGCCGGCGCGGTGGCCGGGGACGACGCGGCCAGGCCGGGGTCGGCCAGGAGCAGTGAGGCGGGCAGGGCGGCGGCCACGCCCCACAGGGCGAGGCGAGTGGTCCTGGTCGTCGTCTTCTTCGTGGCGCGTGCGGGCATGCGCAACTCCGTTCCCGGTGGGTGGTTCTGGACCCTGCCGACACGATGTTAGGAAGGTTTCCTAACCTCGGCCCGGGCATTGAAGCGCCCCGTCCGCATGCCTGACAAGACATACGCGTCACAGATGTACGAGATTCCGCCAATGTTGGCGGTGGTTCTCCGGAACGGCCCTCAGGCCTGCAGCGCAACGTCGGCGGGCGAAGCGGCCTCCGCGCCGCCCTCCTCCACCACCGGGCCGGCCCCCGCGGGCCGCGCCGCCACCGCACGCCACCACGGGTCGAACGGCAGGCCCACGGCCGGCTCGAACGGCTGCCCTGGCCGCGGCACGACCAGGCGGGCGCCGGCGTCACGGGCGGCGGTGACACTGTCCTCGGCCGGCTCCTCCCACGGGTGCGGGGCGAGGTTGAAGGTCCCCCAGTGGATCGGCAGCATGACGCCCGCGGAGGCGTCGCCGCCCTGCAGGTCGGTGTGCGCCCGCACGCCCTCCCGGGGCGTCATGTGGATGTCGGGCCAGAACTCGGAGTACGCGCCGATCTGCACCATCGTGGCGTCGAAGGGACCGTGCTGCGCGCCGATGTCGGCGAAGCCGGGGAAGTAGCCGGTGTCGCCGCTGTGGAAGATGCGGTGCGTGTCACCGGCGACGACCCACGAGGCCCACAGCGTGTGCTGGGCGTTGCGCAGGGCGCGCCCGCAGAAGTGCCGGGCCGGGGTGGCGGTGAGGGTCAGGCCGCCGACGCGCGTCCGCTCGTGCCAGTCGAGCTCGGTGATGCGCCCGGCCGGTACGCCCCAGTGCTCCAGGTGGGCGCCGACGCCCAGGGGGACGACGAAGACCGCGCCGCTGCGGACGAGGGCCCGGACGGTGGGCATGTCCAGGTGGTCGTAGTGGTCGTGGGAGATGACGACGGCGTCCAGCGGCCCGGTCTCGGCGAGCGGCACCGGTACGGGGTGCAGGCGGCGGGGGCCGGCGAAGGCGAAGGGCGAGCAGCGCTCGGACCACACCGGGTCGAACAGCACCCGGTGCCCGTCGATCTCGGCCAGGACGCTCGAGTGCCCCATCCACGTCAGCCGCAGCCCGGAGGCGGCGGGGACGGCCAGGTCGGCGACGGTCGTGGGGTGCACCGGCACGGCGTGGGCGGGGGCGCGGCGGCGGCGTTCCTCGGCGCGGAAGTAGGTGGGCAGGAACGCCAGCATCGAGCCGGAGGGCGTACGCCGGGTGCCCTCGGGGTTGACGAAGGAGCCGTCCGCGAAGTGCGGCGAGCGCCGGATGCGCGCCATCCGCTCCCCCGCCGGATCGGCGCCGAAGGCGGCCGGGCGCAGCGAATCGAGGGGCGAGCGGTACGGACGGGAGCCGGTCACGGCACCTCCAGGGAGCACATCGGTCGGACCGGCCCATTATCCGCCGAGCACATCGCCGCCTTCGGCCGGGCGGGTGATCGCCCGGGCGCGTCCCGGCCGCCCGCACCTCCCCGGCGAAAGTCCGATGAAAAGACTGAAGCCATGGTGGTCATCGGCACATGGAACCTGCAGAACCTCTCCCGGCCCGGCGCCGGCCCGGGCACCCCCAAGGACGAGGCGGCGTACGAGGCGAAGCTCGACGGGCTCGCCTCCACCGTCAACCGCCTCGACCCCGTCCTGCTCGGCGTGCAGGAGGTGCTCGACCCGAAGGCGCTCGACGACCTGGTCGAGCGTCTGGACGGGCACTGGCACGTGCTGCTCTCCGAGCACCCCGACAGGGCTCCCCACCACCCCATCCGGGTCGGCTTCCTCAGTCGCAGGCCGATGAAGCGCCTGGCCGACGCCACCGCCTTCCCCAAGCGGCTGCTGCCCGTCCAGAGCGGGGACGGCGGCGGCACGATCCACGCCATGGGCCGCGGCGTGCTCGCCGTGGAGATCGAACCGGCAGCGGGCCACCGGCTCACCGCGGCGGTGTGCCACTTGAAGTCCAAGCTGCTGAAGTTCCCCGATGCGCAGCACCCGGGCCGGGACCGCTTCGACACGGACGACGAGGGCGAGCGCGCCCGCGTCGGCGCATACGCGATCTTCCGGCGGGGTGCGGAAGCGGCGGCCGTACGGGCGCTGGCGGACAAGCTCCTCGGGGGCCAGGGCGACACGCGCGACGTGGCCGTGCTGGGCGACTTCAACGACGGGCCCAAGGCCGCCACCACCCAGATCCTCTACGGCCCGCCCGGCTCCCAGCTGGACCATCCGCGGGGCGCGGCCCGGCCGGACCCGGGGGACGCGATGCGGCTGTGGAACCTGGCGCCGCTGATCAAGGAGAACGCCTTCTCCCGCGTCTTCGAGGGCGAGAAGGAGCTCATCGACCACATTCTCGTCAGCCACTCGGTGCTGGCCCGGGTGAAGAAGGTGTTCACGGGCGCCGGCGAGCCGCTGGAGAGCACCGGGGAGCAGCCCAAGGCCGGCAAGCAGCCGAGCGACCACGCGCCCGTCCTCGCGGAACTCGCCTACTGAGTCAGTCCGCTGACCCTCAGGGTGATGTTCAGCCGTCCGGTCAGGCCCAGCGGGGCCGGTGCCGTGCCGGGCAGGACGCGCGGCACGCCGTGGTACGCGAGCCGGGAGGGCCCGCCGAAGACGAACAGGTCGCCGCTGTGCAGCTCGACGTCCGTCCAGGGCCGGGTGCGGCCCTCGGTGTTGCCGAAGCGGAAGACGCAGGTGTCGCCCAGGCTGAGCGAGACGACGGGCGCGCCGGACTTCTCGTCGGCGTCGCGGTGCAGGCCCATCTTCGCGTCGGCGTCGTAGAAGTTCACCAACGCGATGTCGTACGCCTCGGGCCCGGCCGGGCGGCCGTACGCGCAGGCCACCGCGGCCCGCGCCAGGTCGTCCAGCCAGGTGGGGAACGGCTTGACCGGCGCGCCGTCGCCGTCGACGACGGTGCGGGCGTAGCCGTAGGGGAACCAGTGCCAGCCCAGGCCGACCGTGCGCACGGACATCTCGCCGCCGCTGGGCATGCGCACCGTGCGCAGGCCCGCCGGGGGCCGGGCCCAGGCGCGGCAGGCCGCCAGGAGGCGGTGCTGGGCGGCCTCGTCCAGCCAGCCCGGGACGTGCACCGCGCCCGGGGCGACCTCGGTCACGGGCCGGGGAAAGAGCTCACCGTCCATGCGGTCAGCCTAGGCCGGGGCACCGACAAAAGATTTTTCACCCGGTGATGTCACATCCGGGGGGGTCCGATTCGTCGTACGGGTGACAGCAACCGTTCTCCTCGGAAGGCACCGGCCATGGCCCGCGTTTCCCTCACCCCGCCCCGTACGTTGATCAACCGCCTCGTCGCCCTGTACAGCAAGCGGACGTACGGCAAGGTCATCGATCCCCTGCTGGCCATGGGGCACAACCGCAAGGTGCTGATGACCGACGCGCGCTTCGAGATGTCGCTGGCCCGGTGGAACAAGCTGGACAGCGGGCTGAAGGAGCTCGCCGTGATGGCGTCGGCGGCAGCGATCGGCTGCTCCTGGTGCATGGACTTCGGCTACTGGATCAGCCACGGCCAGGGCATGGCGCCCGAGAAGCTGCGCGACGTGCCGCAGTGGCGCTCCAGCGACGCCTACACGCCGCTGGAGCGCGACGTCATGGAGTACGCCGAGGCGATGAGCGCCACCCCGCCGGCCGTGGAGGACGAGCTGGCGGAGCGGCTGCGGCGGCAGCTCGGTGAGGCCGCGTTCGTCGAGCTCACCGCGATGGTGGCGGTGGAGAACCTGCGCTCCCGGATCAACTCGGCGCTGGGGCTGACCAGTCAGGGCTTCAAGGACAGCTGCGAGATCCCGGCCCGCCCCGGCGCCTGAGTCAGCCCTTGCGGCCCACCCCGCCGTAGAAGACGGTGTTGCTCAGCTCCTCGGGGCCGGGCACCGGGCCGTCCGGGCGCCACAGCGGCACCCGGACCAGGCCCGGCTCCAGGAGCGCGAAGTCGCCGAAGAGCGGCTCGATCGCGGCCCGCCCGCGCAGGTTCAGGGCGGCGGTGGCGTTCTTGTAGGCGTCGAGCACGCCGTCGCGGGCCACGACGTCGGTGCGCCCTTGGGCGTAGCCGGCGTAGGGCTCCTCCGTGGCGTGGGAGAGGACGAGCAGGCTGCCGGCGGGCAGGGCGTCGCCGAGGGTGGCGATGATGCCGGCGGGGTCCTCCTCGTCCTTCACGAAGTGCATGACGGCGACGAGCAGCAGGGCGACGGGCTCGCGGAAGTCGATGAGGTCGCGGACCACCGCGTTCTGCAGAATCGTTTCAGGCTGTCGCACGTCCGCGAGCGCGAAGCCGACGCCGCCCTCGTTGGTGAGCTTGGCCCCGGCGTGGGTGGCCACGATGGGGTCGTTGTCGACGTACGCCACCCGCACGCCGTCCGCCTCCTCGCGCGCGACCTCGTGGGTGTTGGGCGAGGTGGGGATGCCGGTGCCGATGTCGAGGATCTGCCGGATGCCGCCGCGCACGGCCTCGCGCACCGCCCGGCGCAGGAAGGCCCGGTTGGCGCGGGCGGACAGGCGCACCTGCGGGTGGGCGGCGATGACCTGCTCGGCGGCGAGGCGGTCGACCTCGTAGTTGTCCCAGCCGTCGAGGTAGTAGTCGTACATGCGGGCCGGGTGCGGTCTGCTGGTGTCGATCTCCTCGGCCGTGAAGCCCCCCGCCTCCAGGCCCGGGCCGCCGAAGCGCCCGTCGAAGCCCCACTCCCCCGCGCCCCGCTCGTCCGGGCCCTGCTCCCCCACGCCCTGCTCGCTCATGCCCTGTCCCCTTCGCTTCGCATGTTCTCTCCCCCGTTCCCTCGCGTGCGGTGGCGCGGTCAGTGCCCCGCGAGCAGGAAGTCGGCCTCGCCGGCCTTGGCGCCCCGGATGAAGGTCTCCATCTCGTGACGCGTGTAGATCAAAGCGGGACCCTCGGGGTCCGTGGACTGGCGCAGCGCCACGCGCCCGTCCACCAGTCTCATGGCCTCGACGCAGCTGCCGCCGTTGCCGCCGCTCCACGGCTTGCTCCACCCCTCGGTGCCGAGGGCGGAGGCGGGCATGCCGTTGTAGACGTGCTCCGGATCCATGGTTTCAGATCTCCTTACGAATGCCACCCAGGATTGCCTTGGTGGTGTGTGCCGGCGCGGCCTGCGCGCACATCCGGTCCAGTGCCTCCAGGAAGGACGAGACGTCCTCGCGCTGATCGAAGTACGAGGCACCGACGAGGTTCTCCGCGTACGCGATGTCCGGAAGCTCCTGAAGGGGGAACCGGAAGATGTGGAAGGGACCGTACATCGCCGGGTGCGGGCCGGCGGCGAACGGCATGAACTGCAGGCGGACGTGCGGCATCTCACTGGCCTCGATCAGCCGGTCGATCTGGGCCCGCAGGACGTCCGGCCCGCCGATGGGCCGGCGCAGCACGGTCTCGTCCATCACCACCCACAACAGGGGCGGCCGCTCCCGGGTGAGCAGGCCCTGGCGCTCCCGGCGCACGGCGACGGCACGCTCCACGTCCGCCTGGGGGGCGTGCGGCATGCCGGCGCGCAGCACGGCCCGGGCGTAGTCCTCGGTCTGCAACAGGCCCGGGACGTAGTGCGGTTCGTAGGCGCGGATGAGGTTGGCCTCCTGCTCCAGGCTCACGAACGCGCTGAACCACTCGGGCAGCACGTCCCGGAAGCGGTGCCACCAGCCGGGGCGGTTGGCCTCGCGGGTCAGTGCGAGGAAGCCCTCCACCTCCTGCGGGTCGCTCACCCCGTAGACGCGGAGCAGCTTCTCCACGTACGGGATCTTCAGCCCGACCTCGGCCTTCTCCATCCGCCGGACGGTGGCGTGGGTGACGTCCAGGGCGCGGCCGGCCTCCTCGTAGGAGAGGCCGGCTTTTTCCCTGAGGTCCTGCAGCCGCTTGCCGAGCACGACCCTCAGGACCGTCGCGGCCCCCGCCGGACGCGCGTCCGCCACTGTCCATCCCCTCCAACTGCCGTCATATGCCAGCAGTGTGCCACGCAGCCTGTCGACCCGACAGACTGTCCTTGCGATTCTGCAATTTACAGATTGAACCTTGCCACAGCTCGCACACATCGCACATAGTTGCGGCGTGGTCCCCTCCCATGACGCACCCTCGCCCGGGCTCTGCGGCAGCTATCTCATCGGCCATCTGCAGGACGCCTTCCACTTCCCGGCCCTCAACGCCTCGGTGGCGGAGGCGCGAAAACGAGTTCTCGCGCGGCTGCGGGAGTGGGGAATCGACGACGTCGCCTGCGACGACGCGCAGTTGGTGGTCTCGGAACTGTTCACCAACGCCGTGCGGCACACCGACAGCGACAAGGTCGGCTGCCGACTGCGGGTGAGCGGGGCGGCGCTGCGCATCGAGGTCGCCGACCAAGGACACGCCCCGACGGAACCACGGGCGCGCTGCAGCGGGGCGGACGAGGAGAGCGGACGCGGACTGCTCCTGGTCGGCGCCCTGTCGGCGGCGTGGGGGGTCCGGCCCGACGACAGCGGCCGCGGCCGTGTCGTCTGGGCGGACGTGCCGCACGGGCGGCTCCCCTGAACGGGCCCGCGCCGCGGGCCCGCAGGGGGCAGGTTGCGGCCGTGCGTTACAGCGGCAGCAGGTCCGGGCGCTTGGGCTCGACGTTGTCCCCCGAGGACTCGCCGCGCAGCCGGCGCCCGATCCACGGCACCAGGTGCTCCCGGGCCCAGTGGATGTTGTCGCGCCGCACCTCGGCGGCCGAGCGCTGCCCCTCCTCCGGCCACGGCTGGTCCGGGTCGGCCGGCACCTGAAGGCCCAGTACCTGCGCGGCGCGCAGCGCCACGCGCGTGTGCCCGTCCGCCGACAGGTGCAGCCGGTCCTCGCTCCAGGCCCGGCGGTCCTGCACCGAGCGCAGCGACCACAGGTCGAGCACCGGGCAGTCGTGCCGGTCGGCGATGGCCCGCACATGGGCGGTGTACGTCGCGATCTTGCCCCTCAGGTGCCGCAGGACCGGCACGCCGCGGGTGTCGAAGCCGGTGCACAGCAGCACGGTGCCCACCGTCGCGCGCAGCTCGGCCACGGCCGCCTCGTAGCGCTGGGCCACGTCGTCCGGGTCGCTGCCGGGACGCAGGATGTCGTTGCCGCCGGCGCAGAAGGTGACGAGGTCCGGGCCGAGCTCCTTGGCCCGGGGCACCTGCTCCTCGACGATCTGGTCCAGGAGGCGGCCGCGCACGGCCAGGTTCGCGTACCGGAAGGTGTGCTCCGGCTGCTGGTCGGACAGCAGGATGGCCAGCCGGTCGGCCCAGCCGATGAA
This sequence comes from Streptomyces sp. NPDC049585, assembly GCF_040675615.1. Classification (NCBI taxonomy): domain Bacteria; kingdom Bacillati; phylum Actinomycetota; class Actinomycetes; order Kitasatosporales; family Streptomycetaceae; genus Streptomyces; species Streptomyces sp. NPDC049585. The sequence goes on along the minus strand of NZ_JBFAPE010000003.1, from coordinate 348,040 downwards.
CGTGTCGTCGGGTCCCGGGTCGCCGACGCCCTCGGTGAAGCTGTCCCCGACGGCCGCGTACGACCCGATTGCGCTCTTGCTGAATGAATGCGAATCGTCTGCCACGTCAGTACATCTTTCACCTTCGCAAGTGACCTACGCCACCGTAACCAGGGGTTGACGTGCCGTGATGTATCCCACCCCGGCAATCTCGCGCCGTGCGGAATACGATGCGGTGTCGCATCGGCGCCGCATCTTTCGCAAGGGAGCAGCACGTGACCTGGACACCGCCCGCCCCGTCGACCGAACCCGAACTCGCGAAAGTCCGCAACTTCCGCGACCTGGGCGGCCTGCCGGCCGCCGGCGGACGGCAGGTGCGGCACGGCGTCCTCTTCCGCAGCGGCCACCTCGCGCACGCCACCGAGGCGGATACGGCCTTCCTCGAATCGCTCGGGCTGCACACGGTCTTCGACTTCCGCAACGCGGCCGACATCGCCCTCGAAGGCCCCGACGTCACGCTCACCGGCGTACGGAACATCAACATTCCGCTGTCGGACCCGGCCGACGGCAGCGAGTTCTGGCGGATGGTGCACGAGGGCGACCTGGCCACCTTGCGCGCGCTGCTCGGCGAGGGCCGGGCGGCGGACCGGATGGCCGACGCCTACCGCACGATGATCGTCACCCGCACCGCCGAGCACAGCCGCGTGCTGCACGCCCTCGCCGACGACAGCGTCCCCGCCCTGATGCACTGCGCCGCGGGCAAGGACCGGGCGGGGCTGTCGATCGCCGTCACGCTGCTCGCCCTCGGGGTGGAGCCGGAGGTGATCGAGGCCGACTACCTGGAGTCCAACGCGCCGCACCGGCGGTACGTGGTGCGGCGGGCGGACGGGGCGACTCCGCCGGAGGTGATGGAGCTGCTGTCCCCGCTGTTCGAGGCGAGGGCCTCGTACCTGCGGGCGGCGTTCGCCGCTGTCGCGCAGACGTGGGGGTCCGTGGAGCGGTACCTCTGCGAGGGGTTGGCCTTGACCCCCGGCACACGGGAGCGGCTGCGGGAGCGACTGCTGTCCGACTAGAAAACCGGACCTACTTCCCCATCGCCTGCTTCATCAAGGTCTTGCCGAAGTCCCACATCAGACCGCCGCCCTCGTGGGCCTCTTCCATGACCGCCGTGAAGGCGTCGACGAAGCGGTCGACCTCGCGCTCGCCGATGATCAGGGGCGGGATGAGCTTGATCACCTCCAGGTGGTCGCCCGAGACCTGCGTGAGGATGCGGTGCTTGCGCAGCAGCGGGATCACGACCATCTGGGCGAACAGGCCCTTGCGGGCCGCCTGCAGCATCGTCCAACGGCTGCGCAGGCCCAGCGACTTCGGCCGGCCGAACTCGATGCCGATCATCAGTCCGCGCCCGCGCACGTCGTGCAGCATCTCGTACCTGTCGGTCAGGGCCGCGAGGCGGGAGCGCAGCAGCTCGCCCGTGGTGCGGGCGTTGGCGACGATCTGCTCGTCCTCCATGACGGCGAGGACCGCCAGGCCGGCCGCCATGGCCTGGGCGTTGGAGCCGAAGCTGGCCGAGTGGACGAGCACCCGGTCCATGGAGGAGTAGACCTTCTTGAAGATCCAGTCCTTGCCGAGCGTGGCGCCGACGGGGACGTAGCCGCCCGAGAGGGCCTTGGCCACGCACACCAGGTCCGGTTCGACGCCGCTCTCGTGCTGGTAGGCGAAGAACTCGCCGGTGCGGCCGATGCCGGTCTGCACCTCGTCCGCGATGAGCAGGGCCTTGTGCCGGTGCAGCAGCTCCTGCGCCGCCCGCAGGTAGCCGGGCGGGGGAACGTGCACGCCCTTGCCCTGGACCGGCTCGATCACGAACGCCGCGACGTCACCGCGCGCCAGCTCCCGTTCCAGCGCGGCCAGGTCGCCGAGCGGGACCGCGGTGTCGGGCAGCAGGGGCGCGAAACCGTCACGGAAGCCGTCCTCGCCGTTGACGGACAGCGAGCCGATCGTCAGGCCGTGGAAGGCGTGCCGGCAGTACAGGATGCGCGGCCGGCCGGTGGCGTACCGGGCGAACTTCAAGGCGGTCTCCACCGCCTCGGTGCCGCTGTTGCCGAAGAAGACGCGGTCCAGGTGGGGGGCGTACGACAGCAGCCGCTCGGCGAGCAGGCCGGGCAGCGGCGGGCAGTCGAAGCGGGTGAGGTCGGCGAGGGAGGCGTCGAGGACGTCGTGCAGCGCCTTGCGCACGACCGGGTGGTGCCGGCCCAGGCCCATGACCCCGAAGCCGGCGAGCATGTCGAGGTGGTCCTGCCCGTCGGCGTCCCAGAAGTACGCGCCCTCGGCCCGTTCGTAGACCTTGTCGAAGCCGATGGTGCGCAGCATGCGCGGCAGCTGGTGGTTGAGGTGGCGGGCGTGCAGGTCGTAGCGTTCGCCGCCGCGCTCGGCCAGCAGCCCGGCCAGGTCGAATCCCTTGGTGCCCTCGGAGGTCATGCCTCGCTCGTCTCCTTCACGACCGCGGCCCGCACGGCCTTCCCCCGGCCGGCCTTCGTGCCGCCGGTCCTCGTCACGGTCTCCGGGGCGTCCTGCGCCCGGGCCAGGGCGGCGCTGATGTGCCCGGCGATCTCGGCCGGCGTGAGCCCGACGTCGGCGAGCACCTCGGACCGCTTGGCGTGCGCCAGGAACTGCTCGGGGATGCCGAAGGTCCGTACGGGCACGTGGACGCCCTCGTCGCGCAGGGCCTGGGCGACGGCCCAGCCGACGCCGCCGGTGCGGCTGTTGTCCTCCACCACGGCGACCAGCCGGTGCTGTGCGGCCAGGGGCGGCAGGGCCGGGTCGACGGGCTTGACCCAGCGGGGGTCGACGACGGTGCAGCCGGTGCCGCGGGCCCGCAGCAGCTCGGCCGCATCCAGCACCACCGGCGCCATGGCCCCGACGGCGACGAGGAGCACGTCGGTCGGGGTCCGGGCGGAGCCGGCCAGGACGTCCATGCCGCCGACACGGCCGACGGCGGGGACGGGCTCGCCCGCGTTCTCCTTGGGGAAGCGCACGACGGTGGGGGCGTCGTCGACCTCGACGGCCTCGCGGAGCTGGGCGCGCAGCTGGTCGGCGTCGCGCGGGGCGGCGATCCGCAGGCCGGGGACGACCTGCAGGATCGACATGTCCCACATGCCGTTGTGGCTGGGTCCGTCGGTGCCGGTGACACCGGCGCGGTCCAGGACGAACGTCACCCCGCACTTGTGCAGGGCCACGTCCATCAGTACTTGGTCGAAGGCGCGGTTGAGGAAGGTGGCGTAGACGGCGACGACCGGGTGCAGGCCACCGGTGGCCAGGCCCGCCGCGCAGGTGGCGGCGTGCTGCTCGGCGATGCCGACGTCCCAGACCCGGTCCGGATAGGCCTCGGCGAACCGGGTCAGGCCGACCGGGTCCAGCATGGCCGCCGTCAGGGCCACGACGTCGGGCCGCTCGGCCCCGATCCGCACCATCTCCTCGCCGAAGACCGACGTCCAGGACACCCCGGCGGGGCGGGAGAGCGGCTCGCAGGTGAGCGGGTCCATCACGCCGACGGTGTGGAAGCGGTCCGCCTCGTGCTCCAGGGCGGGCCGGTAGCCGCGGCCCTTCTGCGTGCGGCAGTGCACGAGGACGGGTCCGTGGAAGCGCTTGGCCCGGCGCAGCGCCGACTCGACGGCCGCGATGTCGTGGCCGTCTATGGGGCCGAGGTATTTCAGGCCCAGGTCCTCGAACATGCCCTGGGGGGCGAAGGCGTCCTTGAAGCCCTTCTTCGCACCGTGCAACGACTCGTAGACGGGCCTGCCCACGCCCGGCACACGCAGCAGGGCCTCCTTGCCGCGGGCGAGGAAGCGCTCGTAGCCGTCGGTGGTGCGCAGGGTGGCCAGATGGTCGGCGAGGCCGCCGATGGTGGGCGCGTAGGAGCGCTCGTTGTCGTTGACGACGATGACGAGCGGGCGGTCCTTGGCGACGGCGATGTTGTTGAGCGCCTCCCAGGCCATGCCACCGGTCAGCGCGCCGTCGCCGATGACGGCGACGACGTGGCGGTTCCATCGGCCGAGGACCTGGTTGGCCTTGGCCAGGCCGTCGGCCCAGCCCAGCACGGTGGAGGCGTGGCTGTTCTCGATGACGTCGTGCTCGGACTCCTCGCGGGAGGGGTAGCCGGACAGGCCGCCCTTGCCGCGCAGCTTGGAGAAGTCCTGGCGGCCGGTGAGCAGTTTGTGGACGTAGGACTGGTGGCCGGTGTCCCACAGGATGCGGTCCGCGGGCGAGTCGAAGGCCCGGTGCAGGGCGATGGTCAGCTCCACCACGCCGAGGTTCGGTCCCAGGTGGCCGCCGGTCCTGGCCACGGCGTGGATCAGGAAGTGGCGGATCTCCTCGGCGAGGTCGGTGAGTTCTTCTCCGTCGAGTGCCTTCAGGTCGCGTGGACCGCGGATGTTCTCCAGCAACGACACGCCGGCCCCCTCCTCCTTGGTCGGCCCGGCAGCCCGGGCTCGTTCCTGTTGCCGCCGCCGTTCAGACGACGGTGACGGCGGGCGGCCCGGAGGGGCCGCCGTCGGTCCCGGTCTTCTCGGCGAGCTTCATGGCCTCCTCGATGAGCGTCTCCACGATCTTCGACTCGGGAACGGTCTTGATGACCTCGCCCTTGACGAAGATCTGGCCCTTGCCATTGCCGGAAGCGACACCCAGGTCGGCCTCACGCGCCTCGCCGGGACCGTTGACGACACAGCCCATGACGGCCACGCGCAGCGGGACCTCCATGCCCTCCAGACCCGCGGTGACCTCGTCGGCGAGCTTGTACACGTCCACCTGCGCGCGGCCGCAGGACGGGCAGGAGACGATCTCCAGCCGGCGCTGACGCAGACCCAGGGACTCCAGGATCTGGATGCCGACCTTGATCTCCTCCACCGGCGGCGCCGACAACGACACCCGGATGGTGTCGCCGATACCCTCGGAGAGCAGGGCGCCGAAGGCGACGGCGGACTTGATGGTGCCCTGGAAGGCCGGACCGGCCTCGGTCACCCCCAGGTGCAACGGGTAGTCGCACTGCGCGGCCAGTTGACGGTAGGCGTTGACCATCACGACCGGGTCGTTGTGCTTCACCGAGATCTTGATGTCCCGGAAACCGTGCTCCTCGAAGAGCGACGCCTCCCACAGAGCCGACTCCACCAGGGCCTCCGGCGTCGCCCTGCCGTACTTCTCCAACAGGCGGCGGTCGAGGGAGCCGGCGTTCACGCCGATACGGATCGGCACACCGGCATCACCGGCCGCCTTCGCGATCTCCCTGACCTTGTCGTCGAACTGCCGGATGTTGCCCGGGTTCACGCGCACCGCCGCGCACCCGGCATCGATCGCGGCGAAGACGTACTTCGGCTGGAAGTGGATGTCCGCGATCACCGGGATCTGCGACTTCCTCGCGATGATCGGCAACGCGTCCGCGTCGTCCTGGGAGGGACAGGCCACCCGGACGATCTGGCAGCCGGAGGCCGTCAGCTCGGCGATCTGCTGCAGGGTCGCCCCGACGTCCGCGGTGACCGTGGTGGTCATGGACTGCACCGAGATGGGCGCGCCCCCGCCGACGGGCACCGTCCCGACCTGGATGCGCCGCGAGGGGCGGCGCTCCGCGAGCGGCCGGGGCGGCAGCGGGGGCAGGCCCAGGGAGACCGGCTCCGTGGTGGCCACGGCCCCTACCCCCGGTTCCCGGAGACGGTCTCGCGTGCCGCGCGCAGGGACTCCTTGAGGGAGCCCATGGTGGCCAGGACGGCCGTCGGCTCGTAGCCGCAGTGGGCCATGCAGTTGGCGCAGCGCTCGTCCCTGCCGCGGCCGTACTTCTCCCAGTCGGTCTCCTCGATCAGCTGGCGGTACGTCGGCACGTACCCGTCGCTCATGAGGTAGCAGGGGCGCTGCCAGCCGAAGAGGGAGTAGTTGGGAATGGCCCAGGCGGTGCAGGGGAAGTCCGCCTTGCCCTCCAGGAAGTCGAGGAACAGCGGGCTGTGGTTGAGCCGCCAGCGCCGCCGGTTGCCGCCGGAGAACGCCTTGCGGAACAGCTCGCGGGTCTGCTCGACGCCGAGGAAGTGCTCCTGGTCGGGGGCCTTCTCGTAGGCGTAGGCGGGCGAGATCATCATCTCGTCCACCTTGAGCTCGTCGTTGAGGTAGTTGAGCACCTCGACGACCGTCTGCGGGGTGTCGGTGTTGAAGAAGGTGGAGTTGGTGGTGACGCGGAAGCCGCGCCGCTTGGCCTCCTTGATGGCCTCCACCGCCTCGTCGAAGACGCCCTCCTTCGCCACCGACGCGTCGTGCCGCTCCCGCAGACCGTCGATGTGCACCGCGAAGGCGAAGTAGGGGGACGGGGTGAATTTCTCGATCTTCTTCCGCAGCAGCAGGGCGTTGGTGCAGAGGAAGACGTATTTGCGCCGGGCGACCAATTGGCGCACGATCTCGTCGATCTGAGGGTGCATCAGCGGCTCGCCGCCGGCGATGGAGACCATCGGGGCGCCGGACTCCAGCACCGCGCCGACCGCCTGGGCCACGGGCATGCGCTGTTTGAGCACGCCGGCGGGGTGCTGGATCTTGCCGCACCCCTCGCACTTGAGGTTGCAGGCGAACAGCGGCTCGAGCTCCACGATCAGCGGAAACTTCTCCCGCCGCCGCAGCTTCTGTTCGAAGAGGTAGGTTCCTACCCTGATGGTCTGACGGAGCGGCATGGCCATCTGGCTCACCTCCTGGGGAGCAGCAAAGAACGGTGCCATTCGAAAAAAGCCGGCAGGACGGTGCGCAGTACGCGGAAAGCTGATATTCCACCGCGCAGGGTCCCGATGCGGACGAGTTCGTGTTCCGGAGCGTCCACGACCACTCTTACGGCGGCAACGGGGCGCGCCCCGGCGCGCACGGCGCTTCGGAGCGTGGCCGCGGACTCCATGTCCACCGCCAGCGCGCCCGAGGCGTGCAGGGCGGCCCGCTCGGCGCCGCGCACGACGTGGTCCGAGCCCACGAGCGGCCCGGTGTGGATGACGCGCCGGGGGGCGACCCGCGTGAGCTCCTTGGCCAGCAGCTCGACGCCGACGCACTCGGTGCGCCCGGCGGCGTCGCGGGTCTCGTCGGCGACGACGAGGTCGCCGGGGTGCATCCCCGGCGCCAGCCCGGCGCAGAAGCCGGTGGCGATGACGGCGGCGTCGCGCATCTCGCCCTGCCGGCGGGCCTCGGCGAGGACCCGGGTGACGGCACGGTCCGCCGCCTGCGGCCCCATGCCCGTACGCAGTACGGTCACGGGCCCGGCGGCACCGCCCGCGCCCCCGCGCAGGGCCAGCCGCTCGATGCCGAGGGCACAGGCGATCAGCAGCGGTGCGGGGTCGGGCGTGTCCGTGCCGTGGGTCATCAGCCCTCCAGCCGTGGAGCGGCGGAGGGCTCGCCGTGCAGGTAGCGGCCGAGCGCGGTGAGCGGGAAGACCTGGCGGTAGAGGTGGTAGTTGATGGAGAAGTCCCAGGGGAAGCCGGTGCCGGTGAAGTACGGCTCGTCCCAGGCCCCGTCCTCCCCTTGCGTCTCCGCCAGGAACAGCACCCCGCGCTGGACGGCCTCGCTCTCGCGCTCCCCCGCGGCCAGCAGGGCCATCAGGGCCCAGGCGGTCTGCGAGGCGGTGGAGGCGCCGCGGCCGATCCAGGCGGGGTCGCGGTAGGAGCGCAGGTCCTCGCCCCAGCCGCCGTCCGGGTTCTGCACGCTCGCGAGCCAGGCGACGGCCCGGCGCACCGCGGGGTGGGAGGCGGGCAGTCCGGCGGCGGTGAGGGCGGGAACGACCGAGCCGGTGCCGTAGACGTAGTTCACGCCCCACCGGCCGAACCAGGCGCCGCTCTCCTCCTGCTCCGCGAGCAGCCACTCGATGCCGCGCCGGGCCCGGGGGTCGTGCTGCTTGCCGAGGAAGGCGAGCATCTCCACGACGTGGGCGGTGACGTCGGCCGAGGGCGGGTCGACGACCTCGCCGAAGTCGCAGAAGGGCAGTCTGTTGGGCAGGGTGCTGGTGTTGTCGGCGTCGAACGCCCCCCAGGCGCCGTTGCGCGAGCGCATGCCGACCGCCCACCGGGCGGCCCGGCGCACCGCCACCTCGACGCGGTCCGGGTCGGGGTGGTGCACCCGTTTGAGGGCGAGGACGACCTCGGCGGTGTCGTCGATGTCGGGGTAGGTGTCGTTGTGGAACTCGAACGCCCAGCCGCCGGGCTCCAGGTGCGGGCGGCGCACGGTCCAGTCGCCGGGGCGGGTGATCTGCTCGTCGAGCATCCAGTCGGCGGCGCGCACCAGGGCCGGGTGGTCGGCGGGCAGGCCGGCGTCGGCGAGGGCGGTGACGGCCAGGCAGGTGTCCCAGACCGGGGACTGGCACGCCTCGATCATCCGCACGGGCTCCCCGTCGGCGCCGGTGTGCCAGACGGCGAAACGGTCCAGCGAGGCCAGTCCCTCGCGCAGGACGGGGTGCTCCAGGTCGTAGCCCAGCAGGTGCAGGGCGATGACCGAGTAGACGGCGGGCGGCTGGATGCCGCCCCAGCAGCCGTCGTTCTCCTGCCGCTCGATGATCCAGCGCGCCGCGGTGTTCAGGGCGGCGCGCCGCAGCGGGGCGAGGGGCAGCCGGTGGTAGGCGTGCAGCGCCTTGTCCAGGCGCTGGAAGAGGCCGTCCCAGCTGGCGGCGGGGGCCAGCGGGCGCGGCGGGTTCGGCCGGTGCGGGTCGGTGTGCAGCTCGTCCAGGGCGAAGGGGCCGGGCCGCACGGGACGCAGGGCGGAGACGACGGTCAGGGGGACGATGGTCTGCCGGGCCCACTGGCCGAAGTCGTAGATGTTCAGCGGGAACCACTTCGGCAGGTACATGATCTCGGGCGGGAGCTCCGGCAGGTCCTCCCAGCGCCACCAGCCGAACAGGGCGAGCCACACGCGGGTGAAGACGCGGCTCGCGGCGATGCCGCCGTGCTCGCGGATCCAGGCGGCGGCCGCGGCCATGTGGGGGGCGGCGGGGTCGTCGCCGGCGAGCCGCAGGGCGACGTAGGCCTCGATGGAGGCGGACAGCTCGCCGGGGCCGCCGTGGAAGGTGGCCCAGGTGCCGTCGGGGCGCTGCTGGGCACGGATCCAGCGGGCGGCGGCCGCGGTGGTCCGCTCGTCGTCGACGCCGAGGAAGCGCCGCAGGAGGAGGTCCTCGGCGTCCATGGTGACGTTGGTCTCCAGGTCGCCCTTCCACCAGCCCTGCTCGTCCTGGCGGGCCAGCAGGTGCTCGGCGGCGCGGGCGGCGGCGCGGGCCGCCGCCTCCTGGATCTTCGGCGGCCCGGGGGGCGCCGTGGGGTTGCGCAGGACGGTCGTGCTCGTGTCGGCCTCGGCCGCGCGGGGCGGCGGGGCCCCGGTGCCGTCGGTCGTCGCTGTCATGTGGTGTCCCCTAGTGCAGTGAGTTCCTTCTCTGCCGTACTGCTGTGACTGCCGTACTTCGGGGTTCCGCCTCGGCCGGTGCCGCGCAATCAGGCACCGGCCGGCGACCGCGTCGAGGAATCAGGTGATGGGCGATCAACTCTTCCGTACGACGACGAAGTCGGCGAGGGCGGTCAGCTGGGCGCGGACCGCGGCGGGCATGTCGACTCCTTCGAGGGCGTCGATGGCGGTGGCGTGCTGGCGGCGGGCCTCCTGGGAGGTCCACTCCCGGCCGCCCGCCTCCTCGATCAACGCCGCCCGGCTGGCGAATTCTTCCTCGTCGAAGTCGGCCAGTTGGGCATCGGTGAGCTTGGCGTCGGCGGAGAGGATGCCGGCGAGGCGCTGGGAGGCCGGGCCGCCGGCCGCGAGGGCGGCGACGACCGGGAGGGACTTCTTGCGCTGCCGCAGGTCGCTCCAGGTCTGCTTGCCGGTGGCCACCGGGTCGCCCCAGATGCCCAGCAGGTCGTCGACGGCCTGGAAGGCCAGGCCCAGGTGGTAGCCGTAGGCCTCCAGCCGGTCGGCGGTGGCCTCGTCGGCGCCGCCGAGGACGGCGCCGATGGAGACGGCGCAGGCCAGCAGGGCGCCGGTCTTGTTGCCCTCCATCTCCAGGCACTCGGCGACGGTGACGCGCTCGCGGTGCTCGTAGGAGATGTCCTGGGCCTGGCCGTCGATGAGCTTGCGGGAGGCCGTGGTCAGGCGGCGGGTGGCGCGGCCGGCCTCGACGGTGCCGAGCTCGAGGAGCACCTCGTTGGCGAGGGCGAAGAGGGCGTCGCCGACGAGGATGGCCTGGGCGGGCCCGTAGGCCTTCCAGACGGTGTCGCGGTGGCGGCGCTGCTCGTCGCCGTCCATCAGGTCGTCGTGCAGCAGCGAGAAGTTGTGCACGAGCTCCACGGCGACGGCGCCGGGGACGCCCACCTCGGCGGGGGCGCCGGCGGCCTCGGCCGACAGCAGGGCGAGGGCGGGCCGGACGGCCTTGCCCTGGTCGCCGTCGATCGGCCGGCCGTCGCTGTCGATCCAGCCGAAGTGGTAGGCGGCGACGGTGTCCATGGGTGCGGCGAGCCGGGCCACGGCGGCACGCAGCACCGGCGTGGCAAGCGTCCGTCCGCGCTCCAGCAGGGCACGTACGCCCGCGGTGTCGACAGCTGGGATCGCCGATGTCACGGTCTCTCCTCTGGTGGTCGTGCTCGTGCGCGTCCCGCCCGGCGGGACGTGCTCCTTGAGGGCTCGCTGGTTCATACCGCCGCCTCCTGCAGGGGGTCCTGCTGCGGCCGGCCGAGCTCGGAGAGTGCTGCGCGGGCGGCGCTCGCACCGCTGCGCACCGCGCCCTCCATGGTCGCGGGCCAGCCGGTGGCGGTCCACGCTCCGGCCAGGTAGAGGCCGGGCGCGTTCGTGGGGGCGTCCGGCCGCAGCCGGCCGACGCCCGGGGTGGGGGCGAACGTCGCCGTGCGCTCGCGGGTGACGAAGAAGTCCTTCACGACCGCGGTGCGGGCGGCGGGCAGCAGCCGCTCGAGCTCGGGCAGGTAACGCGCGCGCAGTTCGGCGACGGGCCGGTCGATGTCGTCCTGGGCGGCCGACTGGGAGACGGCGAGGTACTGGCCGCCGCCGGCCGCGGCCAGACCGGAGGAGTCGGTGCGGTCGAAGACCCACTGCACGGGAGAGCCGAGGGCCGTGAAGAAGGGCTGCCGCAGCACCGTGCGGTCGTAGACGACGTGCAGGTTGAGGATGGGCGCGGTGCCGATGCGCAGCAGCCGGTCGGGGTCGTCCAGGGCGCCGGTGGGCAGCAGGGCGTGGGCCTCGCGCTGGGGCACGGCCAGCACCACGGTGTCCGCCGTGAGGCTCTCGCTCCGGTGCGGGCCGGATTCGGCGTCCACCTGCCAGGTGCCGTCGGGGCTGCGGGTGATGCGGGTGGCGCGGGTGCGCAGGGCGGTGCGCACGCCGGCCGCGTCGAGGGCGGCGCCGGCGCGGGTGTGGTGCAGCTCGCCGAGGGGGACGCGGGCCCAGCCGATGTCGGCGGCGCCGGGCTCGGAGAGCAGCCCCGTCCCGAAGACCTTGGCGGCCAGGCCGAGGGAGGCCTGGTCGGCGGTGGCGTTGAGGGTGGCGATGCCCACCAGGTCCCACAGGGCCTCGACGGTGCGGGGCGACTGGCCGTGGCGGTGCAGCCAGGTGGCGAAGTCGGTGCCGTCGAGGGCGGGGTCGGCCGGGTCGAGGGTGCGCAGCGCGAGCGCGGCGCGGCCGACGGAGGCCCGTTCGGCGAGCGAGAGGTGGGGGTAGGTGGCGAGGCTGGCCGCCAGGTGCAGCGGCACCGGCAGGGCGGTGCGGCGCAGCCGGCCCAGGCGGGGCCGCCCGGAGGGGTGGCCGACGTCGAGGACGGGCACGTCGAGCCGGTCCTGCAGGGGGGCGAGGTGGGAGGCGCCCACGCGGTCGAGGAACCACCGGTAGGCGGTGCAGCAGCGCAGGTAGACGTGCTGGCCGTTGTCGATGCTCAGCTCGCCGCGGGTGAAGGAGAAGGCGAGCCCGCCCAGGCGGGGCCGGCCTTCGAGCAGGGTGACGCGGACGCCGGCGGCGGCGAGCTGGAGGGCCGCGGTGATGCCGGCGAGCCCGCCCCCGATCACTACCGCGGCCGCCCCCTCGGGGCGGCCTGCTTCGTCTGTACGGGGCCGGGTGGTGTTCTGTGCTGTCATGCGCGCTTCCCCTCGGCTGCTGTCAGGGACGCGAGGGCCGGGCGGAGGGTTGCACACCGCTCGCCGTCGCGGGGGCGGGTCATCAGGCGCGCCCCCTGGCGGTCTGCCGGTGGACGCTGCGGGCGTCGTACCCGGACAGCCCGCGCACGGCGACGAAGGCCTTCTCCCGGCCGGGCAGCGAGACGCGGCCGCGCAGCACGGCGCCGGGGTCCTCGGCGATGCGCTCCAGCAGGCGGCGGTAGATGCCGGCCATGGCGGCGACGCAGGCGCCGCTGCGCCGGTCGAGCATGGGCAGCAGCCGGGTGCCCTCGGCGAACAGCGCGCGGGCCCGGCGGACCTCGTGCTGCACCAGGCCGGTGAAGTCGGCTCCGGCCGGGGGCCGGGGGGAGGCGAAGCCGGCGGAGCAGCCGAACTTGGCGAGGTCCTCGGCGGGCAGGTAGGTGCGGCCGTTGGCGGCGTCCTCGCGCAGGTCGCGCAGGATGTTGGTGAGCTGCAGGGCCAGGCCCAGGGTGTCGGCGTACTCGGGTGCGCGGGCGGCGTCCCGGGCGCCGGGGACGGTGCCGAAGACGCCGAGGGACAGGCGGCCGATGGCGCCGGCCACGCAGCGGCAGTAGCCGGCGAGGTCGTCCCAGGTCTCGTAGGTCTGGCCGCGCACGTCCATCTGGACGCCGTCGATGAGCTCGTCGAGCCCGCCGATGGGGATGGGGAAGCGGCGCACGGCGTGGGCGAGCGCGACGGCCACCGGGTCGGTGTCGTCCTCGTCGACCTCGCCGGCGCGGATGCGCTCCAGCGTGGTGCGGGCGTCCTCCAGGCGCAGCCGCTTGGCCTCGGCGTCCAGGGGGCCGTCCCCGATGTCGTCGACGCGCCGGGAGAAGGCGTACAGGGCGGACATGGCCCGCCTCTTCGCGGCCGGCAGCAGCCGGATGCCGTAGCTGAAGTTGCCCGCCTGTTGCCCGGTGACGGCCTCGCAGTAGCTGTACGCGGCGAGTACCGGTGGCGACGCGTGCGGTGTTGCGGTCATGATCCCGCTCACCCCTCTCTTCGCAGTGTCGCCCCCACCGCGCGCAGCATGCTGAGCCTGGTGGGCTTGGGCGGTCCGGGGAGAACGTCGTGCCCCGCGGCGGCGACCGCACGGAGTGCGGCCCTCCCCCCGCCCACGAACCCCGCGAGCAACAGCTTGAGCCTGCCGTGGACGCTACCCACCAGGGGGGTGCCTTCATTCAGCAGGCGCCCGGCGCGTTCGGCCTCGAACGCGACCAGGGCACGCACTGATGCGCTGGCCGTGGGCCGGGCGAGGTCGGGCACGGCGACGCGGAAGCGGCGCAGGTCCTCGGCGGGCAGGTAGACGCGGTCGCGCCGCAGGTCCTCGGCGACGTCCTGGATGTGTTCGACGATCTGCAGGGCGGTGCAGACCGCGTCCGAGCGGCGGATCCGCTCGGGGCTTGTGGTGCCGGTGATGCCCAGGACCAGGCGGCCGACGGGGTTGGCGGACAGCTCGCAGTAGGCGAGCAGGTCCGCGTAGGTCTCGTAGCGGCGCACCCGCTGGTCCTGGCGGTTGGCCTCGATGAGGCCGAGGAAGGGCTCGGGGGTCAGGCCGCACCGGCGCACGGTCGGGCGCAGGCGCATCAGGAGGGGGTGGCGGGGGCCGGTGCCGCCGTGGTCGAAGACGCGGCGCAGGTCGGCCTCGAAGGCGTCCAGCATGGCGAGGCGGTCGTCGCTCTGCTCGCGGTCCAGGCCGAGCAGCTCGGCGTCGCGGCCGCCGGGGGCGAGATCGCCGTCGCCGATGTCGTCGACGAGGCGGGCGTAGCCGTAGACGGCCATGAGGTCCTGGCGCCAGGCGCGGGGCACGAAGAAGGGCGCCACGGGGAAGTTCTCGTGCGCGGCCTTGTCGAGCACGGCGCGCGCGTGCGCGTCCGTCCCGGCGGTCACTGCGGGCTGCCCGGACCGGGGACGGCGTACGCGCCTGTGACCTGGAGAGGCCCCGTAGCCAATGCCGCCATTGCCGTCACATCTCCCGTTCTACACTGCCGACCCAGAACATCCTATTTCGGACACGCCGCAGGGCGGGCCGCGCCCCCGGCCTCCCTCCGGGTCGCCCCCTGCGAAGCCGGCCGCAAAACGGCCGCAAAAGAGCAGGCTACAGCGTACGCCGTACAAACGTCCGACGCCCGCCGGGGTACGTGCTTGATCCATACAATGCCACGCGGCGCGCGAATCAACCCTGCCAATAAGCCAGTTGATCGTCACGGATGGGTCAAGGCCCCCGCCGGAGGGCTCCGGCGGGGGCCTTGTACGTCACATTCGTACGTCACATTCGGACGTCAGCGGGCCGTCTCCTTCTCGTAGGCCCGCACGACCTCGTCGGTCGGCCCGTCCATCAGCAGTTCCCCGCGCTCCAGCCACAGCACCCGGTCGCAGGTGTCCCGGATCGACTTGTTGTTGTGGCTGACGAGGAAGACCGTGCCGGCCTCCTTGCGCAGCTCCCGGATGCGCTCCTCGGAGCGCTTCTGGAAGGCCCGGTCGCCGGTGGCCAGCGCCTCGTCGATCATCAGCACGTCGTGGTCCTTGGCCGCGGCGATCGAAAAGCGCAGCCGCGCGGCCATGCCGGAGGAGTACGTGCGCATCGGGAGCGTGATGAAGTCGCCCTTCTCGTTGATCCCCGAGAAGTCGACGATGTCCTGATAGCGCTCCTTGATCTGCTCCCGGCTCATGCCCATCGCCAGGCCGCCGAGCATCACGTTCTTCTCGCCAGTCAGGTCGTTCATCAGGGCGGCGTTGACGCCCAGCAGGGAGGGCTGGCCGTCGGTGTAGACCTTGCCGCGCTCGGCGGGCAGCAGCCCGGCGATCGCCTTGAGCAGGGTCGACTTGCCGGAGCCGTTGGAGCCGATCAGGCCGATGGCCTGGCCCCGGTAGGCGGTGAAGCTCACGCCCTTGACGGCGTGCACCTCGCGCACGCCGGCGCTCGGCTGCCGGCGGATGATCCGGTTCAGGGCGGCCGTGGCACTGCCCCGGCCGGTGTTGCCGCCGTAGACGCGGTAGACGATGTGGACGTCGTCCGCGATCACGGTGGGGACGCGCTCGGCGCCCTGGGGGGTGATCTGCTCAGCCACGGCCGTACTTCTCCTCAGCCTTCCAGAAGTAGACGAAGCCGCCGACGCCGATCAGCACGGCCCAGCCGACCGCCAGCGCCCACACGTGCGGCGGCAGGTGCTTCGCCCCGTAGTCGTCGATCAGCGCGTAGCGCATCAGGTCGATGTAGACGGCCGCCGGGTTGGCCCCCAGCAGATCGATCACCCACTGGGACGCGTGGGTCCGCTTGAGGTTGTCGACCAGGCTGTACATCACGCCCGAGGCGTACATCCAGGTGCGCAGCAGGAACGGCAGCAGCTGGGCCAGGTCGGGGGTCTTGCTGCCCGCGCGGGCCAGGATCAGCGCCAGTCCGGTGTTGAAGAGGAACTGGAACGCCAGCACCGGAATGATCATCAGCCAGGCCATCGACGGCATGTGACCGCAGGAGACCAGGACGAGGGCCAGCACGATCATCGAGTACAGCAGCTGCTGGAGCTGCTGGAGCGCGAAGGAGATCGGCAGGGCCGCCCGGGGGAAGTGCAGGGCCCGGACCAGGCCCAGGTTGCCCGCGATCGCCCGGACGCCCGCCATCGCCGAGCTCTGGGTGAAGGTGAAGACGAACACACCGGTCACGAGGAACGGGACGTAGGTGTTCGTCGCCATCGCGCGCTTCTGGTCCATCATCACGCCGAAGATGAAGTAGTACACGACGGCGTTCAGCAGGGGCGTGGCCACCTGCCAGACCTGGCCCAGCTTGGCCTGGCTGTACTGAGCGGTCAGCTTCGCCCGGGAGAAGGCGGAGATGAAGTGGCGCCGCTCCCACAGCTGCCGTGTGTACTCGGCCAGGGACGGCCGGGCGCCGCTCACCGCGAGGCCGTACTTGCGGGCCAGCTCGGCGGCGGACAGTCCGTCGTCGGGTGACGACGGCACAGTCAGGGCGACCGCACTGTCGTGCGTTGTCTCGCTCACAGTTGACACTTTCGTCCTCAAGGCGCGCCCCCGGGGCCGGACCCCGGGGCGCGCCCCATGCTCTTCGACACGACTCTCGGATACGAGCTTGTCAGATCACGGGCGGTCGACCCAGTCGGGTCAGGCGCCACACGGTACGCCACTTCATGGGGCGCCGCGGCCCGCACGGGGTCGTCCACCCCTCGCGGAAGCCGCCCATCCACGCGCGCAGCGCGGGCAGGGAGGGCCGCCGGGCCAGGGTCAGCAGCAGCCAGACCCCCACGTACACGGGGACCAGGGGGGCGGGCAGGTTGCGGCGGGCCAGCCAGACGCGGTTGCGGGCCACCATGCGGTGGTAGACCGCGTGCCGGCTGGGGGCGGTCGTGGGGTGGTGCAGGACCATGTCGGACCGGTAGTCGATCATCCAGCCCGCGTCCAGGGCCCGCCAGGCCAGGTCGGTCTCCTCGTGGGCGTAGAAGAAGTCGTCCGGCAGCCCGCCGACCTCGGCGAAGACCCGGGTGCGCACCGCGTTGGCGCCACCCAGGAAGGTGGTCACCCGCGAGGAGCGCATCGGGTCCGCGGCGCGCAGGCGCGGCACGTGGCGGCGCTGGGTGACACCGGTGTCCGGGTCGGCGATGCGGAAGCTGATGATGCCGAGCCTGGGGTCGGCGGCGAAGGCCGCGCGGCACAGGTCGGCGGTGTCCTGCCGGGGCAGCAGGCCGTCGTCGTCCAGGAAGAGCAGGATGTCGACGTCGCGGCCGGCCGGGCCGAAGGCCTCGATGCCGGCGTTGCGGCCGGCGGGGATGCCCACGTTCTCCGGCAGCTCGACGGTGCGGATCGCAAGGCCCGCCACGTTCAGCTCCGGCAGCGGGCAGCCATTGCCGACCACCGCGACCTCGATCGCGTCGCCGCTCTGCTTGGCGACCGACTCCAGCAGCGCCCGCAGGTCGTCGGGGCGGTTGCCCATGGTCAGCACGACCGCGCCGACCTTCGCGTGCTTGCGTGCGTCACTCATCGCGCCCCCGCTCATCGCAGCCTGCTCGACGCCAGGACGGACACCAGGTGCAGCACCGTCTGCAGCAGGGCGATGCCGGCCAGGACGGCGGTGCCCAGACGGGTGAAGAACAGATCGCCCCTGACCGCGTCCATGATCGCCAGGAGCAGGATCAGCAAGGACGCCTCGATGCCGAGGATCAGGCGGTGGAACTTCAGCGCCGCGGCGGCCTTGCGGGCCAGCGCCATGCCGGAGGAGCGCGGCTCGGAGGCGGCCTCCTTGACGGGCGGCAGACCGGCCTGGTGGCGGGCGACACCGACGAGGTCGGTCTCGGCCTTGATCAGGACGGCGCCGAGCGCGGCGAGGGTGCCGAGGAAGGCCCACAGCCAGTCGATGCGGCCGCCGCCCCACAGGTCGGCGGCACGCAGGCCCAGGCCCACCAGGACGGCGGCGTCGCACAGGTAGGCGCCGACCCGGTCCAGGTAGACGCCGGAGTTCGAGTACTGCTTCTTCCAGCGGGCGATCTCGCCGTCGACGCAGTCCAGCAGCAGGTAGAGCTGCACCATGACCACGCCGAGCACGGCGCCGGCGATCCCCGGCACCAGCAGGGCCGGGGCCGCGAGCACGCCCGCGACGGTCATCAGATAGGTGAGCTGGTTGGGCGTGACCCTGGTGTTCACCAGATGGCGGTCGACCCGCAGCGAGATCTCCCGCATGTACAGGCGGCCCATCCAGTGCTCACCACTGCGCCGGTCCTTCACCCCCTCGGGGTGGACGACCGGGCGGAGTTCAGCGACTGACGGTTTGTGCATAGTCGGCGTACGCGTCCCTGATCTGGTCGGTGGAGAGGTCGAGGTGCTCCAGGATGGTGTACCTCCCGGGGCGGGTCCGCGGCGCGTAGTCGACGACCTCGACGAATTCCTCGTCGCTGAAGCCGATCTCGCCCGGCAGCACGGGCAGGCCGTGCCGGCGCAGGACCTCGACCATGAGCGCGGCCTCCTCGTGGGCGCCGCGCAGGTGCATCGCGAAGGCCGCCCCCAGGCCGCACTGCTCGCCGTGGGGGGCGGAGCGCTTGGGGTGCAGCAGGTCGAAGGCGTGGTTGATCTCGTGGCAGGCGCCGGAGGCCGGGCGGCTGTCGCCGGCGACGGACATCGAGATGCCGGTGAGCACCAGGCCTTCGGCCAGCACCTGCAGGAAGCCGTCGTCGCCGACGCCGCCGGGGTGGCGCAGCACGGCCTCGCCGGCCTGGCGGGCCATGGCGGCGGCCAGGCCGTCGATGTCCTCGCCGGTCTCGCGGTGGGAGAGCTCCCAGTCGGCGACGGCGGAGATGTTGGAGATCGCATCCCCGATGCCGGAGCGCACGTAGCGCACCGGGGCCCGGCGGATGACGTCGAGGTCGATGACGACGGCGATCGGGTTGGGCACGCCGTAGGAGCCGCGGCCCGCGTCGTTGTCGAGGGTGGCGACCGGCGAGCACAGCCCGTCGTGGGAGAGGTTGGTGGCGACCGCCACGAGCGGCAGGCCGATGCGGGCCGCGGCGTACTTGGCGCAGTCGATGATCTTGCCACCGCCGAGGCCCACGACGGCGTCGTAGTGCCCCTTCTTCATGCGGTCGCCGAGCCTGATGGCGTCGTCCAGGGTGCCGCCGCCCACCTCGTACCAGGAGGCGCCGGGCAGCGCCGGGGCCAGGCGCTCGCGCAGCTGGGCGCCGGAGCCCCCGCTGATGGCGATCGCCAGCTTGCCGGAGCTGGAGATGCGCTGGTCGTGCAGGAGACCGGCGAGGTTCTCCAGCGCTCCGGGGCGGATGTCGACGACGACCGGCGAGGGGATGAGCCTCGTCAGTACTGGCACGCGATCTCCCGGCCCTTGGCGAGGTCGTCGTGGTTGTCGATCTCGACCCACCGCACGTCGCCGATGGGGGCCACGTCCACCTGGAAGCCGCGCTCGACGAGCTCCTGGTAGCCGTCCTCGTAGTACAGGTCGGGGTCGCGCTCGAAGGTGGCCTTGAGCGCGTCGGCCAGCTCGGCCGCGGCGTCGGCCTCGATGAGGGTGACGCCGATGTACTCGCCGGTGGCGTCGCCGGGCTCCATCAGCTTGGTGATCTTCTGGACGCCCTTGTCGGCGTCCACGACGACCTTCATCTCCTCGTCGGCGAGGTTCTTCACCGTGTCGAGGGCGAGGATGATCTTCTTGCCGTCGCCGCGGGCGGCCAGCAGCGTCTTCTCGACGGAGACCGGGTGGACGGTGTCGCCGTTGGCGAGGATCACACCGCGGGTCAGGACGTCACGCGCGCACCACAGGGAGTAGGCGTTGTTCCACTCCTCGGCCTTGTCGTTGTCGATCAGCGTCAGCTTCAGCCCGTAGGTGGCCTCCAGGGCCTCCTTGCGGGCGTAGACGGCCTCCTTGCGGTAGCCGACGACGATGGCGACCTCGGTCAGACCGACCTCCGCGAAGTTGCCCAGGGTCAGGTCGAGAACGGTGGTCTCACCGTCGACCGGCACCAGCGCCTTGGGCAGGGTGTCGGTGTAGGGACGCAGGCGCCGTCCGGCGCCGGCGGCCAGCACGAGGCCGATCATGCGGGTTCTCCTGTTTCGTCGTGGACTGCGGGCGCCCCGGCGGACACCCAGAACCGGATGCTCTCGAAGAGCACCAGGAGCGCGATGCCGGCCGCCAGGGCCGTCAGCGCCACGGTGAAGCCCTGGCCGTGCCAGAGGGCGGCGGCGATGGTCACCGCCACAGCGCGTCCCTCGTGCCCGCCGGTGGCGCGGACGAGCCACGGCGGGGGGGCACCGGTGCCACCGCGGATGCGGTAGACCGTGTCGTAGTGATGGTAGGCGACCGCGGCGACCAGCCCGAACGCCGCGGGCAGGGCCCCGGGGGCGTCGGAGCGGGCCGCCAGACCGAGGACGAGCCCGTACTCGGCGGCCCGCAGGATCGGCGGGACCAGCCAGTCCAGCGGGCCCTTCAGGGAGCGGTGGACGGCCATGGCCGAGACCACGGCGTACAGCCCGGCCTCCTCGACCGCCCGCCAGGTGCCGGCGGTGCCCAGCACCAGCGGGCCGACCAGGAGGACGAACGCGGCCAGCACGGCCAGCGCCGGTGCGGCGTAGGCCTTGCCGGGCGCCTTGCGGGCCGGCAGCAGCGTGAGCAGGAGCGAGTCGGTCAGCTCCCCCAGCGCCCGCGCGGCCCGGTCGGTGCGGCGGGCCTTGCGCGTGAGCGAGCGCAGGACGCGGCCCGCGGTCGTGTAGCAGGCGGCGAACGCACAGCCGATGAGCAGCACGACGAAGACGGTGCGGGGGGTGGTGAGCGCGGTGAGCACCGCTATCAGGGCCCAGCGCTCCCCGATGGGCAGCACGATCATGCGGCGGACCCAGACCGTCCAGCCGACGCTGTCGAGCCGGTCGGACAGGGCGGCGGTCGGGCTGGTGTTCGCCGTCGCGTCGTGGTTGGCCTCGTTGAAGGCGAAGTCCACGACGTGCCGGCAGGTCTGCAGCACCATCGCGCCCAGGGCCAGCGCCCAGACGTCGTCGCCGCCGCGGGCGGCGCCGAGTGCGAGGCCCGCGTAGTACGCGTACTCCTTGGCGCGGTCGAAGGTGGCGTCCAGCCAGGCGCCGAGCGTGGAGTACTGCAGCGAGTAGCGGGCCAGCTGGCCGTCGGTGCAGTCGAGCACGAACGAGGCGATCAGCAGGGCGCCGGCGGCGACGAAGCCGGCGCGGGTGCCGGTGGCCGCACAGCCGGCGGCGATCAGCGCCGTCAGCAGGGAGGCGGTCGTCACCTGGTTGGGGGTCAGACCGCGGCGGGCGCACCAGCGCGCGATGTAGCGCGAGTACGGGCTGATGAAGAAGGTGGTGAAGAAGCCGTCGCGGGACTTCACGGCGCTGCGCAGCCGCACGGCCTCGTCGTCGACGGCCGCGGTGGCCGCGTGGGCCTTGGCCCGGGCCTCCTCGTCCGCGGGCACCTCGGCGACGAGCACGCCGAGCTCCGGGCGGTGCACCGCGACGTCGGCGGCCTCCAGCCGGGCGGCGAGGAGGTCGGGCAGTGCTTCGCCGGGCGCCGGCGCGGCCGGCGCCAGGGCCTCGGTCAGTGCGGTCCGTGCCTCGGCCTGGACCGCGAGCGCGCCCGGCACGGCGCCCGCGGGGAAGCGGGGGTCGGTCAGGGCGAGGCGCAGGGCGTGGACGTGGCCGGTGAAGCGGGGGTCGACCACGGCGACGCGGTCGGCGGCCGGGACGGCGGCGAGCTCCACGGCGGTAGCGGCGGCTCCGGCCGCCGTACGCACGCTGAAGCCCAGCGACCGCAGGTCGTCCTCGACGGAGGACCCGGCGGGCGGCGTACCGGTGAGGATGGCGGTCGGCAGACGAACTCACTCCTTGCAGCTGACGTGGCCACCCCGACAGGCCGCGGGCGTCGCGGCGCGGTGGCCGGGGGTGCGGCGCGCGGGGCCCCGGCTGCGGGGCGGCGTACGGCACGTCGGCAGAGGCTATCGGATCAACGGAAGCCGCCGTTCACCGCACGTGCACCCAGCGGTCCCGTCGCTGACAGGACGCCCGCCGGGCGCCGGCGGTTCCCACGGACGGAGGATCCCCGGGAGGAAACGTTTCCCGTCAGTCGGCTGGATTAGGGTGCGGCATATGACGTGGCTGATCACAGGCGGAGCGGGATACATCGGGGCGCACGTGGCCCGGGCGATGACGGAGGCCGGGGAGCGGGTGGCGGTCCTGGACGACCTGTCCACGGGCACGGCCGACCGACTGCCCGAGACCGTTCCCCTGGTGCGCGGCTCGGTCCTGGACCGGGAGCTGCTCGACCGCACGTTCGCGAAGCTGGGCATCACCGGGGTGGTGCACCTCGCGGCGAAGAAGCAGGTCGGGGAGTCGGTCGAGAAGCCGCTGCTGTACTACCGGCAGAACCTGCACGGGCTGACCGTGCTGCTGGAGGCGGTGGTGGCGGCCGGGATCCGCAGCTTCGTCTTCTCCTCCTCCGCGGCCGTCTACGGCACGCCGGACACCGACCTGGTCACCGAGGCCACGCCCTGCCTGCCGATCAACCCGTACGGCGAGACCAAGCTGGCCGGCGAGTGGCTGGTGCGGGCGACGGGTGCCGCGCACGGGATCTCCACCGCCTGCCTGCGGTACTTCAACGTGGCGGGCGCGGCGCGGCCGGAACTGGCCGACACCGGCATCTTCAACATCATCCCGATGATGTTCGACCGGATCACCCGCGGGGAGCGGCCCCGGATCTTCGGTGACGACTACGACACGCCCGACGGCACCTGCGTGCGGGACTACATCCACATCGAGGACCTGGCGACCGCCCACCTCGCCGCGGCCCGCCACCTGCAGCAGCGCCCCGGCGCGGGCGACCTGACGCTGAACGTCGGCACGGGCCGGGGCGTCTCGGTGCGGGAGATGGCGGATCTGATCGCGGACGTCACCGGCAGCACCGCTCTGGCGCCGCTCACCGAGCCGCGCCGACCGGGTGATCCGGCGCGTGTCGTGGCATCGAACGAGCTGATCGCCAAGGAGCTCGGCTGGAGCGCCCGGCACGACCTTCGCAGCATGGTCGTCTCGGCCTGGGAGGGCTGGTGCCTGCACCACCCCGAGGCGCATCGTCGCTGATCACCCGCTTGCGGCATCGCCGCAGGTCAGAGGCAATGACAACGGTGTTCAGTGCCGCGTTGCCAATACCCCCCACCCGTAGTTCACTGGGCTCGGCCGGCGACCGCCGGCCGCGTCGCGGTACGGCCACGGAAGGCGGGTTTTCATGGGAGCGGGGCACGATCACGGTCACTCGCACGGGGGACCCCCGCCCGGGGCGAGCGGCACCGCTGCCGCCGCCTACAAGGGGCGGCTGCGCATGGCGCTGGGCATCACCCTGGCCGTGCTGCTGACCTACGCCGTCGGCAGTGCGCTCACCGGTTCGCTGGCGCTGTTCGCCGAGGCCGGGCACATGGCGACCGACGCCATCGGCGTGTCCATGGCGCTGCTGGCCATCCACTTCGCCGGCCGGCCGCCCTCCCCCCGGCGCACCTACGGCTACGCCCGGGCCGAGATCCTCGCGGCGCTGCTGAACTGCCTGCTGCTGCTGGGCGTGGGCGGCTTCATCCTCTACGAGGCCGTCCAACGGCTGACCAGTCCGATCGAGGTGCCGGGCGGGCAGACGGTGGTGTTCGGCCTGGTCGGCATCGTGGCCAACGGGATCTCGCTGGCCCTGCTGATGCGCGGGCAGAAGGAGAGCCTCAACGTCCGCGGGGCGTTCCTGGAGGTCCTCTCGGACGCGCTCGGCTCGCTGGCCGTGGTGATCTCCGCGCTGGTGATCATGACCACCGGGTGGACGCAGGCGGACCCCATCGCCTCGCTGCTGATCGGCCTGATGATCGTGCCGCGCACGGTGAAGCTGCTGCGCGAGGCGCTGGACGTGCTGCTGGAGGCCGCGCCCAAGGACGTGGACATGGAGGAGGTCCGGGCGCACATCATGGCGCTGCCGGGCGTGGAGGACCTGCACGACCTGCATGTGTGGACCATCACCTCGGGCATGCCGGTGCTCTCGGCGCACGTGGTGGTCGACCCGGCCGCGCTGGACTCGGCCGGCCACGAGAAGATGCTGCACGACCTGCAGGGCTGTCTGGGTGAGCACTTCGCGGTGGAGCACTGCACCTTCCAGCTGGAGCCCAGCGGCCACGCCGAGCACGAGGCGAGGCTGTGCCACTGAGCGCCCGGCGCCCGCCCCCGGACCGTGCCCGGGTCCGGAGGGCGGCGAAGGGTGCCGGTCAGGACTCATCCGGCCGTGCCGTGGGCATCTCGTACGGCAGACTGGAGGGTCGACGACCGGAAACGAGGATGGTCAATGCCGATCACATCAGCCACGGGCCGCTCCGCCGACTCGGCGCAGCCCCCCGCCGCCGACGACACCGCTGAACCCATCATGCTGGAGCTGGTCGACGAGAACGGCAGAACGGTCGGCACGGCCGAGAAGCTCTCCGCCCACGTCGCCCCGGGCCGGCTGCACCGCGCCTTCTCGGTGTTCCTCTTCGACGACGAGGGCCGGCTGCTGCTGCAGCGCCGCGCGCTGGAGAAGTACCACTCCCCCGGTGTCTGGTCGAACACCTGCTGCGGCCACCCCTACCCCGGCGAGCTGCCCTTCGTGGCCGCCGCCCGGCGCACCGGCGAGGAGCTGGGGCTCGCGCCGGAGCTGATGCGCGAGGCGGGCACGGTGCGCTACAACCACCCGGACCCGGCGTCGGGCCTGGTGGAGCAGGAGTACAACCACCTGTTCGTGGGACGGGTGGGCCAGCGGCCGCAGCCGGATCCGGCGGAGATCGCGGAGACGGCCTTCGTGACCCCGGCGGAGCTCGACGAACTGCGCGGGCGCCATCCGTTCTCCGCGTGGTTCATGACGGTGCTCGACGCCGCCCGGCCGGCGATCCGCGAGGTCACCGGGGCCGGCGCCGGCTGGTAGCCGGCGGGCGCAGCGGCAGGGCGGCCCAGACCACCTTGCCGCCGCCCGGCGTGTGCTCGACGTCGCACAGGCCGCCCGCCTCCTCGACGGTCGCCTGCACCAGCAGCAGGCCGCGCCCTCCGGTGCGCGGCTCGTCGTCGGGGCAGGCGGCGACCGGCCGCGGCCGGTAGGGGTGGCTGTCCTCGACGGCCACCCGGACCCACTCCGGGCCCAGGGAGACCTCGACGGCCACCTCGGGGGTCAGCAGCGCCGCGTGCTGCACGGCGTTGGTGACCAGCTCGGAGACGATCAGCAGCAGCCCGTACAGCAGGTCCTCGCGCAGGGGGACGCCCCGGCTCTGGATCAGGTCGCGCACCGCGCGTCTGGTGCGGGGCACCGAGCTGTCGAGTGCGGGGGCGAGATAGCGCCATGTGCCGTCGTACTCGGCCGGCTTCCGGGGCGGAGGCGCCTGCCCCGGCTCGGACGGGACGCTCCCGAGGCTCTCCATGTCCGATACCAACCCCTCGCCCTGGCTCGACAGCACAGCCATGAGTGTGGGAACCCCCGGGTGACCTGCGGCGAGCTGCTCGGAAGTCACCGTCTTTTCGGCGGCTTTTGACCGGGTGGTTATGCCGGAGTCACGCCACCGACTGTTCCTGGCGACCCCGTTCGGCGTTCCCTGCCCGGTTCCGGCCCCGGCTACCATCCGGCGCATGGAGCCCGCACTGCACCTGGACATCGACGGCCCCACGGCCACCATCCGCATCGCGCACCCCGCCAAGCGGAACGCCATGACCACCGACATGTGGCGCGACCTGCCGCGGCTCCTTCAGCGGTGCGCCACGGACGCGGCCGTACGGGTACTGGTGCTGACCGGCGAGGGCGGGACCTTCTGCGCGGGGGCGGACATCTCCTCGCTCACGGCCGACGGCGGCACGCTCTCCCGGGACCTGGCGGTCGCCGCCGAGGAGGCCCTCGCGGCCTTCCCCAAGCCGACGATCGCCGCGGTGCGCGGCCACTGCGTAGGCGGTGGCTGCCAGCTCGCCGCCGCCTGCGACCTGCGGTTCGCCGCCGAGGACGCCCTGTTCGGCGTCACCCCGGCCCGGCTGGGTCTGGTCTACCCGGCCTCCTCCACCCGCCGCCTGGTGGAGCTCGTCGGCCCGGCCACCGCCAAGTACCTGCTGTTCTCGGCCGAACTGATCGACGCCGAACGGGCGCTGCGCTGCGGCCTGGCCGACGAGGTGTGGCCGGCGCAGGGGCTGCAGGAGCGGGTGGCGCAGTTCGCGCGTGTGCTCGCGGCGCGCTCGCAGCTGACCCAGGCCGCGGCCAAGGAGTTCGCGGCGGGCCCGGTGGAGGCCGATCGCGTCGCACACTGGGCGCAGCGGGAACGCGGCAGCGGTGAGCCCACGGAGGGCGTGAGCGCCTTCCTCGACCGCCGTGCACCGCGCTTCACATGGACGGTCTGACGGGGCGTCGGCCCGTACGTTCGATGTGATCTTCATTGCGCTCTCCGCCCTTCCCGCTGTACCAACCAGTAGGTACAGTCACGGGACATGACATCTCTTCCCGACGGCGCCGTGCGGCGCTGCGCGATGCTGGTCAACCCCTTCCACTCGGCGCACTACTTCGCCCCCGAGACCCGGCAGGAGCTCACCGCGCTCGGTCTGAAGGACCAGGGCGTCTACTTCGCCGGCCGCTCCGCCGCCTTCGGCCGGGTCGGCGCCGGCGTGGTGACGGCGTCGTTCCACAACTTCAAGCCGGAGCTGGTGGCCCGGTACGTGCCCGCGGTGTGGGAGGTCACCTCCCCGCAGGACGTACTGGACGCGCGGCTGCGGGCCGTCGACGCCCTGCTGCGCCGGCTGCTGGGCGAGGACGCCCTGGCCTCCGCCGAGCTGGCCGAGGCCGCCACCCTCGCGCTGCGCGCGACCGAGGGCTGCCGGCCGGAGGGCCGGGCGCTGTACGCGGCCCTGGCCGAGCTGCCCGTGCCAACCGAGCCGCACCTGGCCTACTGGCACGCCACCACGCTGCTGCGCGAGCACCGCGGCGACGGCCACATCGCCGTCCTCCTCGGGGCCGGGCTCGACCCCGTCGAGGCGCTGGTCGCCCACGCCGCCACCGGCAAGGGCATGTCCGAGAAGTGGAACCGCGATCTGCGCGGCTGGAGCGCCGAGGAGCTGGAGGCCGGCCGGCAGCGGCTGCGCGAGCGCGGCCTGATGGACGAGGGCGGCGCGCTGACGGAGGCCGGCGCCGCGCTGCGCGAGGAGCTGGAGCAGCGGACCGACGAGCTGGACCGCGGCCCCTACGAGCACCTGGGCGCGGCCGGCACCGCGCGCCTGACCGAGCTGGCCCACCGCTTCACCACCACCGTTGTCGAGGCCGGAGCCTTCCCGGCGGACCTGCGCGGCTGACCCGGAGCCTGTGACCCCGCGCGGCGACGCCGCGCCGCCGCGCACCACGGCACCTGCCACAATGCAGATCACGACACGGGGCACCGCCCGTAGGACACCCGGAGAAAGCAGAGCGTGATCGTGACGACGCCGATGTCCATCGAAGGCAGGATCGCCGAGGAGCTCGGCGTACGGGAAGCGCAGGTGCGAGCCGCCGTCGACCTGCTCGACGGCGGCTCCACCGTGCCGTTCGTCGCCCGCTACCGCAAGGAGGCGACCGGGGCGCTCGACGACGCACAGCTGCGCACCCTCGAGGAGCGCCTGCGCTACCTGCGGGAGCTGGAGGAGCGGCGCACGGCCGTCCTGGAGTCCGTCCGCTCCCAGGGCAAGCTGGACGCGGAGCTGGAGGCGCGCATCCGCGCCGCCGACTCCAAGGCCCGGCTGGAGGACATCTACCTGCCCTTCAAGCCCAAGCGGCGCACCAAGGCGCAGATCGCCCGGGAGGCGGGTCTGGAGCCGCTCGCCGAGGGGCTACTGGCCGACCCCGGCGTGGAGCCGCTGGCGGCGGCCGCCGCCTTCGTCTCGGCCGACAAGGGCGTCGCGGACGCCGCGGCGGCCCTGGAGGGGGCCCGGGCCATCCTCACCGAGCGGTTCGCCGAGGACGCGGACCTCATCGGCGAGCTGCGCGAGCGGATGTGGGGACGCGGCCGGCTGGCGGCGAAGGTCCGCGACGGCAAGGAGGAGGCGGGCGCGAAGTTCGCCGACTACTTCGACTTCGCCGAGCCCTTCACCGCCCTGCCCTCGCACCGGGTGCTGGCCATGCTGCGCGGCGAGAAGGAGGAGGTCCTCGACCTCACCCTGGAGCCGGAGCCCGCCGACGAGCGCACCGAGGGGCCGGGACCGTACGAGCAGATGATCGCCCGCCGCTTCGGCATCGCCGACCGGGGCCGGCCCGCGGACAAGTGGCTCGGCGACACGGTGCGCTGGGCCTGGCGCACGCGTGTGCTCGTCCACCTCGGCATCGACCTGCGGCTGCGGCTGCGGCAGGCCGCCGAGGACGAGGCCGTGCGCGTCTTCGCCGCCAACCTGCGCGACCTGCTGCTGGCCGCCCCCGCCGGCACGCGCGCCACGATGGGCCTGGACCCCGGCTTCCGCACGGGGGTGAAGGTCGCCGTCGTCGACGCCACCGGCAAGGTCGCCGCGACCGAGACCGTCTACCCGCACGTGCCGCAGAACAAGTGGGACGCCTCGCTGGCCACCCTCGCCCGCCTGGCGCGCGAGCACGGCGTGGAGCTCGTCGCCATCGGCAACGGCACGGCCTCGCGGGAGACGGACAAGCTCGCCGCGGACCTGATCGCCCGTCATCCGGAGCTGAAGCTGACGAAGGTGATGGTCTCCGAGGCCGGCGCCTCGGTGTACTCCGCCTCCGCCTTCGCCTCCCAGGAACTGCCCGGCCTCGACGTCTCGCTGCGCGGTGCCGTCTCCATCGCCCGCCGGCTGCAGGACCCGCTCGCCGAACTGGTCAAGATCGACCCCAAGTCCATCGGCGTCGGGCAGTACCAGCACGACCTGTCCGAGGTGAAGCTGTCCCGCTCGCTGGACGCGGTGGTCGAGGACTGCGTCAACGGCGTCGGTGTCGACGTCAACACCGCCTCGGCGCCGCTACTCTCCCGCGTCTCGGGCATCGGCTCCGGCCTCGCCGAGAACATCGTCGCCCACCGGGACGCCAACGGCCCCTTCCGTTCCCGCAGGGCGCTCAAGGACGTGCCCCGACTCGGCCCCAAGGCGTACGAGCTGTGCGCGGGCTTCCTGCGCATCCGCGGGGGCGACGACCCCCTGGACGCCTCCAGCGTCCACCCCGAGGCGTACCCCGTGGTGCGCAAGATGGTGAAGGCCACCGGCGGTGACGTCGCCTCCCTCGTGGGCAACACGGCCGTGCTGCGCTCGCTGCGGCCCGAGGACTTCGTCGACGACACCTTCGGCCTGCCGACGGTCTCCGACATCCTGCGCGAGCTGGAGAAGCCGGGCCGCGACCCGCGGCCGGCCTTCCGCACGGCCACGTTCAAGGACGGCGTCGAGAAGATCGGCGACCTGGCGGCGGGCATGGTGCTCGAAGGCGTCGTGACGAACGTGGCCGCGTTCGGGGCCTTCGTGGACATCGGCGTCCACCAGGACGGGCTCGTGCACGTCTCGGCGATGTCCAAGACGTTCGTGAAGGACCCGCGGGACGTGGTCAAGCCCGGCGACATCGTGCGGGTGAAGGTGCTGGACGTCGACATTCCGCGCAAGCGCATCTCCCTGACCCTCCGGCTGGACGACGAGGCGACGCGCGAGCGGGGCGAGCGCGGCGAGCGGAGCGACCGCCGTGACCGGGGCGAGCGCGGTGAACGTGCGGAGCGCGGTGAGCGCTCCGAGCGACGGGCACCGCGGCAGCGCCGGCCCGAGCCGAAGACCGCCGCGGCGCCGCCGGCGAGCGGCGCCATGGCGGACGCCCTGCGTCGCGCCGGCCTGCTGTAGCGACAGCCTCCCCGGGGCCGCGGCCCCGGGGCTGTGTCCCCCGGGGCCCTCTCGCGCACCCGGCCTGCTGCGGTCAGGCCTCCCGCAGCAGGTCGGCGAGGTCGCCCTCCACGTCCAGGTGGCCGGCCTCGCCGCCCGCCGGCACCTGGGCGTAGGTGTGGGCGAGGAAGGAGCGCAGCTCCGGGGTGTCTATCTGCACCATCGCCACGCCCTCCGGCGCGTGGAACTCCAGCACCGTGCGGTGCGGGCCGCACGGCCACACCCGTACGTCACCGCCGCCCGCCGACCTCAGCAGGCCGCGGGCCAGCAGGTCGCGGGCGAAGGTCCACTGGACCTCGGCGCCGTCGAGGGAGGCCACCGGCGGGAAGGCGACGCGCACCGCGAAGGGGTCGGAACGCTCGTAGCACAGCCGCGCGGGAACCGTCCGGGACGGCGGGGCCGATGCGATGATCCGTGCCTGGACAGGCTGTTCGATGACAGTGGACAACGCCAGCTCCCTTGCGTGGTTTCCCTGGTGGTGCGCTTCCCGTGCCGCTGGGATTTCTGGGGCTTCCCTCTTCCCCGCATGGTGAGACGAGTGAACGATCGTGGTCGTGCACCGGACTCCTCCGTGAGTTGCGTCACGGACCTTGAGAGGCAAGACATTTACCTGTCAGTTCCGTCAATCGCCACGGAGCGGTAGGCCCATGAGCATTTCCCGGCCACTGCCGGGGGCGGGGCGTCAGGGGCATCTCGGTCATGCCTGCCACGTTAGGGGCCGGGACCGGCCCGGCGGATCGCCCGTGCGGCCACCGGCTCATGGCCGAAAGGATGAAAGTCCGATGGCCCCGGCGGCCCTCGACGAAGCCTCGGAGAGACTTTCGAATGGCCTGCCGGACCCGTCCGTCCTCCGTTAGCCTCCCCGCCCATGAGACGGATGGGGAAGTCCATACGAGCCGTACGAGCCATACGAGCCGCACGCGCAGCCGCCGCCACAGTCCTGGGAGCGGCGCTCCTCCTCGCGGGGAACGCGCCGGTGGGCGCGGCCGTCACGCCCGCCACCGCACCCGCCGCCGCGGACGCCGCGAACCCGGCCTGGCAGGAGCGGCCCACCGGCAGCGACGCCCGCTTCCGCGGCCTGGCGGCGGTCGGCCGCACCACCGCGTGGCTGGCCGGCAGCAAGGGCACGGTCCTGCTCACCCGGGACGGCGGCAGCACCTGGCGCAACGTTTCCCCGCCCAGTGCCGGTGCGCTGGAGTTCCGTGACGTGACGGCCTTCGACGCGCGGCACGCGGTGGTGCTGGCGATCGGCGAGGGCGAGGCGTCGCGCATCCTGCGCACGGACGACGCCGGCGCGACCTGGAAGGAGTCCTTCCGCAACCCCGACCCCAAGGCGTTCTACGACTGCCTGACCTTCTTCGACCACCGCCACGGCATCGCGCTCGGCGACCCGGTGGACGGCAGGTTCCGCGTTCTGGCCACGCGGGACGGCGGACGCAGCTGGCGGACGCAGCCCGCGGCGGGCATGCCCGCCGCGCTGCCGGGCGAGGCGGCCTTCGCCGCCAGCGGCCAGTGCGTGGTGAGTTCGGGCCCGCGCGACGCCTGGATCGCCACCGGGGGCGGGGCCGCCTCCCGGGTGCTGCACTCCGCGGACCGGGGCCGTACCTGGCACGCCGCCCAGGCGCCGCTGCCGGCGGGCGACGCGGCCCGCGGCGTCTTCGCCCTCGCCTTCCGCGACCGTACTCATGGGCTGGCCGTCGGCGGGGACTACCGTCCGGGGCAGCCCTCGCCACACGCGGCCGCCGTCACCGGCGACCGCGGGGCGAGCTGGACGGGCGCGCAGCGGCCGCCGGCCGGCTACCGCTCGGGCGTGGCCTGGCTGCCCGGCAGCCGCACCACCGCCGTGGCCGTGGGCCCGGCCGGCAGCGACGTCACCACGGACGGCGGGCGCACCTGGCGCGGCTTCGACACCGGCTCGTACGACACCGTCGACTGCGTCCCGGGCGGCTGCTGGGCGGCCGGCGAGAAGGGGCGGGCCGCCCTCCTCGTACCGCGGCGGGGGCGGTGAGCCGGCGCGGGCTTCAGGAGGGCAGTTCCTGGCGGTAGGCCTCCAGCGCCGGCGCGGTCTTGGTCGGGATGAACTCGGTGATGGTGTACTCGCACACGCCCGCCACCGTGAAGGGGTCGCTGCGCGTGATCTCCTCGATCTTGGCGCGGTCGTCGCCGAGCGCCAGGATGACACCGCCGTCGCGGGGCACCTTGCGGCCGGAGGCGATGAACACCCCGGAGGCGTAGTGCGCCTCCAACCAGGCGACGTGCTCGGGCAGGGCGGCGTCGATGCGCTCGATGGGCGCGATGTAGGTCAGTTCAAGTACGAACATGATCGACAGGCTACGCCCCGGCTCCGCCCCGCCCGACACCACGCCACGCCCGTCCCGTAGCGTGGACGGATCATGAGCGACGCACCGGCGAACACCCTGTACCCGCTGCCCGAGGGCTGGCCCTCGACGGAGGCCGAGGCGACCGCCGTCCAGAACGAGCTGCGCGGGCGGGTGGTCCTGGACGAGCCCGGACCGCCGCCCGGCGCCCCGCTGGTGGTCGCCGGCGTGGACGTGGCCTACGACGACGAACGCGACCTGGTCGCGGCCGCCGCCGTCCTGCTGGACGCCCGCACGCTCCAGGTCCTGGAGGAGGCGACGGCCGTCGGCCGCGTCTCCTTCCCCTACGTCCCGGGCCTGCTGGCGTTCCGTGAGGTGCCCACCGTCCTCGACGCCCTCGGGCGGCTGAGCGCCGAGCCCGACCTGGTGGTCTGCGACGGCTACGGGATCGCCCATCCCCGCCGCTTCGGGCTGGCCAGTCATCTCGGCGTGCTGACGGGCCTGCCCACCATCGGCGTGGCGAAGAACCCGTTCGTCTTCCGCCACGAGCCGCCCGGCCCGCGCCGCGGGGACGCCGCGCCCCTGCTGGACGGCATGGACGAGGTGGGCCGGGCGCTGCGCACGCAGGCGGACGTCAAGCCCGTCTTCGTCTCCGTCGGCCACCGGGTGACGCTGGACCGCGCGTGCGAGCACACGCTGCGGCTGGCGCCCCGTTACCGGCTGCCGGAGACCACGCGCGCGGCGGACGGCCTGTGCCGCGCGGCGCTGCGCCGCGCGGCCGGCTAGGACGTGTCCGGCGGATCTTCGTCGCGGGGCACCACGGCGCCCCGTAGGGGCGCGGGGCGGTGTCGATCAGCGGCTGCGCCGCGTGGGCGCGATCAACCGGCGACGGCCCGCACCTGACACGCCACCCCGGGGCCCGGACAATCTGCGGGCACGTCGTGGCTTGTCGCGCCCACGCGGCGGCAGCCGCAGATCGGACACTGCCCCGCGCCCCTTACGGGGCACGGTACGGGCTCAGGGCAGGTGCGGCGGGACCGCCGGGCGCAGACCGGGCAGCAGGCCGCCCGTGTCCGCCGACGGCCCGCCGGGGCCGCGGGTGGCGCGGGCGAAGGCCGCGTAGCCGCCCACGAACGGCAGCGTGGCCGAGGAGCGGGCCAGGTCGACGGTGACGTGCGGGGTGGTGGAGGCGGGCTCGATCAGGCCGGCGTCGGTGCCGGCGACGATCAGGGCGAGCCGGTGGCCCGCGGGCACGACGTGGTCGGTGGCGGCCAGGTCCAGGGTGATGTCGTAGGGTCGGCCGGGGGTCACGGGCCGGCCGTGGCGCCTGCTCGCCCAGTGGTCGAGGTCGGCCCAGCCGCGGCTGAGGACGGTGTGGCCCACCTGGGCAGTGCGTGCCGCGGTCTTCCGGAAGCAGCCGGTGTCGCCGGTGGTGCCGCTGCCCCAGCAGGTGCGCTCGGGCAGGGTGGTGATGCCCTCGCCGGTGTCGCCGTAGTCACGGATGGTGGCGGGGCCCATGTCGACGAGCACGGCCGACAGATGGGCGGAGGACGTGGAGGCGGTGACCGTCAGCCGGACCGTCGAGGAGCCCGACAGCCGCAGGTCGCGGGCGAGCGGTCCGGTGACGAAGCCCGTCTTCGCCGGGGTGGTCTCGTCGACGTGCGCGGCCCAGTCGCTCTCGCTCAGGGCGGGGTCGTCGGTGAAGGCCTCGGTGGCGCCGGCCGGGGCGGGCGCGAGGCCGAGGGTGCCGACGCCCGGCCGGGGGCCGGGTGCGGGGCGCAGGGTGGTGCCGAGGGTGCCGGCGGGCGGCCATGCGGTGTCGGTCGTCCACTGGTCGGGGGCGCGCTCGATGTCGGCGGCCGGTTCGCGCTCGATGCCGTTGTCGTAGCCGAGGAGGTAGTGGTCGAACCAGCGGTGCAGGGTGCTCACCCAGGCCTCGCGGCGGAAGTCGAACGGGTCGACGTGCCCGGTCTGCGACAGCCACACCTTGCGTTCGATGCCGTGGGCGGCCAGCGCGTCCCACCACTGGCCGAGGTGCTTGGTGCGCACGTTGAGGTCCTGCATGCCGTGGACGGCGAAGACGCTGGCGCGGACGTTGCCGGCGTCCTTGACGTAGTCGCGTTCGGTCCACAATGCGGTCCAGTCGCCGTTGCGCGGGGCATTGCGGACGAGTTCGTCCTGCACGGCCTTGCAGCGGGAGCGTGCCTGCGGGCTCTCGACGAGGGCGGCGAGGCCGTCGGGGCCGCTGCCGAAGAGGGCGGCGCCCTTGGCGAAGTAGTAGTCGTACCAGGAGCTGATGCCGCCGATGGGCACGATGGTGCGCAGGCCCTCGACGCCGGTGGCGGCG
Organism: Streptomyces sp. NPDC049585; assembly: GCF_040675615.1. Taxonomy (NCBI): domain Bacteria; kingdom Bacillati; phylum Actinomycetota; class Actinomycetes; order Kitasatosporales; family Streptomycetaceae; genus Streptomyces; species Streptomyces sp. NPDC049585. The sequence continues at coordinate 313,901 of NZ_JBFAPE010000003.1, read as the reverse complement.
ACGCCGTTGGCGATCGTGCCGTCGTAGCTCTTGCCGATCATTCCCACGTCGCCGGTGGCCCAGTCGGCCGTCACCGCGGTGGCCGACGTGCGGGTGGCGTAGCCGCGGGCCCGGCCGTTCAGCCAGTCGACCACGGATTTCGCGGACTGCACGTCGAGGCGGCCGCCGACGTCCGTGCAGCCGTCGGAGCGGTTGGTTCCGGCGAGGTCGACCAGGACGACGGCGTAGCCGCGCGGCACGAAGTAGTTGTCGTAGTACAGCGGGAACTGCACGGGCCGGCCCTGGGCGTCGTAGGTCTTCTTCTGGCTCTCGTTGCCGCGCCCGCAGCAGGCGTAGTAGGGGCTGGCGTCCATGATGACGGGCACCTTGTCGCCGGCCTCGGCGGGTTCGCGGGGCCGGATGACGTCGGCGGCGACCCGGTCGGTGCGGCCGTCGCCGTCGCCGTCGAGCCCGGTGTCCACCCACACGGTCTCGCGCACGGCACGGTCGTAGGAGTAGACGGGTCTGCTCTCGTCCGGTGGCCCGGCGGTGGGCGCCGCCTGGGCCGCGGCGGCCGGCAGCAGAACGGCCAGCACGGTGAGCAGGACCGTGGTCAGCGGCGTGCGCATGGAGGAACGGACGGGAGGCGCGGGGGAGTTGTTCGCACGTATCAGCACGGGCGGAAGGTAGCGCGGTCAACTGCGGTGCAGAAGAGGCGCTGCAGGCATCGCGAGGTGGCCGGTACCCCTCGCATGTCCACTGCGTGTCGATCAGATGTCAGTACGCGGCATGGACATACCCAAAGCGGTGATGAGTACATAGGCTGCGAGTGATCTTTCGCCCCCTACGAGTTGGAGTGACTCGTGCGTCACAGACTCATCGTTCCCAGTGCGGCCGCGGCCCTGATGCTGCTGGCGGTCCCGGCCTCGGCGGCCGACGCCACGCCGGGTGCTCCGGGTGCCGGGGACTCCTACTACCCGACCTCCGGGAACGGCGGTTACGACGTCTCCCACTACGACCTGCGCCTGAAGTACCAGCCGGCGACGGACCGGTTGGAGGGCACCGCCACCCTGACGGCCACCACGACGCAGGCGCTGTCCCGCTTCAACCTGGACTTCGCGCTGAAGGTCAGCGAGGTCCTCGTCAACGGCCGCCCGAGCGCGTTCACCAAGACGGGCGACCACGAGCTGGAGATCACCCCGGCCGCGCCGCTGCCGGAGGGCAAGCAGATCACCGTGGTGGTCCGCTACAGCGACATCCCCTCGCAGGTGAAGGTCGGCGGCTACTCGGCCTGGCAGCGCACGCCGGACGGGGCCGTGGTGGCCAACGAGCCGGAGTCGGCCGCCTGGTGGTTCCCGAGCAACGACCACCCGCGGGACAAGGCCACCTACGACATCTCCGTCGCGGTGCCCGACGGCCTGCAGACCGTCAGCAACGGCGAGCTGAAGTCGCAGTCCTCCAAGCTCGGCTGGACGCGCTACAACTGGCGCGCCACCAAGCCTCAGGCGACCTACCTGACCACGCTCGCGATCGGCAAGTTCGACATCGTCACCGACAGGACGGCGAACGGCCTGCCGGTCCTCAACGCCTACAGCAAGGACCTGGGCGACAACTACGATTCGGCCAAGGCGAGCATCGAGCGCACCTCCGAGGTCATCGACTGGGAGTCCACGGTCTTCGGGCCGTACCCCTTCAACGCCATCGGCGGCTACGTCCCCAACGTCAAGACGGGCTACGCGCTGGAGACCCAGACCCGGCCGTACTACAGCCCGTCCAGCTTCTCCAACGGCGCCAACGTCTCGGTGGTCGTCCACGAGCTGGCCCACCAGTGGTTCGGCGACAACGTCTCGGTGAAGAACTGGCGCGACATCTGGGTGAACGAGGGCTTCGCCACGTACGCCCAGTGGCTGTGGTCGGCCAAGGAGGGCGAGGGCACGACCCAGGAGCTCGCCGACTACGCCTACGCCAGCGTGCCGGCGGACAACCCCTTCTGGAAGGTCAAGCCGGGTGACCCGGGCCCGGACAACCAGTTCCACGGTGCGGTCTACCAGCGCGGCGCGATCGCGCTGCAGGCCCTGCGGAACAAGGTCGGCGACACGGCCTTCTTCAAGATCCTCAAGGGCTGGCAGGCGGACCACACGTTCGGCAACGGCTCCGTGCAGGACTTCGTGAAGCACGCCGAGAAGGTCTCCGGCAAGCCGCTGCAGAAGCTGTTCGACGTCTGGCTGTTCACCGACTCCAAGCCGAGTGCGGCCGTCGCGGCCGAGTACGGCATCGGCAAGCCGGCCGCCGGCGGCCGGTCCCTGGCGGCCGGCAAGGCCGCGAAGCCGGCGGAGCCCAAGTCCTGGAAGAAGATCCAGCAGGCGCTCGACAGCCACCGTCACTGATACACCGCGTGCCGCAGGGCCCGTCGCCACCAGGCGGCGGGCCCTGTCCCGTGCCGGCGGGCGGGCTTTCACAGTGCTGGTGGCACAGCAATACTGTGGGACCGAACGGCACGACGAGGAAGCGAGGCACCGCCGATGGCCGTGGACACCGAGGGCACCGCCGCGCCGCAGGATACGGCCGAATCCCATCTGACCGTCGACGAGTTGGCGGCCCGTGCCGGGGTGACCGTGCGCACGGTGCGCTTCTACAGTGCGCGGGGGCTGCTGCCGCCGCCCGAGATCGGTCCGCGGCGCGTCGGCCGGTACGGCTTCGCGCACCTCTCCCGGCTGGCGCTGATCGAGGAGCTGCAGCACCAGGGGCTGACCCTGGCCGCCATCGAACGCTACCTGAGCCGGCTGCCCGACGATCTCAGCGCCCACGACCTGGCCATCCACCGTGCGCTGGTGGCCTCCTGGACGCCCGACCAGGAGGCGCAGACCACGCGCGAGAAGCTGGAGCGGCGGGCCGGACGGTCGCTCACCGACGCCGACATCGACCGGCTCGCGGCCATGAACGTGCTGGAGCGCGTCCCCGGCGGGGACGCCTTCCGCGTCGATCCGGCGCTGCTGGGGCTGGGTGTGCAATTGCTGGACGTGCCGGTGGGCCTGGAGACCATACGTGCGGCCCGGACGGTGCTGCTCGAACACGCCCGCGCCACGGCCCGGGAGCTGACACGGCTGTTCCACGACGAGGTGTGGGAGCCCTACGAGCGCGGCGAGTGCGACCCCGAGCGGGTGGAGACGATGCGCTCGCTCTCGGCGCATCTGCAGCCGCTGGTGGTCCAGGCCCTGGTCACCGCCTTCCAGCGGGCGCTGAAGGACGAGTTGCGGGCCACGTACGGGGGCTGAGCGCCCGCCCCCGTACGCGCCTGGTGTGCGGTCCTCGGTCGGGTCCGTGCAGTCCTCAGTCCGTGAAGACCTCGCCCTTCTCCGCCTTGGTCACCAGCAGCTCGGGGGGCGCGAACCGCTCGCCGTACGCCTCCTGCAGCTGCTGCGCGCGGGCCAGGAAGCCGGGCAGCCCGCCCTCGTAGCCGTTGATGTACTGCAGGGCGCCGCCGGTCCAGCCGGGGAAGCCGATGCCGAGGATGGAGCCGATGTTGGCGTCCGCCACCGAGGTGAGCACGCCCTCCTCCAGGCAGCGCACGGTGTCGAGGGCCTCGGCGAAGAGCATGCGCTCCTGCAGGTCGACGAAGGGCAGCCGGCGGCCCTCCGGTGTCTCGAAGTGCTCGGCCAGCCCGGACCACAGGCCCGTGCGGCGGCCGTCGGCGTACGCGTAGAAGCCCGCGCCCCCGCTGCGGCCCGTGCGCCCGAACTCCTCCACCATGCGGTCGACGACGGCGTCGGCCGGGTGCGGGGTCCAGGTGCCGCCGGCCTCCTCGGTCGCGCGCCGGGCCTCGTCGCGGATCCGGCGGGGCAGGGTGAGCGTGAGCTCGTCCATCAGCGAGAGCACCTTGGCCGGGTAGCCGGCCTGGGCGGCCGCCTGCTCGACGGAGGCGGCGGGCACGCCCTCGCCGATCATCGCCACGCCCTCGTTGAGGAACCGGCCGATGACGCGGGAGGTGAAGAAGCCGCGCGAGTCACCCACGACGATCGGGGTCTTGCGCAGCTGCCGGACCAGGTCGAAGGCGCGTGCCACCGCCTCCTCGCCCGTCCGCTCCCCCTTGATGATCTCCACCAGCGGCATCTTGTCGACGGGCGAGAAGAAGTGCAGGCCGATGAAGTCCTCCTGCCGCTCCACCCCGCGGGCCAGGCCGGTGATGGGCAGGGTGGAGGTGTTGGAGCACAGCAGGGCATCGGGCGCGACGACGTGCTGGACCTCCTGGAAGACCGTGTGTTTGAGCTGCTGGTCCTCGAAGACGGCCTCGATGACCGCGTCGCAGCCCGCGAGGTCGGCGACATCGGCGGTCGGGGTGATGCGCGCGAGCAGCGCGTCGCGCTCGGCCTCGGTCGTGCGCCCCTTGGCCAGCGCCTTGCCGAGCAGCCCTGCCGAGTACGCCTTGCCCTGGGCGGCGTTCTCGGGCGAGACGTCCTTGAGCACGACCTCCATGCCAGCGCGGGCGCAGGCGTAGGCGATGCCCGCGCCCATCATGCCGGCGCCGAGGACGGCGACCTTGCGCACCGTGCGCTCAGGGACGCCCGCGGGGCGGCTGCGGCCGGAATTGACGGCCTGGAGGTCGAAGAAGAACGCCTGGATCATGTTCTTCGAGGTCTGCCCGATCACCAGCTCCGTGAAGTAGCGGCCCTCGATGACCTGCGCCGTCGCGAAGTCGACCTGGGCGCCCTCGACGGCGGCGGCCAGGATGCTGCGGGGGGCGGGGTAGGGGGCGCCGCCGGTCTGCTTGCGCAAGGTGGCCGGGAAGGCCGGCAGGGCGGCGGCGAAGCGGGGGCTCGCCGGGGTGCCGCCGGGGATGCGGTAGCCGTCCTCGTCCCAGGGCTGCCGCGCGGTGGGGTGCTCCGCGATGTAGGCCCGGGCGCGGGCGAGCATCTCCTCGGCGTCGGCGGCCACCTCGTGCACCAGCCCGGCCTCCAGGGCCCGGCGCGGTGTGTACTGCGTGCCCTGCAGGAGCACCTTCAGCAGCGCGTCGGCGACGCCCAGCAGCCGGACGGTGCGGGTCACCCCGCCGCCGCCCGGGAGCAGCCCCAGGGTGACCTCCGGCAGCCCGATCCTCGATCCAGGGGCGTCGAGGGCGATGCGGTGGTGGCAGGCGAGGGCGATCTCGTAACCGCCGCCGAGGGCAGCGCCGTTGATCGCGGCGACGACGGGCACGCCGAGGGTCTCGATACGGCGCAGGTCCCGCTTGATGCCCATGCCGGCGTCGAAGACGCGCTGGGCGTCGGCGGGGGTCGCGGCGATGAGGTCGCGCAGGTCGCCGCCGGCGAAGAAGGTCTTCTTGGCGGAGGTGACGACGACGCCGCGCAGGGTCTCCTTCTCCGCCTCCAGCCGGTCGGCGACGGCGGTCAGCGACGTCCTGAAGGCGTCGTTCATGGTGTTGGCGGACTGGGCAGGGTCGTCCAGGACGAGGGTGACGACGCCGTCGTCACCGCGCTCGTAGCGGATGGCGGTGGGGGTGGTCATGTCGGGTGCTCTCCTCGAGGAAGGGGTCGGGGGTGTGCGCAGGAACCGGTGGTGGCCCGCCCTACACCCGCTCCACCACCGTCGCGACGCCCATGCCGCCGCCCACGCACAGCGTGATCAGCCCGTACCGACCGTCCCGCCGCTCCAACTCGTCCACGACCGTCCCCAGCAGCATCGCCCCCGTGGCCCCCAGCGGATGTCCCATCGCAATCGCCCCACCGTTGACGTTGACCTTGTCCAGCCCGATGCCCATCTCGTCGGCGAACCGCAGCACGACGGCCGCGAACGCCTCGTTGACCTCGACCAGGTCCATGTCGTCGATGGTCAGCCCGGCCTTGGCCAGCGCCTTGCGGGAGGCCGGGGCGGGCCCGGTGAGCATGATGGTGGGCTCGGAGCCGGAGACGGCGGCCGAGACGATGCGGGCCCGGGGCCGCAGGCCGTACCGCTCCCCCACCTCGCGGTTGCCGATGGCCACCAGCGATGCGCCGTCGACGATGCCCGAGGAGTTGCCGGCGTGGTGGACGTGGTCGATCTTCTCGACCCAGTGGTACTGCTGCAGCGCCACGGAGTCGAAGCCGCCCTGCTCGCCGATGGCGGCGAAGGAGGGCTTGAGGCCGGCGAGGGTCTCGACCGTCGTGCCCGGCCGCATGTGCTCGTCGTGGTCCAGGACGAGCAGGCCGCTGCGGTCGCGCACCGGCACCACGGAGCCGGCGAACCGGCCCTCCTTCCAGGCCGCGGCCGCCAGCTCCTGGGAGCGGGCGGCGAAGGCGTCCACGTCGCGGCGGGTGTAGCCGCCCAGCGTGGCGATGAGGTCGGCACCGATGCCCTGGGGGACGAAGTTGACCGCCAGGTTGGTCATCGGGTCGTTGAACCAGGCGCCGCCGTCGGAGGCGATCGGCACCCGGGACATCGACTCCACCCCGCCGGCCAGGACGAGGTCCTCCCAGCCCGAGCGCACCTTGGCGGCCGCCAGGTTGACGGCCTCCAGCCCGGAGGCACAGAAGCGGTTCTCCTGGACGCCGGCGACGGTCTCGGGCAGCCCCGCGGCGAGCGCGGCGATGCGGGCGATGTCGGAGCCCTGGTCGCCGACGGGGCTCACGACGCCGAGCACGATGTCGTCGACGGCCGCCGGGTCCAGCCCGGGCAGCCGCCGCAGCAGCTCCCGGATCAGGCCGGTGACCAGGTCGATGGGTTTGATGCCGTGCAGCGCGCCGCCTGCCTTGCCGCGCCCGCGCGGGGTGCGGAGGGCGTCGTACACGTACGCTTCGGTGCTCAAGGTCGTTTCCCTTTCGGGGCGGCTTTCGGGGCGGGGGGGGAGGAGGGAGAAGGCGGTCAGGAGAGCAGGGAGCGGCCGATGATCTCCTTCATGATCTCGGTGGTGCCGCCGTAGATGGTCTGGATGCGACCGTCGGTGAACGCCTTGGCGACCGGGTACTCACTCATGTAGCCGTACCCGCCGTGCAGTTGCAGGCAGCGGTCGGCGACGCGCTTTTGCAGCTCGGTCGCCCACCACTTGGCCATCGCCGCGTGGACGGCGTCGAGCCCGCCGTCGACGTGCTCGGCGACGCAGCGGTCCACGAAGGTGCGGGTGACCGCGCACTCGGTGGCCATCTCGGCGATCTCGAAGCGGACGTGCTGCAGACGGGCCAGCGGCCGCCCGAACGCCTCGCGCTCCTTGACGTAGCGGGTGGTGATCTCCAGCAGGTGCTCGGCCGCGGCGACGGCGGCGACGGCGATGCTCAGCCGCTCCTGGGGCAGGCCCGCCATCAGGTGGCCGAAGCCGCCGTGCAGCTCGCCCAGCAGGTTCTCCTTGGGGACACGCACGCCGTCGAAGAACAGCTCGGCCGTGTCCTGCGCCTTCTGCCCGATCTTGTCGAGGTTGCGGCCGCGTGAGAAGCCGGGCATGTCGCGCTCCACCACCAGCAGGCTCAGCCCCTTGGCGCCGCCCTCCGGGGTCGTGCGGGCCACCACGACCACGAGGTCGGCGAGGATGCCGTTGGAGATGAAGGTCTTGGAGCCGTTGAGCACCCAGTGGTCGCCGCGGTCCTCGGCGGTGGTGCGCAGGCCCTGGAGGTCGGAGCCGGCGCCCGGTTCGGTCATGGCGACGGCGGTGATCGTCGCGCCCGTGCAGAAGCCCGGCAGCCAGCGCCGCTTCTGCTCCGCCGTGGCGAGCGAGGTCAGGTACGGGCCGACGATGTCGTTGTGCAGCCCGATGGCCAGGCCCGAGGCCCCGGCACGGGCGAACTCCTCGGCGATCACGGCGCCGTGGCGGAAGTCGGCGACGCCCCCGCCGCCGTACTCCTCGGGCACGGCCACACCGAGCAGGCCCTGGCGGCCGGCGGCAAGCCAGACCTCCCGGGGGACGATGCCGTCCTTCTCCCACCGCTCGTGGTGGGGCAGGACCTCCTTGGCGAGGAAGGTGCGGACGGTCTCCCGGAAGGCTTCGTGGTCGGCGGTGTACAGGTCACGCTTCATCGGTGCTCTTCCCCTCATCGGGCGGTACGAGGCCGGGCACGTTCCAGTCGCGCGCGACGTCGGCGGTGTCCGCACCGGGGCGGGCCGGCGGGCGGCGCACGGCGGCGGGGGTGGCGGAGAAGCGGGGCGCGGGGGCGGGCTGGGTGATGCCGCCGTCCTCGGTGAAGGTGCCGCGCGCGGCCAGGTGCGGGTGGTGGGGTGCCTCGCCCAGGGACAGCACGGGCGCCACGCACGCGTCCGTGCCGTCGAAGACGGCCGTCCACTCGGCGCGGGTGCGCTGCCGGAAGCGATCGGCGACCGCGGCGCGCAGCTCCTCCCAGCGACCGGGGTCCCCCCGGTCGGCCGCGGCCTGCGGCAGGCCCAGCAGGCGTACGAACGTGCCGTAGAAGCGCGGCTCCAGCGCCCCCACCGCCATGTGTCCGCCGTCCGCCGTCTCGTACGTGCCGTAGAAGGGGGCACCTCCGTCGAGGAGGTTGGCCGCGCGCCGGTCCTGCCAGCCGCCGGCGGCGAGCATGCCGTGGAGCATGGCGGTCAGGTGGGCGGTGCCGTCGACGATGGCGGCGTCCACGACCTGGCCGCGGCCGGTGGCGCGGGCGTGGTGCAGGGCGGCGAGCAGACCGACGACGAGGTAGAGGGAGCCGCCGGCGTAGTCGCCCAGGAGGTTGGCCGGGGCGTACGGCGGGCCCTCGGCGGGGCCGGTGAGGGCGAGGGCGCCGGTGACGGCGATGTAGCCGATGTCGTGGCCGGCCGCGTGGGCCAGGGGGCCGTCCTGGCCCCAGCCGGTCATCCGCCCGTAGACCAGGGCGGGGTTGCGGGCGAGGGCGGCCTCGGGGCCCACGCCCAGGCGTTCGGCGACGCCGGGGCGGAAGCCCTCGAGGAGGATGTCGGCGCGGGCGGCGAGGCCGAGGACCGCTGCGGCGCCCTCGGGCGCCTTCAGGTCGACCAGGACCGAGCGCTTGTTGCGGTTGGTGACGTCGTACGCCGGGTCGACGCCGAGCCCTTGGCCGCCGGGCCGGTCGACGCGTACGACGTCCGCCCCGAGGTCGCCGAGCAGCATCGCGGCGAACGGGCCGGGCCCGATGCCGGCGAGCTCCAGCACGCGCACCCCGGCCAGCGGGCCGCCGATGGGGCCCGCATCCGTCTGCACCATGCGGCCCCCGCATCCGATGTCCTGTGACACAACCGCTGTGACACCCGTGATGTTAGGAAGCGGCCGCATCGACCACAAGGGGCCGGACGACGGTCATTCCGCGTCGAGTTGGGCGACGAGCCGCTTGGGCGCGATGGTGCGGTAGCTCTCCTCGACCCAGTCGCAGTACACCTCCACGGCCACCTCCCCGGTGTCCAGCGGCACCGACACCCAACCGGAACGACCCAGTCCGTAGGCCGTGGGCGCCGCGCCCGGCACGGTCAGGGCATGGCCGTGGGCCGCCTCGTCCGTGAGCTTGACCGAGATGCCGGGGGTCTGCGCGTCGTCCGGGGAGCCGAGGAAGACGAAGATCTTCTTGTTGACCTTGACGACCGCGCTGTCGCCCCAGGGGAACTCCTCCACGGCGCCTGGCAGGGACAGGGCGAAGGAGCGGATGCGCTCGCGCGCGGCGAGGGGTGCGGGTTTCGCGGCCATGGTGCCTCCGGCAGTGCTGGTCGTGCGGACGGTACGCACGCGTGTGCCCGTGCGTGTGCGTCCACGCTAGGGCCTGTCCGGCGGCGGCCTGCAGCCGACATCTGCGGGATCGTCGTGGCGTCTCGCGCAGTTCCCCGCGCCCCTGACGGGACGCCGTGGTGCCGCATGGCGAAGATCCGCCGAAGGCTGCCGCCGGTCAGGTCAGCCCGGCCTCCGCCAGGAGCTGCCGCACGCGGGCCACCGCCGCCTCGGACAGGGGCTGCAGCGGGGCCGACGTCGCCGGGCAGTCGATCACACCCAGCGCGTGCAGGGCCGCCTTGTAGCCGCCGAGCGCCGCCGACGTCCAGCTCACCCCGTCCGGGCCGGCGGCCTCGACGAGCGCGAACAGCCCCGCCAGGCGGTCCTGTTCGGCCGCCGCCTCGGACCACCGCCCGGCGCGGGCGTGCGCGTGGAGCCGTACGTACCCGGCCGGGTCGACGTTGCCCAGGCCCGGCACGACGCCGTGGGCACCGGCCAGCAGGGCCGCGTCCACGGTGAGCTCGGAGCCGGTCAGCACGGTGAAGGCGTCCTGGAGCCCGCGGGTGCGCAGGCCGAGCAGCAGGCGGCGCAGGCCGCCCAGGTCGCCGGTGGTGTCCTTCAGGCCGGCCAGGGTGCCCTCGGCCGCGAGGTCGAGCAGGGTCCCGGCCGCCAGGCGGGTGTGCACGGTGCCGGGGTTGTCGTAGGCGAACAGCGGCAGGTCGACCGCGTGCCGAATGCGCCGGAAGTGCGCGGCGACCTCCACCGGGTGCGTGCCGGTGAAGAACGGGGCGGTGGCCACCAGCGCGTCGGCGCCCGCCGCCGCGGCGGCCCGGGCCTGGTCGACGACCCGCTCCGTGGTCGTGTCGATCACTCCGGCGAGCACCGGCACGCGGCCCGCGACGGCCTCGACGACCGTGCGCAGCACCGCAGTGCGCCGCCGGTCGGTCAGCTGGGCCGCCTCGCCGCTGGTGCCCAGGGCGAAGACGCCGTGGACCCCCGCGCCCAGCAGGTGCTCGACGAGCGCGGCGAGGGAGCGCGCGTCGACCTCCCCGGTGCCGGTCAGCGGGGTGCACAGCGGGGGGACGACGCCCCGCAGGGGCACGGGCAGGCGCATCGCGGTCCGCCTTCCAGGCTTCTGGGCACCGAATCTCGCGGCCGAATCTCCCGCCGGGCCGCCGGCGCTGTCAAGGCCGCACCGGATCCACCCCCTCCACCAGGTCCGCGGCCTCGTGGGCGCATCCCCACGCGACGGTGACCCCGGCGCCGCCGTGCCCGTAGTTGTGCACCACCACCCCTCCGTCCGGCAGCCGTTCGGCCTCCAGCCGTACGGCCGGGCGGGCGGGGCGCAAGCCCACCCGGTGGGCGAGCACCCGGGCGCGTCCCACTGCGGGGAAGAGCCGTGCGCAGCGGGCGATGATGGCGTGGGCGGTGCAGGGCGAGGGGGTGCGGTCCCACACGTGCTCCTGGGCGGTGCCGCCGAGGACGAGCCCGTAGGGCTGCGGGAAGAGGTAGGCCATGTCGGCCCTGCCGGCGTCGGCGGCGGTGAACCATTCGTCGATGCCGGGGTTCTCGACGACGACCAGTTGCCCGCGCACCGGGTGCACCGAGGGGTCGGGGACCAGCCGCCGGGCGCCCAGGCCGGTGCAGTTGACGACGGCGTCGGCCTCGGCGGCCGCCCGGGCGAGCGAGGGGACGGGGCGCAGGGCGACCCGGCCGCCCGCGGCGGCCAGCCGGTGGTGCAGGTGGTGCAGGTGGGTGGGCATGTCCAGCAGGGGCAGGCGGGCGCGCACGCCCCGGCCGTGCCCGGGCGGCAGCTCGCCGGTGGTGGCGGCGCGCAGGCCGGGTACGCGGCGGGCCCACGGCCCGAGCTCGTGCGGGGCCGGCCCGGCGTGGGTGCCGGTGACCAGGCGCACGCCGGTCTCCTGCGGCTGCTGCGCCAGCTCGGTCATGACCGCGAGGGAGTGCAGTGCCCAGGCGCCGGCCCGCTCCTCGGGGGCTATGCGGTAGGGCCACCACAGGCCGCCGGCGACGGCCGAGGTGCTCTCGGCCGTGGGCGAGCGCGTCCACACCCGCACCCGGTGGCCGCGCTCGGCCAGGACGACGGCGGTGGTCAGCCCGGCGACCCCGGCGCCGGCCACGATCACATCGCTTGCCATGCGCCGACGGTAGCGGCCAACTCCCGTGGGAGGGGCGGGTTGTGGCAATACCCCGCACAAGCACCCGCGCCGCGCGGCGCGCCGCGGAGGGTTCCCGCGGTCAGTGCAGTGGCCCGCGTCCCTTACGGGGCGCCGTGTGCGAGCGGTTAGAGTCGGTGGCCTCATGAGTGCCACTCTCGTAGCCAAGGATCTCGCCGCCGGCCACGGCGACCGTACGCTCTTCTCCGGCCTGGACCTCGTGGTCGCGCCCGGGGAGGTCATCGGCCTCGTCGGGGCGAACGGCGCCGGCAAGTCCACCCTCCTGCGCCTGCTCGCGGGCCTGGCCGCGCCGGAGGAGGGCACGCTGCGGCTGAGCCCGGCCACGGCGACCGTGGGCCACCTGCCGCAGGAGCCCGAGCGGCGCGAGGGCGAGACGGTCCGCGCCTTCCTCGCCCGCCGCACCGGCGTCGCCGCGGCGCAGTCCGCGCTGGACGCCGCCACCGAGGCCCTGGTCGCCGGCGCGCCGGGCGCCGACGACGCGTACGCCGTGGCCCTGGAGCGCTGGCTCGGGCTCGGCGGCGCCGACCTCGACGAGCGCGCCGAGGAGGTCGTCGGCTCGCTCGGACTGGCCGTCGGCCTGGACCGGCCCATGACCGCCCTGTCGGGCGGCCAGGCGGCCCGGGCGGGCCTGGCCTCGCTGCTGCTGAGCCGCTACGACGTCTTCCTGCTGGACGAGCCCACCAACGACCTCGACCTCCAGGGCCTGGAGATGCTGGAGAAGTTCGTCACCGGGCTGCGCGCGGGCACGGTGCTGGTCAGTCACGACCGCGAGTTCCTGGCGCGCACGGTCGACAAGGTGCTGGAGCTGGACCTGGCCCAGCAGCAGGTGAACCTCTACGGCGGCGGCTACGCGGCCTATCTGGAGGAGCGCGAGACCGCCCGCCGGCACGCCCGCGAGGCGTACGAGGAGTACGCCGACACGCGCGCGACGCTGGAGTCGCGGGCCCGTACGCAGCGCAACTGGATGGACAAGGGCGTGCGCAACGCCCGCCGCAAGGCGACGGACAACGACAAGATCGGCCGCAAGTTCCGGGCGGAGGCGACCGAGAAGCAGGCCGCGAAGGCCCGCCAGACCGAGCGCCTGATCGAGCGGCTGGACGTGGTCGAGGAGCCGCGCAAGGAGTGGGAGCTGCGCATGGAGATCGCCGCGGCGCCCCGCTCGGGTGCGGTGGTGGCGACGCTGCGCGGCGCGACGGCCCGCCGGGGGGCCTTCATCCTCGGCCCCGTCGATCTGCAGATCGACTGGGCGGACCGCATCGCCGTCACCGGGGCGAACGGCTCGGGCAAGTCCACGCTGCTCGCGGCCCTGCTGGGCCGGCTGCCGCTGGAGGCGGGCAGCGCGGCGCTGGGGCCGGGGGTGGTCGTGGGCGAGGTGGACCAGGCCCGTGGCCTGTTCTTCGGGCCCGAGACGCTGTTGGACGCCTTCGGCGCGGCGGCGGCGGAGCTGGAGCCGGCGGACGTGCGCACGCTGCTGGCCAAGTTCGGCCTGAAGGCCGCGCACGTGCTGCGGCCGGCCGCCACGCTCTCGCCCGGCGAGCGCACGCGTGCCGCGCTGGCGCTGCTGCAGGCCCGCGGCGTGAACCTGCTGGTCCTGGACGAGCCGACGAACCACCTCGACCTGCCGGCGATCGAGCAGCTGGAGTCGGCGCTGGCCTCGTACCAGGGCACCTTGCTTCTGGTCACCCATGACCGCCGGATGCTGCAGGCGGTGCACACCACCCGCCGTCTGGAGGTCGCGGACGGGCGGGTGCACGAGCGGTAGGCGGCGGCCGGGCGGCGGATGCTGTGGGCCGCCTGTGTGATCGCTGTCCGAAAAGACCCCCAGCCGATGACCAATAGTTGCCCAAGGAAAGGTCATGTCGGCAGGGGCGGTCGGCCATGGAATCGGTGGTGACGAGCCGGTAGCGACAGCGTTTTTGAAGAGCTGATGGGGTTACCAGCGGTCTGTTCGATTTACGGAACGTTGAATACCGGTCCCCGAACCGGTCCGGGGTGAGCGCCGTCTGTGGGTGCGGACGTCGCCGAGGCGTCCGTGACAAGAGGCCGAATAGAGGCGCACCGATGCCACCCACCCTTCCGGGCTCCCCGCCCGCAGCGCCCGCCCCCTCGGGGGCGCGGGCGCTGTACCGCGGCGCCCCGCCGCCGGCGGAGCGCACCCTCCTCGACGTGTTCGACGCCACCGCCGCCGCGCACCCGCAGGCGCTGGCCCTGGACACCGGCGCCCAGCGGTTCACCTACCGCGAGCTCGCCGCCCTGGTCACGGTCCGGGCCGAGCGCCTGCGCGCGGCCGGCGCCGGGCCCGGCGACCGGATCGGCGTCCGCATCCCGTCGGGCACCGCGGAGCTGTACGTGGCGGTGCTCGCCGTCCTGCGCTGCGGCGCCGCCTACGTGCCCGTCGACGCCGACGACCCCGACGAGCGGGCCGCGACCGTCTTCCGCGAGGCCGGCGTCTGCGCCGTCCTCGGGGCCGACGGCGCGATGGCCCCCGGCGTCGTGGCGCCGTCCGGCGCACCGCGCCCGCCGGGCACCGGGGACGACGCGTGGATCATCTTCACCTCCGGTTCCACCGGCGCACCCAAGGGCGTCGCCGTCAGCCACCGCAGCGCGGCCGCGTTCGCCGACGCCGAGGCGGCCCTCTTCCTCAAGGACTGCCCGCTCGGCCCCGGCGACCGCGTCCTGGCCGGGCTGTCCGTCGCCTTCGACGCCTCCTGCGAGGAGATGTGGCTGGCCTGGCGGCACGGCGCCTGCCTGGTGCCCGCCCCGCGCTCCCTGGTGCGCGCCGGCCACGAACTGGGGCCCTGGCTCGTCGAGCACGACATCACCGTCGTCTCCACCGTCCCCACCCTCGCCGCCCTGTGGCCGGTGGAGTGCCTGGACCGCGTGCGGCTGCTGATCGTCGGCGGCGAGGCCTGCCCGGCCTCGCTCGTCGAGCGCTTCGCCGTGCCCGGCCGGGAGATGTGGAACACCTACGGCCCCACCGAGACCACCGTCGTCGCCTGCGCCGCCCGGCTGCACCCGGGCGAGCCGGTGCGCATCGGACTGCCCCTGGACGGCTGGCAGCTGGCCGTCGTGGACGAGGCCGGCGAGCCCGTCGCACTCGGCGAGCAGGGCGAGCTCGTCATCGCCGGCGCCGGCGTGGCCCGCTACCTCGACCCGGTCAAGGACGCCGACCGCTTCCGGCCCAGCGCCGCCCTCGCCAGCCCTCGCGCCTACCGCACCGGCGACCTGGTGCGGGCCGACGCCGAGGGCCTGGTCTTCGCCGGGCGCGCCGACGACCAGATCAAGATCGGCGGCCGGCGCGTGGAACTCGGCGAGATCGACGCCGCGCTGGGCGCCCTGCCCGGCGTGCAGGGCGCCGCCGCCGCGGTCCGCACCACCCCGGCCGGCAGCCGGCTGCTGGCCGGCTACGTGGTGGCCGGCCCCGGCTGGGACCGGGACCGTGCCAGAGCCCTGCTGGCCGAGCGCCTGCCCGCCGCCCTCGTGCCGGTGCTGGCCGAGGTGCCCGAGCTGCCCACCCGCACCTCCGGCAAGGTCGACCGCGACGCCCTGCCGTGGCCGCTGCCCGACGCCGCGGGGGACGACGCGGGCGAGAGGCTGCACGGCACCGCCGCCCGGCTCGCGGATTTGTGGGAGGAACTCCTCGGCATCCGGCCCGGCGCCGGCTCCGACTTCGTCTCCCTCGGCGGCACCAGCCTGGCCGCCGCCCGACTGGCCTCCGCCCTGCGCGAGCACCACCCCGGCGTCTCCGTCGCCGACCTCTACCGCCACCCCGTGCTGCGGGACATGGCCGCCCACCTCGACACCCTCGCCCCGCGCGAGGCCGTCCGGCGCCCCGTGCGCCCGGTGCGCAGGCGCGCGGGCGCGGCCCAGATCCTCGTCCAGTGCGCGCTGTTCGGCGTCGCCGGCCTGCGCGGGCTGGTGGGCCTGGCCGCCGCCGACAACGTGCTCGGCCTGCTGGCCCCCGAGGCGTGGGCCCCGCACACCTCCTGGTGGCTGGTGCTCGCCGGGTGGCTGGTGCTCTTCAGCGCGCCCTCGCGCTTCCTCCTCGGCGCGGGCGCGGCCCGCCTGCTCACCCGGGGCATCGCGCCGGGCACGTACCCGCGCGGCGGACGTGCGCACCTGCGGCTGTGGACCGCCGAACGGGTCGTGGCCTCCTTCGGCGTCCCCGCCCTGCTCGGCACGCCCTGGGCGGCCTGGTACGCCCGGGCCCTGGGGTGTGCGACGGGCCGCGACGTCGCGCTGCACGCCATGCCGCCGGTCACCGGTCTGGCCTCGTTCGGCGACGGCTGCGCCGTCGAGCCGGAGGCCGACCTGGCGGGCTGGTGGCTCGACGGCGACACCCTGCACATCGGTGCGCTGCGCGTCGGCGCGGGCGCCCGGGTGGGTCACCGCAGCATGCTGATGCCGGGCGCCGAGCTCGGTGCCGGCGCCGAACTCGCCGCGGGCGGCTGCCTGGACGGCGCCGTTCCGCCCGGCCACCGCTACGCCGGCTCCCCCGCCCGCCCCGACGGCCTCGCCGAGGCCGCGCCGGCCACCGGGCGCCCGGGAGCGGTGCCCGCGCCGCGTGGGGCCACTCCGAGGGTGGCCGGCGCCGCCGAGTGGTACCCCGTCGAGCCGCCGGCCGCGTACGACGCGCCGCAGGCGCACGCGCGCGACGCCGCCTCGGCCTCCCGCCCGGCTGCGGGCGGGGAACCCGTGGCGGCCGGCGCCCCGCCGCGGCCGCGGCGTTCGCGGCGGTGGGACGCGGCGTACGCCCTGGCGCTGGGCGGCGTGCCGCTGCTGCCGCTGCTCGCCTCGCTGCCCGCGCTGGTGGGCGCGTACTACCTCGTCAAGGGCTGCGCCACGCTGACCGAGGCCGCGCTGTGGCTGCTGGCCGCCGTGCCGCCGTTCACGTTCGTCACCACCGTCTGCTGGATCCTGTTGCTGGCCCTGGTGGTACGGGTGCTGGGCCGGGGCATCACCGCCGGCGAGCACCCCGCCGACGGCGGGGTCGCCTGGCGGGTGTGGCTGGTGACGCGCCTGCTCGACGGCAGCCGTTCCGGTCTCTTCCCGCTGTACGCGAGCCTGGCCACGCCCGTGTGGCTGCGCCTGCTCGGGGCGCGGATCGGGCGGCGCGCGGAGATCTCCACCGTGCTGCCGCTGCCGTCGCTGCTGACCGTCGAGGACGGGGCGTTCCTCGCCGACGACACCCTCGTCGCGCCGTTCGAACTGCGGGGCGGCCGGATGCGGCTGGGAGCGGTGCGCATCGGCCGCCGGGCCTTCGTCGGCAACTCCGGCATCGTCGGCCCCGGCCGGGAGGTTCCCGACCACGCGCTGGTGGGCGTGCTCTCCGACGCCCCCGAGCGCAGCGAGCCGGGCAGCTCCTGGCTGGGGCGGCCCGCCATGCCGCTGCCGCGGGTGGCGGCGACGCCCGACGCGCAGCGCACCTTCGAGCCGCCCAAGCGGCTGGTCCTGGCGCGCGCCGCGGTCGAACTGTGCCGTGTGCTGCCGCTGATGTGCGGTCTGGCGCTCGCCGAGGCGGTGCTGGTGGCCGAGCAGGACGCCCTGGACGCCGGCGGCCTGCAGCTGGCCGCGCTGGTGGCGGTGCCGCTGCTGCTGGCCGCGGGTGTGGCCGCCGCGCTGACGGCGACGGCCGCCAAGTGGCTGCTGGTGGGCCGGTTCCGGGCCGGGGAGCACCCGCTGTGGAGCTCTTTCGTCTGGCGCAACGAGCTGTACGACACGTTCGTGGAGTCCCTGGCGGTGCCGTGGCTCGTGAGGCCGTTCCTGGGCACGCCCGTCCTCAACTGGTGGCTGCGCAGCCTGGGGGCGCGCATCGGCCGCGGGGTGTGGTGCGAGACGTACTGGCTGCCGGAGACCGATCTGGTGCACCTGGGCGACGGGGCCACCGTCAACCGCGGGTGCGTGCTGCAGACCCACCTCTTCCACGACCGGATCATGCAGCTGGACGGCGTGCACCTGGCCGAGGGCGCCTCGCTCGGGCCGCACGGCATCGTCCTGCCCGGCGCCACGGTCGGCGCGCACGTCTCCGTCGGCTCCTCCTCCCTGGTGATGCGTGGCGAGAGCGTGCCGGCCGGCACCCGGTGGGCGGGCAACCCCATTGCAGGAGCGGCGGCGTGAGTCCTGCGGAGCGCCCCCGGTGCAGCCGCCGCGGTCTGCTGGCGGCCGCGGCGGCGCTGCCGGTGAGTGCCGCCGCGGCGCTGTGCGCCGGTGACAGCCGGCGCACGCCGGACGGCGCACGCTACTTCCCGCGCCACGGTTCGTACGGACACCGCACCCTCGCCTACGACCTGTCGCTCGCCTACGACCCGGGGCGGGCGTGGCTGGAGGGGCGGGCCCGCATCCGCGCGGTGGCCCGCGAGCACACCCGCCGCATCGAACTGGACCTGTCGCGGCTGGCGGTGCACGGCGCGCGGCTGGACGGGCAGCCGGTGGCGGTCCGGCGCGAGGGCGGCAAGGTGGTGCTCACGGCGCCGCGCCCGCTCGCGCCGGGCCGGCCGCTGGAGGTCGAGGTGCGCTACGGCGGCCGGCCGGCGCCGCTGGCCAGCCCGTTCGGCTCCATCGGCTGGGACCGCACCGGCGACGAGCACGGGGGCACGCTCGTCGCCTCCCAGCCGCTGGGCGCGCCCTCCTGGTTCCCGTGCAACGACCGGCCGGACGACAAGGCCGCCTACACCGTCGCCGTGACCGTGCCCCGCGGCCACCATGCGCTGGCCAACGGCACGCTGCGCGAGTGCCGCGAGGACGGCGGTTCCGTGCGCTGGACGTACCACCACCCGGGCCCCATGTCGACGTACCTGGCCGCCGTCTACACCGGCCGGTTCACGCACGACACGCAGCAGCACGAGGTGGCGGGGACGCTGCGCAACGCCTATCCCCCGCACCTCGCGGAGCACGCCCGGCACGACCTGGCGCGTCAGCCGCGGATGCTGGAGCACTTCGCCCGCCTCTTCGGCCCCTACCCCTTCGAGTCGTACGGGGCCGTGGTGGTCGACGCCGAGCTGGGCGCCCCGGTGGAGAACCAGACGCTGTCCGTCTTCGGCCGCAACCACGTCGACGGGCAACGCAGCTGGGAGACGCTCGTCGCGCACGAGATCGCCCACCAGTGGTTCGGCAACAGCGTGGGGCTGGCCGACTGGCGGCACATCTGGCTCAACGAGGGCTTCGCCACGTACGCCGAGTGGCTGTGGTCGGAGCACCTGGGCGAGGACGACGCGGACACGCTGGCGCGGCAGGCATGGCAGGAGCTGGCCGGGCGCCGGCAGAACCTGCGCATCGCCGACCCGGGCAGCCGCCGCCTCTTCGACGACCGCGTGTACGTGCGCGGGGCGTGCGCCCTGCACGCGCTGCGGCTGGAACTGGGCGACGAGGCCTTCTTCGCGGTGCTGCGCGGCTGGCACGCGGCCCACCGCGGCGGCAGCGCGGACACCGACGCGTTCCTGGCCCACGCCGGGCGCACCGCCGGCCGCCGTGTGGACACCGTCCTGCTTCCCTGGTTGTACGACAAACGGCTCCCGGCGCTGCCGGACGCCGACGTGTGACGACGTGTAAGGCCCGCGCTCCATGGAGCGCGGGCCTTACCGGCTCACCATTCGGTCTCCTTGCCCGCCGCACGGGCGCGGGCACGGGAGGCGGTGATCTCCGCCTCCGCGGCGTCGCGGCCGGCCCAGCAGGCGGTCTCGCCGACCTTGCCGGGTTCGAGCTCCTTGTACACCTCGAAGAAGTGCTGGATCTCCAGCCGGTCGAACTCCGGCAGGTGCCGCAGGTCGCGCACGTGCTCGTGGCGCGGGTCGGCCGCCGGCACGCACAGGACCTTGTCGTCCTCGCCCTGTTCGTCGCGCATCCGGAACATGCCGATGGCGCGGCAGCGGATGACGATGCCGGGGAAGGTGGGGTCGCCGGCCAGGACGAGCGCGTCCAGGGGCTCCCCGTCGGCGCCGAGGGTGCCGTCGATGTAGCCGTAGTCGGCCGGGTAGCGGGTCGAGGTGAACAGCATCCGGTCGAGCCGGATGCGTCCGGAGTCGTGATCCATCTCGTACTTGTTGCGGCTGCCTTGCGGGATCTCCACGACGACGTCGAAGTCCACGGGCTCCTCCGGGGATTGGGCCGGAGCACCATGGTGACGCGCGGTGCGCACCGGGCGCCACGGTGCGCACGGGCCCGGGGCTCAGAGCCCGGGACGCCCGGGGCGCGCGGAGACCAGGAGGCGCTCGTGCCGCCGTGCGCCCGGCACCGCGGGCGCGGGCGGTGCGGCCGCCGCGGGCACGGGCCCTGCCTGCGGAGCCCGGCGGTCGGCGTCGTGCAGCGTCAGCAGGACCACGCCCGCCGCGGCGGCGGCGCCGGCCAGCGCGGCGAGGACGGCGCCGGGCACCCCGAGGCGGAACTCCTCGCCGCAGGCGGCGAGGCCGACGACCGCGGCGACCACGGGGTTGACGACGGTGACGGTGGCCAGCGGGGCGGCCAGCCCGGCGCCGCGGTAGGAGGCCTGGGACAGCAGCATGCCGGTGCAGGCCAGCAGCGCGGTGACGGCCAGGCCCGGGGCGAGGGCGGCCGGGTCCGCGCCGCGGGCGGCGAAGTCCTCGGCGACGGCCTTGGTGAAGACCGAGGCCATGCCGAACGCGGCGCCCGCCGCGCCGGCCAGCACGACGGCGCGCACCACCGGCCGGCGGGCCCAGCGCGCGGCCAGGGCGAGGGCGGCCGTGGCCGCCAGGGCCGCGCCGGCGAGCACGGGCCGCTGGGCGGCGGGCAGGGAGTCGGTGTGCGGCGGGCCGGTCAGGCTCAACAGGCCCGCGAGCCCTGCCGTGGCCAGCAGGGCGCCGCGCCAGCCGGCGGCGCCGACGGGGCGGTGCACGAGCAGGGCGGCCATGGGCAGCGCGAAGACGATCGTCAGGGCGCCCAGCGGCTGCACCAGGCTCAGCGGCCCGCAGGCGAGCGCGACGACGTGCAGGGCGGCGCCCAGCCCGGTGAGGGCGGCCGCGCCCCACCACCCCGCCCGGCGCAGCGCCGCCCAGGTCCCGCCGGAGGGCGCGCGGGCGGCCACGCGCTCCTGGACGATGGCCGCCCCGGCGTAGCAGACGGCGGAGACCAGGCTGAGCAGCACGGCGACCAGGAGGGCGCTCACGACCGCCCTCCGCGGCCGGCCGCGGCCGCGCGGTCCCTTGCGCCGGTGCCGTCCTCCCGGCCCGCCCGCCGGGGGCGGATCGTCTCCTGGTGTTCCATGCGTTCCACCTTGCCTTCATCGGCCGCTTTCGTCGTCGTACTTGAGTACGGGCTTTTCGGTACTCCCATAGGAGTACGGGCGGAGTGCGCGAGGGATCACCGGGTGCCGTGTGACGGCGGTGCGGCTCCGCGGACGACGGCGGCGCATGGTCCGTGGGCCGCCCGCACACACCGGGGCCTTATTTTCGGCGTACTTCGTCTAGACATTCGTCGACGCGCCCGGAAAAACCCCGGTCTGATGGTGTGCGACCTGAAATACCATTGCTGCGGGCCCACTGTTGTGAAATCTCTATGAGGGCTCAAACGGGGGAAACAGTAACATTCACGGGGGGACCGCAATGCCCGGCGACGTCTCGATTCACGCTGCCCACCCATTCGAAAAATTCGAACACCAGGGCCGTCGCGTCACCGTCATAGGGGCCGGCATATCCGGTCTCGTCACCGCCTACGAGCTCGAACGACTCGGCTACAGCGTCGAGGTCCTGGAGTGCGACGCACGCATCGGCGGCCGCATCCGCACCCACCGGTTCGGTCCCGGCCCGGACGCACCGTCCGTCGAACTGGGCGCCATGCGCATTCCCGCCCATCACCACCGCACACTGGAATACGTCCAGCGGATGGAGCTGGGCGGCGAACTGCGCGCGTTCAGCACCCTGATGTCGGAGGAGAACGCCTATCTCCGCACTCCCGGTGGTTTCCTGCGCATCCGCAACGCCTCCGCACCGCTGCTGGAGAACTTCCGCCGGGAACTCGCCCGGCACTGCCCCGGACACAATTCCGAACCTCTTTTCGGCGAACGACGGTACGACGATTCCGTGCTCGTCGTCGGGGCCTGGCTCACGGCCATCGTCGACGCGACCGCGCCCCCGGACCTGCGCACCGACCTGCGCGAGGACCTGCGCCGGCAGCTGCTGGACCTGCTGGCCGGCGTGGACCTCGCCCGCCACCTGCGCGGCCCGGCCGGCGAACGCGTCGACCTGCAGGGACTCTTCGCCGCCCACCCGGGCCTGCGCGCCGGCTGCAGCCTACGGCTGAACAGCTTCCTCGACGACATCCTCGCCGAGACCGCCCCCGGCCTGCTGCGGCTGCGCGGCGGCATGGACCGGCTGCCGGGCCGGCTGGCCCGGCGGCTGCGCGGCCAGGTCCTGCGCGAGCACCGGGTCACCGGCCTGGAGGTGCACGAGGACCACGTGGCCGTCCGCGTCCGGGCGGCCGGCCGCACCGGTGTCCGGCGCTCCGACTTCGCCGTGTGCACCGTGCCCTTCCCCGTCCTGCGCCGCATGCGGCTGCGCGGCCTGGACGCGGACAAGCTGGCCGTCCTGCGCGAGGTGCAGTACTGCCCGGCCACCAAGGTGGCCTTCCTGTGCCGCACGCCCTTCTGGCGGGAGTCCGGCATCCAGGGCGGGGCCTCCTTCGCGGGCGGCCGCATCCGCCAGACGTACTACCCACCCGTCGAGGGCATGCCCGGCCGCGGCGCGGCCCTGCTGGCCAGCTACACGATCGGCGACGAGGCCCGGTGCCTGGGCCGGATGTCGGCGCGCCGGCGCCACCGGCTGGTGCTGGACGAGCTCGGCGCCATGCACCCGGAGCTGACGTCCCCCGGCATGGTGCTGGACGCCGTCAGCGTGGCCTGGGGCAGCGACCGTGGCAGCGTGGGCTGCACCACGCGCTGGGGCAGGAACGCCGCCGAGAGCGAGAGCGAACGCCTGCGCGCCGCACGGCCGGTGGGCCGGCTGTTCTTCGCGGGCGAGCACTGCTCGACGGCACCCGCCTGGATCGAGGGCGGGATCGAGTCGGCGCTGCGGGCCGTCGAGGAGCTCGTCCGCTTCGAGCCCGTCCGCCGCCGTCCGGCCGTGCCCGCCCCCGGCCGGCCCCGACCCGCGGGAGCGCTGTGATGAGCGTCTTCGACCTGCCCCGGCTGCACTTCGCCGGCACCGCCACCGTCAAGCTGCCCACCGGCCCGCGCTGCGGTCTGTTCGACCTGGCCTCGGGCCGGGCGCTGACCGACGAGGGCCCCTTCCCGGCCGAGCGGCCCGCCCGCGAGTACCACGACTACCTGCAGCAGCGCGGTCCGCGCTTCGACAGCGCGGGCCGGCTGCGCCCCGACGGGGAGTTCAGCGCCGCCAAGGGCTGGAACTTCGACGGCAACGGGCACTTCCTGATGGACGCACGCGTCGTCGCGGCCGAGGGCCCGCACGCCGGGCCCGGCGATCCCCCGGACACCACCGACCCGGTCGTCGGCCGCTGCGTCGACGTCTGGGGCCACTACAACCCCTATCTGCACACCACCGTCAACCGCGCCCGCGCCTTCGACCTCGACCCCGCCTCGCACTGGACGACGGCCCTCATGGTCGGCCGGTTCGGCTTCGGCCGCCTGGGGCGCTCGCACGACGAGGGGTACATGCTCTCGGGGACCGTCGAGGGCATCCAGCCGCCGCGCTGGGTCGGCTTCCGCCGCATCCTCGACGTCGGCGAGCACGCCCTGGCCCGGGAGCTGCGCTACAGCGCGGTGCACCAGTTCGTGGTCGCCTGCGAGAGCGCCGCGGACGGCAGCGGCTGGCTGCCGGCCGCGGACCTCTCACCCGCCGTGCGCGCGCTGCGGGAAGCGGTGCACGGCGGCGCCGACGGCCTGGTGGTGCAGTTCGCCCTGGACGCCATGGCCTCGCCGACCGCGCCCGACACCCCCTGCGTCTTCCGTGTACGGGGCACGATCGCCCCCTGGTACGCCGGGGAGCTGCGCAGCTACCCCGCCGGCCGGCTGCTGGCCCCGGCCGGCGGGGGGCACGGCCCGCTGCACCACATGAGCGTGCAGCTGGCCGCAGACCGCGCCGTGTTCAACATGGTCACCGCCGTGCCGCACACCTCCCGCGCCCCGCACGCCGGCCCCGGCCCGCTGCACCGGCTCGGGCCCCTGCTCGACGCGGGCGACCTGGAGCTGCGTACCGCCCGCTCCGGCCGGCTGGTCACCCGGCTGCCGGCCGGCTCGTACGGCGGTGAGGCGACGTGCGGCATCGTCACCGTGCCGGCCGGGGCCTGCCCGGAGGCGGAGGAGGAGCCGCTGCTCCTGCTCGGTTGCCCGCCCGGCTGCGAGCAGCGGGTGCTGCTGGCGGAGCGGGAGGTGAACGTCCAGAGCGACGAGGCGCTGGTGGTCCTCCACCACCGCGACGCGGCGCGCGAGCAGGACCACGCCGTGGAGGTGCCGGTGCGCGCGTTCGTGCGCGGCCGCCCCGCCGGTGCCGGGACGGTCCATGTACGGCAGTACTACAACCCGCGGGCGCTGCCGGCCGATCGGCACGCCGGCGCCCCGCGGGCACGGTGCGAGGACGCCGTCCTGCTGGGGGTGGGCACGGGCAAGGACGCCTACGCGCCCGCCTGCACGCTGACCACCGACGAGGCCGGGTACGGGCTGCTCGTCCTGCGCGGCGAACGGGCGGGCGCCTGCCGGGTGCTGCTGGGCACCGGTCCCGGCGACGGCCCGCCCGTCGACCCGGAGGCGGCCGGCTCGGCCTGGGCGGCGTACGACGACGAGGACGCGCTCGGGTACTGGGCGGGCGCCGGCTGGCTGGCCGTGCGCGTTCTGCCCGACGACTGGTACCTGGACGACGTGCCGCGCGAGCAGGTGGACTTCGCGCTGTTGCACCGGGAGGTGTTCGCGCCCTACGAGCAGCTGTCGACGTTCATGCGCTCGGAGGTCTTCAGTCTCGCCGACCGGTGCAAGGTGGAGACGTACGCCGAGCTGGCCTGGCAGATGTGCGATCCGCGCAACAAGCCCCGCACGTACTACATGCCGCCCACGCGCGACCTGTCCGACCCCAAGGCGCGACTGCTGCTGGCCTACCTGCGCAACCTCCAGACCCGCCAGCGCCCGCCACTGACCGTCCCGGCCGTGCCGGGCACCGGACCGGCGATCGGCACCCGCGGGGAGCTGTGCCGCACCCTGCGGCAGGCCGCCACCCTGGAACTGGCAGTCACGCTCCAGTACTTGTACGCCGCTTTCTCCGTGCCCACCCACGGGGCGGGCCTGGAATACGTACGCCGAGGTGAGTGGACACCACGGCAGCTGGAGCTCGCCTGCGGACAGGGGGGAGTGCATCTGGACGACGGGATGCGGGGCACGCTGCTGGAAGTGGCCCGCGAGGAGATGATCCACTTTCTGCTGGTCACCAACATCCTGGCGGCCACGGGTGAGCCCTTCCATATCCCGCTGGTCGACTTCGGCACCTTGAACGACGAGCTGCCGGTACCGCTGGACTTCGCGCTGGAAGGGCTCGGCGCCGCCAGTGTGCAGCGCTACATCGCCATCGAGCAGCCCGCCGGGCTGGTGCCGGAGGTGCGGCAGGCGCAGGGCTCCCGGCCGGCCCCACCGCCGATCGGCTTCACCTGGAGCTCCATCAGCGAGCTGTACGCGGGCATCAGGGAGGGCCTGCAGCGCGTCCCGGACCTGTTCCTGGTGGAGAAGGGCCGCGGGGGCGGGGAACACCACCTGTTCCTGCGCGAGTCGGTCAACAGTGTCCACCCGGACTATCAGCTGGAGGTCGACGACCTCGCCAGCGCCCTGTTCGCCGTCGACCTGATCACCGAGCAGGGCGAGGGCGGCGTCCTGGGGACCACCGCCCCCTCGGACACCTCGCACTTCCGCAGCTTCCTGCGGATGGGCGAGGCGCTCACCGCCGAGCGCGTCCCCGGCCCGCACGGCCACCTGCTGCCCTGGAACCCCGCCTACCCGGTGCTGCGCAACCCCACCCTCGGCCCCGGCGGCGGCGCCAAGGAGGCGATCACCGCACCCCAGGCGCGGGCGGTGGCCCGGCTGTTCAACCGCTCGTACCATCTGATGCTGCAGCTGATGGCGCAGCACTTCGGCCAGAGCCCGGACGGCAGCCTGCGCCGCTCGAAGCTGATGAACGCCTCCATCGACGTGATGACCGGCATGATGCGGCCGCTCGCCGAACTGCTGGTCACCCTGGAGTCCGGGCGCCGCGGCCGCACGGCCGGCCCCACCTTCGAGCTGGACGCGGTGCCCGCCCCCGTCCCCCGCCCCGACGTCGCCCGCCGCGCGCTCGCCCTGCGCTTCGGGCACCTCGCCGCGGCGGCCCGCGCCTGCGAGCCGGTGCCGCGGCAGGTCGCCGACATGGCAACCTTCTACGCCGACTTCTTCGCACGGAACGGATCGTGAGCGCCGACGGCGGGCTGCCCGCCTTCCGCACGCAGGACGTGGACCCGCGCGACCCGTACGCCCGCTACCGCCCCTACCGGGAGCAGGATCCGGTGCACCGGGCCGGGGACACCTGGTACCTCTTCCGCCACGACGACGTGGCGCGGGTGCTCACCAGCCGCTCCTACGGGCGCGGCGCGCTGCCGGCCCGGCTGCCCGCGCAGTACGCGCACCTGCGGCGCGTCGTCGGCAACTGGATGGTCTTCATGGACCCGCCGCAGCACACACGGGTGCGCGCGCTGGTGGCCAGGAGCTTCACCCCGCGCATCGTCGAGACCCTGCGCCCCCGGATCCGCCGGCTCGCCGCCGACCTCGCCGCCGAGCTGTCCCGGCAGGTGACCGCGGACGGCCGGGCCGATCTGGTGGAGACCTTCGCCGCTCCCCTGCCCATCCTCGTCATCAGCGAACTCCTCGGCGTACGGGCGCAGGACCGCCCCTGGTTCCGGGCGCAGGCGGTGGACCTGCAACAGGCCACCAGCTCCCGGGTGGCCCGCCGGGCGGACGGGTACGCGCTGGCGGACGCGGCCGCGCGCGAGCTCGCGGCCTACTTCCGCGCCGAACTCGCCGCGCGCCGCGCCGGGGCCCGCCCCCACGCGGACGACCTCATCGCCGCGATGCTGCGCACGGAGGAACACCTGCCGCTGGGCGACGACGCCCTGGTGGGCACCTGCATCCATCTCCTGACCGCAGGTCACGAGACCACCACCAACCTGCTGGCCAAGGGATTGATGGCCCTGCTCGCCCACCCCGCCCAGCTCGCCGCGCTGCGGGCCGACCCGCACCTGCTGCCGCAGGCCGTGGAGGAGCTGGTGCGCTACGACTCGCCCGTGCAGATCGTCAACCGGTGGGCGGTGGCGGACGACGAGATCGGCGGGCGGCGGATCGGGGCAGGCGAGAAGGTGGCCCTGGTCGTCGGTTCGGCCAACCGGGACGCCGCCCGCTTCACCGACCCCGACCGGCTCGACCTCCGCCGCGACGCACGCCGGCACTGCGGTTTCGGCATGGGCCTGCACTACTGCGTGGGCGCGCCCCTGGCCCGGGCGGAGGCGGAGATCGGCCTGGAGGAGCTGCTGCGGATCGGCCCCGGTCTCGCCGTCGCCCCCGGCCCCGAGGCCGTGGTCTACGCCCACGACCTCGTCTTCCACGGCCCGGAGCGACTCGTGGTGCACCAGGCCTGAGCCCTACTGCCCGGCACCGGTCTTCGGCACGAACCACCGCCCCAGGTAGGCGTCCAGGGCCGCCCGGTCGGCGGCCGCGGCCCGCAGGCCGATGTGCCCGTCCGGGCGCACCAGCAGCATCGTGCCGGGCGCGAGCACACTGCCGTGACCGCGGCCGGCCCGGATCGCGCTCACGTCCACCGGCAGCGCGTACCGGCCGGCCGACCGGCGCAGCGCCGCGGCGTCGGCCGTGCCCTCGGCGGCGCCGTCGACCAGCAGCGTCCACCGGTCGTACGAGAGCATGTCGTGCAGCCGGCGCTGCCGGCCGCCGGCGCTGACCGGTACGTCCGGCACCCGGTCGCCCGCGCGCAGCCCGCGGCGTCCGGCGTACCCGGCGACATCCGTGGACAGCGCGCTGCGGCGGTGGGTGCGGGTCAGTTCGCTGAGCAGGGCCTGACCGCGCCGGTTGAAGCCCTCGCTGGCCAGCAGGGCGGGCCCCAGCAGCCGCATGCCGGCCAGGGTGGGGCGGGAGGGCGGCAGCTCCAGCAGGTTCCGCCGCATCTGGCGCATCACCTCGCGGGCGAGGGCGCGCTGTTCGGCGGAGTAGGTGTCCAGCAGGGCGTCGAGGGCCCAGCCGTGGTGCACGGCGGCCAGCTTCCACACCAGGTTGTGCGCGCCCCGGAGCCCGGTGTTGAGCCCGCGCCCGCCCACCGGCGCCCACAGGTGGGCGCTGTCCCCCACGAGCAGGGCCGGCCCCTGTCGCAGCGAGGCGGCCAGACGGTCGTGGAACCGCGCCCGGTTGAACCACGGCGGCACGGTGGGCACCAGCCGTACGTCCGGATCGTGCGTGGCCCGGGCGATCAGCGCGCGCATCTCCTCCAGCCCGGGCGGGCCCTCCTGCTGCGGCTCGGGATCGTCGCGGAAGCAGAAGAAGCGGTACCCGCCACCCGGCCGCGGCGAGGCGATCAGACAGGTGCGGTGCTCCAGGAAGAAGTACGTGGTGTCCGGCGCGCAGACGTACTTCCACTCCGCCTTGGCATTGATCTGCACGGCCTGCAGGTCGGTGCGCCGCTCCCCCTCGAAGCCGATGCCCAGCGTCCTGCGGACCAGACTGTGCGCCCCCTCGCAGCCGATCACCCAGCGGCAGGCGATCGTCTCCTTCCCCCCACCGGGCCCGCGCACGTCCACCTCGGCCCCCTCGCCGCGCACCCGCACGCCCAGCGCCTCGGTCGACCACCGCACCTCGGTGCCCAGCTCCGCCAGCCGCTCGGCCAGCAGCGACTCCATGGCGATCTGCTCGATGCTCAGCGGCTGCGGGAAGGCCGTCCCGGCCGCCGTCGTCGGATGCCGCCCCACACAGCGCCCGCGCACGTACATCTCGGCCTGCCGCAACTGCAGCCCCCGATCCAGGAACCGCTCGGCGCACCCGAGGTCGCGCAGCACCTCCAGCGCCCGCTGCCACACCACGCTGGCCCGCACCTCCCGCTTGGTGCCGGGCTCCTTCTCGACGACCACCACCCCGAGCCCGTACTGCCGCAACCCCACGGCCACCGCCAGCCCGGCCGGCCCGGCCCCGATCACCACGACATCCCTGCAGAAGTCGCCCATAGGCCGCTCTCCCCCTCTGTCAGCCCTTATCGTCCGGGATGGGAGGGGGAGGGATCAATGGGGCGCATCCGGAGGGCCTTGCGCCGGGGAAACGCCGGGTAACCGGGCAAAACGAAAGGACCCCAGCATCGCTGGGGTCCTTCTGTGGTGTCCGAGGGGGGACTTGAACCCCCACGCCCGATAAAGGGCACTAGCACCTCAAGCTAGCGCGTCTGCCATTCCGCCACCCGGACAAGGTGTCTGTCCTCCGCGGTGTTCCCCGCGGCGACATGGATAACTCTATCAAGGTTTCGGAGTGCCTTTGACCAGGGCTTTCGTCGCCGCATACGGGGCAATGACGGACAAGTGGGGGCGGGCGGGCCACGGGGGCGTCGTCGGCGGGGCGGGGGCATGAGAGCGTGCGGGCGGGCACTGTCATGTGAGGGGTTGGTTCTGGATGGGTCGGGTCACCGCACGCCGCCGCGTCGTCCGCGTGCGCGAGGGGGTCGCCGGGGCGCGGGCGGACACGCTCGTGGCCGAGGAGCCGCTGGAGATCCGGGTGGGCGGCAGACCGCTGGCCATCACCATGCGCACGCCCGGCGACGACTTCGACCTGGCCGCGGGATTCCTGGTGAGCGAGGGCGTCCTCGGCAGTGCCGAGGAGCTGGCGAACATCGTCTACTGCGCGGGGGCCACGGCCGACGGCGGCAACACCTACAACGTGGTGGACGTCCGGCTCGCACCCGGCGTGCCCCTGCCGGACGTCACGCTGGAACGCAACGTCTACACGACGTCCTCCTGCGGGCTGTGCGGGAAGGCGAGCCTGGAGGCGGTGCGCACCACGGCCCGCTGGCCGGTCGAGGACGGCCCCGGCGGGCCGCTGCGACTGGAGCCCGCGCTGCTGGCCGAGCTGCCGGACCGGCTGCGCGCGGCACAGCGCGTCTTCGACCGCACCGGCGGCCTGCACGCAGCAGCCCTGTTCACCGCGGCCGGGGAGCTGCTGGACGTGCGCGAGGACGTGGGCCGGCACAACGCCGTCGACAAGCTCGTGGGGCACGCCCTGCGCGAGGGGCTGCTGCCGCTGGCGGGCAGCGTGCTGCTGGTCTCCGGGCGCGCCTCCTTCGAGCTGGTCCAAAAAGCCGTGATGGCCGGCATCCCGGTGCTGGCGGCGGTCTCGGCGCCGTCGTCGCTGGCCGTCGACCTGGCCGTGGAGAGCGGGATGACGCTGATCGGCTTCCTGCGCGGTGCGTCGATGAACATCTACGCAGGCGCCGAGCGCGTGGTACTGGACGAGGGCTGAACGTCTACGCCGGCGCGGAGCGCGTGGTGCTGGACGAGGGCCGCGCCCCGTAGGGCGCGCGCGGAACTGCGCGACACTCCACGACGCGCCCGCAGATGAGGTGACGGGGCACCGGCGCGCGACCAGGCTAGGGCCGCAGGCCCCGCGTGCGCCAGCGGCCGCCGAGGCGGCCGAGCACGCCGAAGCGGTCCCACTCGTGGAAGATCTCGGCCCACTGGCCGCCGACCTGCCGCAGGCAGCGGCGGATCTCCTCGATCTCCTCGGTCGACATCCGGCGCACCTCGGGCCGCAGCACGCCCGAGAGCAGGTCGGTGCGGATCTCGTCCCACACCGGGCTGATGTCGGGCGCGGTGTGCCAGGCGACGAAGCACACGGCGGCGTAGGTGGGGGTGCGGTGCAGCAGCTCGCGTACCCGTTCGCCGCGGGCTTCGTCGGCGTACGCGGCGAGGAGGTGCTCGTCCTCGGAGTGGACGAGGTCGGGCAGTTCGGTGGGGGCCGGGGGCGGGTCCATGGACAGCAGGTGCCGGGCGAGGGCGTCGCACAGCCGCTCGTCGATGCCGGTCTCCAGCGGCCGGGCCTGGCGGCGCAGGGCGACCACGCGGGCGGTGCAGCCGGGCACGGCCTCGCCGCGGGCGAGGGCGCCGGCCTGTTCCAGCAGGAGCAGGGCGGCGCGGCGGCGGGGGTCGAGTTCGGCGCCGCCGGCGAGGGCGCCGCGCAGCAGCTTCCCGGCGAGGACGGGGGCGACGGGGTCGCGGGGGGCGCTGGTGAGGGCGGCCCGCATGAAGGGCTCCTCCAGGCCGGCCGCGTGGTGGGCGCCGGGCGGGATGCCGTCGAGGAGGGCGTCGGCCTCGGCGGTGGTCAGCGGCGCGTCGCCCCACACCAGGCGGAAGGCCGTGCGCAGGACGGAGGGGGCGTCCTGGTGGTCGGGGCCGGCGGTCTTCATCAGGACGTGCAGGAGGGCGGGGCGGTCCTCCTCCGGGTCCGCGCCGGCGCCGTGCCCCCCGTCGGCGCCGGCGGATCCCGCGGAGGGCGAGAGGGCCGCGGCCATGGCGGCGGCCATGCTCAGGTGGGGCCGGCCCGCGAGGTCGGCGCCGGGCAGTTCCGCGGCGAGCAGGCGGGCGATGGGGCGCGGGTCGTCGGTGGCGGCGGTGTGGTCGAGGGAGTCGAGGACGGCGGTGCGCAGCCGCGGGTGGGCGTCGATGGCCGCGCGGACGACCTTGTGGTCGGGGGACGCCTCGTTGAGCAGGGCGGTGGTCAGGCGGGCGGTGAGCACGGGCATGACCGGGCTGTGGTCGACGCGCAGGGCCTCGGCCAGGCGCAGCAGGGTCAGGAAGCGGACGAGGGGCGTGTCGGAGGCTTCGGCGGCGCGCTGGAGCTCGGCGCGCAGGTCGCGCCTGAGGGGGGCGACGGCCGTGCGGGCGCCGGGTGCGCACAGCTCGTCGGCGAGCGAGGCCAGGACGGTCCATTCCTCGGGGGTGCGCTCGGTGCCGCCGGCGGCGACGGTGGCCAGCAGCCGGGTGCGCACGGTGGTGTCGAGGCTGTCGCCGGGCTTGTGGGTGCGGGCCCATCGCGCGGCGGCCGTACGACCGTTCGAGTCAAGGGGGATGCCCTCGCGGGCGGCGAGGGCGGCGAGCCGGTCGGCCTCGTCGGCGCCACCGCGGCCGGTGGCGAAGGCGGGGGCGGCAGCGGGGCGGGTGGCCTCGGCGAACAGGGCGGGGCGACCGGCGAGCCAGATGCGTGCGGCGACGGCGGCCCACAGGTCGCGTTCGGCGCGGGCGGGGCTGGAGGGGCCGCCGGTGCAGTCGTGGACGCGGTAGCGGTGCTGGGCGGCGGCGGAGACGAACTCGAAGCGGGCGTCGGGGAAGATGCCGACGATCTGCTGCCGGGCCAGCATGGGGTGGCGGGTGTAGGTGGTGAAGGTGAGCCGGTCGGCGAGGTCGCGCGGGAGCACGGCGCTGGCGACGGCGACCCAGTGGGCGATGGCGGCGCTGTCCCGCTCGACGACGAGGATCTGCTGGGCGTCGGGGGTGCGGAAGAGGGTGCGCACGTCCGTCAGGAAGGGTTCGAGGCGCTCGGCGCGGGCCCGGACGAAGTCCAGCAGGCCCTGCTTGTCGATGAGCCGGGCCGGGACGACGGCGGTGAGCGGTTCGGGCACCCCTCCGTCGGGCGTCCGGTCCGACCAGGAGGGCGACTCCCACGCCTCGATGGGCAGCAGCCCGCCGGGCAGCCCGCCGCCCTCGGGCAGCCGCACGGCGTGGGCGTGGAAATTGCCGTGGCGGCCGACGCGCCCGGGCCCGGTGCGCACGGTGCGGCACAGCAACCGGCTGCCGTCGGAGAGGCGGTTGTGGCTGAACGCCACGGGAAACGCGGCCAGTTCCTCAGAGGACGGGCACTCGGGGGCGTCGGACGGGGGCTCGTAGCCGATGAGCTGCTCCGCCTCGCCGAGCAGGGTGATGGGCAGTTCGGGGCTGGCGGCGGTGAAGCGGAACCCGGATCCGTCCGGGCTCGTGGTGGCGGTCGAGGTGTAGTGCAGTTGCTGCAGGTTCACGCGACACCCCGTTCCGCCCTGGTCCACTGGTGGCTTGTCCGCCTCGTCCTCGTCTGCCTGCCCCGCCGGTGCCGTGCCGTACCGCACCGGGCGTCCACGCCGCCGGTTTGCGCCGCTTGAGCCCTGTGTAAGGGCAGCGGGCGCCGTCGGGTCGCCGCCACGCCGCCGCGTCCGCGGCTCCCCTCCGCCGCCCCACTTGCGGGTGACATCCCACCAGATCCGGCCGACCGCCGTCCGGGCTTTCGGGGGACTGCCGCCTGCGGCTCCCCCGACTTCAGCGCTCGTCCTGGCCGGCCACGCGGGCGAGGAGCGCGAGGAAGAGCTCGCGCTCGGCGGGGGTGAGGCCGGCGAGGAGGGCCTCGTTGGCCTGCTCGCCGAGCTCGGCGAGGCGGGCGAGGCGGTCGCGGCCGGCGGAAGTGAGGGTGATGGCGTTCTTGCGCCGGTCGGCGGGGTCGGGGCTGCGCGTGATCAGCTCCTGCGCCTGGAGGTCGTTGAGGATGCCGACCATGTCCTTGGGGTCGAAGCCCGTGGTGCGGCCGAGCTCGGCCTGGGCGACGGGGCCGAGGTCGGCGACGGCGGAGAGCACGGCGTGGTGCTGCATGCGCATCCCGTCCTCGGCGAGCGCGTCGGTGACGAGCCGGCGGCCGCGGGCGGAGGCGCGGTTGAGCAGCCAGCTGGGGAGGGTGCGCAGCCGCGCGAGGGCGGCCGGCCCGGCCTCGGGCGGCGCGGTCGTCACTCCTGCGGGGGAAGCCTTGTCTGCCATGGCACGAGCCTAACGGAAACCATTGGACTTCCCAATGAAGTTGAGTATCGTGGGGGTTGCCAACGTTGGAGTCCCCAACGAATGGCTTTCCGTCCGGTGTGCCTGCTTGGTGCGCCGGCTGGTGTGCCTGTCATGGGAGGGGTGCGTCGCTCATGCGTCGTGTGCGGTATTACGAGAACGGTGGGCCCGAGGTGCTGCGGGTGGAGGAAGCCGAGGTGCCCCGGCCCGGCCCCGGCGAGCTGCTGGTGCGCACGGAGGCGATCGGCGTCACGCTGCCGATGGTCCGCAAGGTGCGTGCGGGCGGCCTGCCGCTGCCCGGCAACCTGGGCGGCGAAGTGGCCGGTGGGATCGTCGCCGTGGGGCCGGACGTCACGGGCTTCACGGTGGGCGAGCGGGTCACGGGCCTGTGCTTCGGGGACGCGTACGCCGACTACTCCCTCCTGCACACCGCCATGGCCTCGCCGGTGCCGGCGGGCGCCGGCGCGGTGGACGCGATCGGGCTGGTGCGGGGCGGGCTGGTGGCGCGCGGCGCCCTGGAGGCGGCCCGGCCGCAGCCCGGCGAGTCGGTGCTGGTGACGGCGGCGGCCAGCGGGGCCGGACACCTGGCCGTGCAGCTCGCCCGGGCCCACGGGGCCGGGCGGGTGGTGGCCGCGGTGGGCAGCGCCGCCAAGGCCGACTTCGTCCGCTCGCTCGGTGCCGACGAGGTCGTCACCTACGAGCAGGAGTCATGGGGCGAGCCCGTCGACATCGTGCTCGACGCCGTGGGCGGAGAGCTCCTCGAGCCTGCGGTCGCCGCCCTGGCTCCGGGCGGGCGGCTGGTGGCCTACAGCTCGGGCGGCGGCACGGTCGCGACGTACGACCTGCTGGTGGGGGCCAAGTCGGTGATCGGCTTCCAGATGGCCCTGATCGCCCGGAACCGGCCGCAGCTGATGGAACGATGGCGGCAGGAGTTGTGGGAGCTGTTCGCCACCGACCGCATACGTCCCCGGGTGCACGCGGAGCTGCCGCTGGAGGACGCGGCGAAGGCCCACGAGATCATCGAGGGCCGCGCCAACCGGGGAAAGGTGGTCCTGCGACCGGTGTGAGCATCGCGCCGGGGGCGGTGCGGCGTTATGCCTTCCGCTGCACCAGGTCGGCCGCGGCCGGCCGGTCCTGCCCCTGCTCCTGCTCCTGCTCCTGCCCCTGCCCCTGCCCCTGCCGGTCCGACACCTCCGGCCGCTCCAGCCGCTCCTGTTGGCGGGCGAAGTGCTTGGCGAGCACGGCGCCGACCATCAGTTGCATCTGGTGGAAGAGCATCAGGGGCAGCACGGCCAGGCTCGCCTGCGCCCCGAACAACACGGTGGCCATCGGCAGCCCGCCGGCAAGGCTCTTCTTGGAGCCGGCGAAGGTCAGGGCGATGCGGTCGCCCCGGGAGAAGCCGAGCCGGCGTGCGCCGTGGGTGGTGAGGGTGAGCATGAGCGCCAGCAGGGCACCCTCGACGACCACCAGGGCGCACAGCTGCCACGGCGTCACCTGGTGCCAGACGCCGCGTGTCATGCCGGCACTGAACGCGGCGTAGACCACGAGCAGGATCGAGCCCCGGTCGACCAGTCCCAGCGCGGACCGGTGCCGGGCGAGCGGTCCGGCGAGCCAGCGGCGGGTGAGCTGGCCGGCCACGAAGGGCACGAGCAGCCGCAGCACCACGGACAGCAGCGAGTCCGCCGAGACGCCACCGCCGCTGCGGCCCAGCAGCAGGGCCGCCAGCAGTGGGGTGAGCACGATGCCCACCAGGGTGGAGTACGTACCGGCACAGATCGCGGCGGGCACATTGCCGCGGGCCACGGAGGTGAAGGCGATGGAGGACTGCACGGTGGACGGCACCAGGCACAGGAAGAGCAGTCCGGTGTACAGCCCGGGGGTCAGCACATGGGGCACCAGTCCGCGGGCGGCGAGTCCGAGGAGGGGGAAGACGGCGAACGTGCAGGCGAGAACCGTCAGGTGCAGACGCCAGTGGCGCAGTCCCGCCACGGCCTCGCGGGTGGACAGCCGTGCGCCGTAGAGG
The DNA here is from genome assembly GCF_040675615.1 of Streptomyces sp. NPDC049585. Taxonomy (NCBI): domain Bacteria; kingdom Bacillati; phylum Actinomycetota; class Actinomycetes; order Kitasatosporales; family Streptomycetaceae; genus Streptomyces; species Streptomyces sp. NPDC049585. Next base: position 278,284 of record NZ_JBFAPE010000003.1, on the reverse strand, counting down.
AAGAACAGCAGGGCCACGGCCCCGGTCGAGATCCCGTCGACGGCACTCGCGGCCGCTCCGCGGGCGGGCAGGAGCGCCGCGAGCAGCACGGTGCCGAGCAGGGCGGCTATGTAAGGGTCCAGCGGCACGCGGCGCAGCAAGGAGGGCAAGGACGGCAGAGCGGGCATGGCCTCAGCCTTCCTCCCGGCCGGCCCATCGGGAACCCTGTTCACCCCACTCACTGTTATCACCAATCGCGATAACGAGGGGGCCTTGGCGGCCAGGGCGGGCGCGGGGCAGTGCCGATCTGCGGCTCCGCCCCGTGGGCGCGACAGGCCACGCCGCTCCCGCAACGAAGTGCCGTGCGCCCGCGCCCCTGACGGGGCGCTGCGCGATCCGCCGGACAGGCCCTACGCTCACGGAGCATGTTCGATCCCGTACAGCTGCGGGCCTTCCTGGCGGTGGCCCGGACCCTGAGCTTCACGCAGGCCGCCCGCCGTCTGGGGGTGCGTCAGTCGACGGTCAGTCAGCAGATCCGGCGGCTGGAGGAGGCCGCCGGGCGGCAGCTGTTCTCCCGCGACACCCACGGCGTGGCCCTCACCGAGGACGGCGAGGCGATGCTGGGCTTCGCCCGGACGATCCTGGAGGCCCACGAGAAGGCCGCGCAGTGGTTCTCCGGTACGCGGCTGCACGGCCGGCTGCGGTTCGGCGCCTCGGAGGACTTCGTGCTCACCCGCCTGCCGGAGGTACTGGAGGCGTTCCGCCGCGAGCACCCCGACGTCGACCTGGAGCTGACGGTCGGGCTCTCCGGCGTCCTGCTCAAGCGGCTCGCGGCCGGCCGGCTGGACCTGGTGCTGGCCAAGCGCGACCCGGGCGAGCCGCACGGCCGCCTGGTGTGGCGGGACCGGCTGGTGTGGATCGGCGCGCAGGGGCTGCGCCCCGACCCCCGGCGTCCCCTGCCGCTGGTCGTCTTCCCACCGCCGGCGATCACCCGCGCCCGGGCCCTGGAGGTGCTGGGGCGGCACGACCGGGCCTGGCGGGTGGCCTGCACCAGCGGCAGCCTCAACGGGCTGGTGGCCGCCGCCCGCGCCGGGCTGGGCGTGATGGCCCACGCGCAGGGCATGATCCCGCCCGGTCTGGCACCGGTGCCCTCCCGTGCGGGCCTGCCGGACCTCGGTCCCGTCGACGTCGTCCTGCTGCACGGGGCCGGCACCGGGCGCGACGCCGCGGTGCGCGGCAGCGCGGAGGCGCTCGCCGACGCGATCCTGGCGGCCGGCGACCGCCTGCACTCACCATGAGCACCGGCGCACACACACCACAGTGAACACATGCGACAAATCCTGAAGAGATTGCGTGCAGATCCGCGCCCGGCGGGCCCCGCGCCGAGACGGTCCGCCCGAAAGGGTTCTGGCCGGGACGGGAACGGGTACGGTCACGGCGCTGTGCGAGCGTCCCGAGGAGCGAGAGGTTGCGCGAGTTCACCGTCCCTTCCCTGGTGACGGCGCCCCACGTCGGAGGGCTGGCGGACGTCGTCTTCGAGCATGCCGCGGCGGACCCGGACCGGGTGGCGCTCGGCCGCAGCGCGGACGGCGTCTGGCGCGACGTGACCGCGGGCGCCTTCCGCGACGAGGTGCTGGCGCTGGCCAAGGGCCTGCTCGCCCAGGGCGTCCGGTTCGGCGACCGGGTGGCCATCATGTCCCGTACCCGCTACGAGTGGACGCTGTTCGACTTCGCGCTGTGGACCATCGGCGCCCAGCCCGTGCCGATGTACCCCACGTCCTCGGCGGAGCAGGTCTACCGGATGCTGCACGACGCCCGGGTCACCGCGTGCGTCGTCGAGCACGAGGACCACGCGATGACCATCGGTTCGGTCGTCGACCGGCTGCCGTGCCTGGCGCGGCTGTGGCAGCTGGACGCGGGCGCGCTCGGCGAGCTGACCGCCGCAGGACAGGGCATCGCCGACGAGGTCGTGCACCGGCACCGCATGGCGGTCACGCCCGACTCACCGGCGACGGTCATCTACACCTCCGGCACGACCGGCCGCCCGCGCGGCTGTGTGCTCACCCACGCCAACCTCATGGCCGAGACCGACACCATCGTCGGCCGCTACGCACAGGTGTTCCGGGGCCGGCCGGGTGAGGAGCCGGCCACCTTGCTGTTCCTGCCGCTGGCGCACGTCTTCGGCCGCATGGTGCAGGTGGCGGCCGTCCGGGGGCGGATCCGGCTCGGCCACCAGCCGCAGCTGTCGGCGGCCGCGCTGCTGCCGGACCTCAGGGCGTTCCGCCCGACGTTCCTGGCGGCGGTGCCCTACGTCTTCGAGGGGCTGTACGCCGCGGCGCGGCGGGAGGCCGAGCGGGAGGGACGCGGCCGGCCGTTCGAGAAGGCCGCCGAGGTCGCCGTGCGCTACGCCGAGGCGATGGAGGAGAAGTCCTTCGGCACCGGACCCGGGCCCGGCACCGCTCTACGGGTGCAGCACCAGGTCTTCGACCGGCTGGTCTACGCCCGGATCCGGGAGGCGCTCGGCGGGCGGGTGCGGTATGCGATGTCGGGCGGCTCGGCGATGGAGCGGCGGCTGGGGCTGTTCTTCGCGGGCGCGGGCGTCACCGTGCTGGAGGGGTACGGCCTGACGGAGACCAGTGGGGCGGCGGTGGCCAACCCTCCCGAGCGTCCCCGGTTCGGCACGGTGGGCCTGCCGGTGCCCGGCACGAGCGTGCACATCGCGGACGACGGGGAGGTGTGGTTGCGCGGCGGGCAGGTGTTCGCGGGCTATCTGGGCGACCGGCGCGAGACCGCCGCCGTGCTGCGCGACGGCTGGCTGGCCACCGGCGACATCGGCCGCCTCGACGCGCACGGCTATCTGACGATCACCGGGCGGAAGAAGGAGATCCTGGTGACCTCGGGCGGCAAGAGCGTCTCGCCCCTGCTCCTGGAGGAGCGGGTGCGCGCCCATCCGCTGGTGGGGCAGTGCCTGGTGGTGGGCAACGACCGGCCGTTCGTGGCGGCGCTCGTCACACTGGACGCGGAGGGGGTCGCGCACTGGCTGGCGATGCTCCACCGCACCACTCCCGCATCTGCCGAACTGGTGAACGATCCGGAGCTGGAGGCCGAGATCCGGCGGGCCGTGGTGGCGGCCAACACCCTGGTCTCCCAGGCCGAGTCCATCCGCGCCTTCCGCATCCTGGCCACCCCGTTCGGCGAGGACCAGGGGCTGCTCACCCCGACGCGCAAGCTCAGACGCAGGGCCATAGAGCGGGCCTACGCGGCCGACATAGATGCGCTGTACACAAAGTGACGCATGCGACAACTGTGCCCCGGGAATGCATCCACCGGACCACGGGTTGACCCGTGGAGTAAGTGCTTCCATACGTACGTAAGGACGACTGCTCGTGAGCAAGGTCCCCAGCATCACCCTCAACAACGGCGTCGAGATGCCTCAGCTCGGCTTCGGCGTGTGGCAGGTCTCCGACGAGGAGGCCACCGCCGCGGTGGCCACCGCCCTCGAGGCCGGCTACCGCAGCATCGACACGGCTGCCGTGTACGAGAACGAGGAGGGTACGGGCAAGGCCCTCGCCGCCTCGGGCATCGCCCGGGACGAGCTCTTCGTCACCACCAAGCTGTGGAACAGCGCGAAGGAGACCTGGACGCGCGAGAGCGTCCTGCGCGAGTTCGACGCCTCCCTCGCCCGCCTCGGCCTGGACTACGTGGACCTCTACCTCATCCACTGGCCCCGCGCCATGCGCGACGACTACCTGACGATCTGGCGCACCTTCGCCGAGATCGCCGGCAGCGGCCGCGCCCGCGCCGTGGGCGTGTCCAACTTCCAGCCCGCCGACATCGAGCGGGTGCTGGCCGAGACCGACCTGGTCCCGGCCATCAACCAGATCGAGCTGCACCCGAACTTCCCGCAGGCCGAGCTGCGCGCCCTGCATGCGCAGCACGGCATCGCCACCGAGGCGTGGTCCCCGCTGGGCCAGGGCCGCGGCCTGCTGGAGGAGCCCGTCCTGGCCCGCATCGGCGCCAAGCACGGCAAGACCCCGGCCCAGGTCGTCCTGCGCTGGCACCTGCAGCTGGGCAACGTCGTCATCCCCAAGTCGGTGACGCCTTCGCGCATCCGCGAGAACGTCGACGTCTTCGGCTTCGCGCTGGACGACGAGGACATGGCGGCGATCGCCGGCCTCGACAACGGCACCCGTCTGGGCCCGAACCCGGACGAGTTCGACTGGAACTGACCTCCTGACCCGACGGGGCCCGACGACCCGGCGGGCCCCGACGACCCGGCGGCTCCCGGGACGGCACCGCGCCGGCCCGGGAGCCGGCGTCAGCGTGCCCCGTGCCCGTCGGCGACCGCCTCGATGCGGCGGGCCAGCTCCACGTCCAGGCCGGTGACCTTGCCGCCGACGCTGTGCGTGTTCACCGTCAGCGCGACGGTGTTGTAGCCGAGGGTCAGGTCGGAGTGGTGGTTCAGCTCCTCCTGGATCTGGGCGATGTGCACCACCATGGCCGCGGCCTGGAAGTGCCCGTCGAAGGAGTAGCGGCGCGCGATCCGGTCGCCGTCCAGCGACCAGCCCGGCAGCTCCTGGAGCCGTTCCTCCACGTCCTTCTGCGAGAGCGGTTCGACCGACATCGCGCACTCCTTGGCGTCTCGTGGGTGTGGGACCGGTGGGGCAAGCGTCCCACGTGACGGCAGCGGTTTCCCGCCAATGTGCGCCGGGGGACACGCATGAGCCGCGACCGCTCTTCCGGGGTGCGTGGGGCGCCCCTATGCTCCGCGCCGGACCTGACAGGTTACCGGCGGTAGGGGGCTGGGGCATGGTGGCAGGCACGCGCAGGGGGTTCATCGGCGGGGCCACGGCCCTCGCCGCGACGGCCGCGTTCGGCGGCGCGGCCCAGGCCGCACCCCGCCCGGCCGGCACCGGGCGGCGGCGGACCGCCCGGCGCAGCGTCGCCGTGCTCGGCGGCGGGGTGGCGGGTCTGACGGCCGCCCACGAACTGGCCGAGCGCGGCTTCGCGGTGACGGTCTACGAGCGCAAGGCGGCGCTCGGCGGCAAGGCCCGCAGCATGGACGTGCCCGGCAGCGCCCGCGGCGGCCGCAGGCCGCTGCCCGGCGAGCACGGCTTCCGCTTCATACCGGGCTTCTACCGCAACCTGCCCGACACCCTGCGCCGCATCCCCTTCCCGGGCAACGAGAACGGCTGCCACGACAACCTCGTCCCGTCCACCGAGGTGATGCTCGCCCGCATCGGCCACGAGGACATCCGCCTGCCGTTCCGCAGCATCGGCAAACCGCCGCCCGTCCTGACCCCGGACGCATTCGTGCGCATGCTGACGGCGCTGCTGGAGACCTTCGCCGGGCTGCCGCCCCACGAGATCGCCTACTTCGCGGGGCGCTTACTCGTCTGGTTCACCAGCAGCGAGCGCCGGCGGACGCAGGAGTGGGAGCGCGTGCCCTGGTTCGACTTCACCAGGGCCGGCCGGATGTCGGCGAACTACCGGCAGCTGCTGGCCATCGGCATCACGCGCAACATCGTGGCGACGAAGGCCGAGGTGGCCAGCACGAAGACCGTCTCCACCTGCGTGGAGGCGTTCCTCTACAACGCCCTGGGCCGCGGTGCCGACGGCGAGCCGGACCGGGTGCTGAACGCGCCGACCAACGAGGCGTGGATCGACCCGTGGGTGAGCCATCTGCGCACGCTCGGCGTGGAGTTCCGCACCGGCTGGGCCGTCCGCGAGCTGCGCCCGGCCGGCGGCCGGATCGCCGAGGCCGTGCTGGAGGACGCGACCGGGACGCGCCGGGTGGTCACGGCGGACCACTTCGTCTCGGCCATGCCCGTCGAACACGCCCGCAGGACCTGGAACGCGCAGGTGCGGGCCGCCGATCCGGCCCTGGCCCGCTGCGACCGGCTGCAGACGGACTGGATGACGGGGATCCAGTTCTACCTGACCGAGCCGACCCCGATCGTTCACGGTCACATCAACCACATCGACTCGCCCTGGTCGCTCACGGCCGTCGGCCAGGCCCAGTACTGGTCCGGGCGCGACTTCCGCCGCGACTACGGGGACGGCACCGTGGCCGACTGCCTCTCGGTGGACGTCTCCGAATGGGACCGGCCCGGCATCCTGTACGGCAGGACGGCCAAGCAGTGCACCCGTGAGGAGGTCGCCCGCGAGGTGTGGGCGCAGATGAAGGCGGGGCTGAACGATACGGGCCGTACGGTGCTCAGCGACGCGAAGCTGCACTCGTGGTTCCTGGACCCGGCGGTCGAGCTCGACGGCACCCGGGCGAGCAACGACGAGCAGTTGCTGATCCACCCGACGGGCACCTGGTACGACCGTCCCGCGGCCCGCACCGCGATCCCCAACCTCTTCCTGGCCGGCGACTACGTGGCCGTCGACATCGACCTGGCCACCATGGAGGGCGCCAATGCCGCCGCCCGGGCGGCGGTCAACGCGCTGCTGGACGAGGAGGGGTCGGGCGCACAGCGGTGCGAGGTGATCCCGCCGTACCGGGCGCCGGAGTTCGAAGGGCTCAAGCGGCAGGACGAGTTCCGCCACCGGCTGGGGCTGGCGAACGTCTTCGACCTGGGATAGCCCTCCCCGGCGCACCATCGGCCCGCGGACGCGTCGCGCGTCCGCGGGCCGGTGCGTCCCGGGTGGGGGTCAGCCCGTGCGCAGCGGGCCTTCGCAGGTGAAGTCGGCGGTGCCGGCCTTGCCGTCGGACCAGACACCGACGGTGCCGAAGGCGCAGTTCATGTCGGCGAAGTTGTCGGCGGCGGGCGCCGCGCGGTCGAGGATGAAGTAGTCGACGGTGTCGGACATGTCCTCGAAGACGTGGTCGGGACTGGTGGAGTCGCTGAGGTTGGCGGTGACGCGGCCGGTGCAGGTGAAGCGGGGGTGGCCGGTGTCACCGTTGGAGGTGCAGGCGGCAGGGGTCATGGAGGTGGCGGCTGCGAAGGCCGCGCGCACACCTGCCGGGTCGGCGTAGGTGAGCCGGTCGACGGGCTCGTGGGTGGTGGCGGGGACGTACAGGTCGGCGACGTGGCGGATCTGCTCGTCGAGGAAGGCGTCGTAACTCTTCTGCAGGGCGGCGTCCCGGCCCGTGCGGGTGCGCCAGGCGTCGAAGCCCTTGGGGTCGTCGGCGCGCTCGTAGCCGTACATCTCGCGCAGCAGCGAGGGGTGTTCGCGCCAGAGGAATTCGAAGAAGGTGCCGGCGTAGTCGTAGAAGCGGAAGCCGTCGCCGCCGTAGGTGGCGTGCAGCAGCTTGTCGACGGTCATGCGCGGTTTGCCGCCGGCGGTGTCGTTGATGATGCCCTGGACGAGGGACTTGCGGACCTTGATGCCCTCGTCGCGGGTGGAGCCGTCGAAGAACTCGGCGGTGCCCTCGTCCATGGCGGTGGTCAGGTCACCGGTGTACCAGGGGCCCTCGCCGAAGAAGCCGGGCACGGCCCAGCGGCCGTTGAGGTAGTGGGTGTACTCGTGGCGGAAGAGCTCTTCGAGGGTGAGCCGGGAGTCCTGCGGGACGCGGCGCTGGTAGGTGTAGAAGGTGGCGCCCTGTTCGATGTAGACGCCGCCGTTGTTGGTGGCCATGCCGGTCAGGAAGGGGTGGAAGACCTCGTAGTCGGCGCGCGAGGCGTACAGGTGGATGTGCAGGGTGCTGTTGGGGTCGCCGGCCAGCGGCCGGTCGGTGCCCAGGACCCGGAAGAATTGGTTCTTGACCTGCTTGCTCGCGTAGTAGAGCTGGTCGACGGTGGCGGCGTCGAGGGCGGTGCGCACCTCGATGCCTCCCTTGTCGTAGGTGTAGGTGCGCGGGAAGAGCCGGGTCTCGATCTGCGGCTTGCAGACGTTGTACGGGGCGCAGGCCTGGTAGAAGTTCAGCCACGAGGCGACGCTCAACCAGGGGGCGCTGAGCTCGCCGAAGGTGGTGCCGGTGGTACCGAGCAGGCTGCCGCCCAGCTCGGTGACGATCGCGGTGTGCAGGGCGTCGATCTGACCGAAGCGTCCGTACTCGCCCATGGCGTCGCGCGCGGCCCACGCGTTGGGGGTGTCCTTCAGGTGGCGGTAGCCGGCGAAGGCGCGGAAGGCGGCCCGGTAATCGGCGTCGGCGGCGACGGCCTGCCGGAAGGCGGTGTCGTTGTTGCCGGGGTAGACGCCGAGGTAGTTGACGGTGAGGGCGGCCAGGGCGGCGTTGCCCCAGGCCGGATCGGTGGCGGTGGCGGCGCCGGGCGCGAGGGTGCCCAGCACCTTGCGCACCAGGGCGAGCTGGTGCTGGCGCAGTCCGCCGGAGCTGGCGGTGTTCAGGGCCTCGCGCAGGGCGTCGGCGTTGGGCCGGGTGGGGTCGAAGGCGTGGGGGGCGTCGGCGAAGGCGGCGACGGCCGCGCGCAGGGCCTCGACGGTCGCGGGGTCGGTCAGGTCGATCTCGGTGCGGGAGAAGTCGTGGTAGACGGCGGCGTGGAGGTAGGTGAACAGCTCCACCAGATGGCCGTTGTCGGTGCCGTCGTGGCGGGGGGCGAGTGCGGTGATGCGGGCGGCGACGGCCTGGACGTGGGGTCTGGACATGACCGGTGCGAGCCGGGCGTCCCAGGTCCAGATCAGGCCGCGCAGGCAGCCGTCGGCGGTGACGGCGGGGTCGGTGAGGAAGTCCGCCAGCTGGTTCGGGGTCAGGCGGGTGAGGCCGTCGAGCGTGCAGGGGACGCTGCCGGCCAGGGCGGTGCCGTACGGCCGGCCGGGGGTGCCGGGGGCGGTGTCGCCGGGCAGGTGCCCGGGGGTGATCCTGCCGCCGCCGGGCACGGGGGGTCTGGAGTCTTCCTTGGGCGGCGCGGCGAGCCGGTCGACGTCGTCGTGGGGGTCGTGGACGGACGGGGCGGCCGGGGCCTGTGCGGTGCGGGCGGCGGGCGCCGCCGGGGCGGCGTGGCCGGCCTGGGCCGTCGGCAGGGCGAGGCAGGCCGCCGTGACGGCGGCGAGCAGCCCCTTGCGCGCAGTGCGTAACGCAGACACCTGTACTCCTCGGTGGGGTTGATGTGGCGTCAGGTACGGCTGGGTGTGCGGCGTAACATAGTAATGTGATATTTCACTGACAACCCATTGCGCAGCGGGTTGCTGTTTCTTGACCAGCCGTTAATTCTTGACCGATCGTTCTTGAAACGCCTAGCATCCCGGTGTGGCAAGGACCAAGGAGTTCGACCCGGACGCCGCCCTGCAGTCGGCCCTGGAGCTGTTCTGGCAGCGGGGCTACGAGGCGACGTCGATGGCCGACCTGGTGGCACACCTGGGCATCGCGCGAGCGAGCCTGTATGCGACGTTCGGCAGCAAGCACGCGCTCTACCTCAAGGCGCTCGAGCGCTACGGCGAGCAGCAGGACCCCCGGCTGACCGAGGAGCTCTCGCGGCCCGGCCCGGCACTGCCCGCCGTACGGGCCCTGGTCCGCCGCTTCGCCGCCGAAGCCGGCTGCGCAAGCGGGCGGCGGGGCTGCTTCGTGACGAACACGGCCGTCGAGCTCGGCCCGCACGACCCGGCGGCGGCCCGCCTGGTCGAGGCGTGCTGGGACGCCCTGGAGGGCCTGCTGATCTCCGCGCTGACCCGGGCCCGCGCGCAGGGCGAACTCCCGCAGGACAGCGATCCCGCGGCGCTCGCCCGGATGCTGCTGGTCTTCCTCCAGGGCCTGCGGGTGGCCGGCAAGACCGGCTCCCGGCCCGGCCTGCTGCACGACGCGGCGGAGCAGATCCTCACCCTGCTCGACTGAAGCCACCCTGCTCGACTGAAGCCAGTCGCTCGACGCAGCGGCTTCCGCACGCCCTCTTTCAAGACCAATCGTTCCAGAAATTCGGTTCCGGACATCCATGAGGAGCACTGACATGACCGCGCGTTTCACCGGCAGCACCGTCCTGGTCACCGGCGGCGGCACCGGCATCGGCCGGGCGATCGCCGTGGCCTTCGCCCGTGAGGGCGCCCGGGTGGTGGTGGCGGGCCGCAGGGCCGAGCCCTTGGCCCAGACGGTCGCCGCCATCCGCGCCGAGGGCGGCGAGGCGAGCGCCGTGACCGCCGACGTGACCCGCTCCGAGGACGTCCGGGCCCTGGTGGATCGGACGGTCGAGCGGTACGGAAGCCTGGACGTCGCCGTGAACAACGTCGGCATGCTGCCCCCGCTCGCGAAGACCGCCGATATCGACGAGGAGGACTGGCAGGCCGCTCTGGCCACCAACCTCACGGGCCTGTGGCTGTCGATGAAGCACGAGATCGGATACATGCGGGAGCACGGCGGCGGGGCGGTGGTGAACATCTCGTCCAACCTCGGCGCCCACCTGCGCGTGCCCGGCCTGGCGGCGTACGCCACCAGCAAGGCCGCCGTCTCCGCGCTCACCCGCAGTGCCGCACGCGACCACATCGGCGACGGCGTGCGGATCAACGCCGTCAGCCCGGGCCCGATCGAGACCCCCATGTCCAGCCGGCCCGGCGAGTCGGCCGAGGAGAAGGCCGAGCGCATGCGCGGCGCGGTACCGGCCGGCCGGGCCGGTACGCCGGAGGAGGTCGCCGCCGCCGTGCTGCACCTGGCCTCGGACGAGGCCGGCTACACGGTCGGCGCCGACCTCGTCCTGGACGGTGGCGTCACGGCCTGACGGGCTCCGCGGCCGCCGCCGCGTGCTCGGCGGCCTGCTCGGCGACGGGCGCCTCGGCGGGCCCGGCGGCGGGCTCGGCCGCGGCCTGCTCCCCCGCCGCGGCCGCCTTGCGGCGGGCCGCCAGCCACACGTAGACGAGGATGCCGGCGAAGAGGAACAGCGTGCCCTGGTAGACCGCCGCGTAGCCGGCGCCGGCCACCAGCCAGAAGGAGAAGCCGAAGCCGCCGAGCGCGAGGAGCATGTCGCGGGTCATCCGGCCCGGGTGGACCTTGTCGCGGGCGCCGGTGAGCAGGAAGTACACCTGCGCGGCGGTGGACAGCAGGTAGGGGACGGTGGCCGAGAAGGTCGTGACGAGCACGAGGATCTCGAAGACGCCGCCCACCCCGGTGGTGTAGTTGATCAGGGTCAGCAGCGTGGCCAGCACCGCCGCGGCGAGCACGCCCACCGTGGGCACACCGCGCTTCTTCTTGGCGAAGGACGCCGGGAACAGTCCGTCCTTGGCCGCCGCGTAGGGCGACTGGGCGCTCATGAGCGTCCAGCCGTTGAGGGCGCCCACGATCGAGATCACGGCGGCGAAGGCGATCAGGGTGCCGCCCCAGTGGCCGCCGAACATCGCGTCGACGGCGTCGGAGAAGGGCGCCGTGGACTTCACCAGCTTGTCGTGGGCGACCGTGCCGAAGACGGCCAGCGTGCCCAGCAGGTAGACCAGGGCGGCGCCGATGGTGCCGAGCACGCTGGCCCGGCCCACGTTGCGCTCCGGGTCGCGGACCTCGCCGGCGCTCATGGCCGCCGACTCCACGCCCACGTAGCTGTAGAGCAGGATGGCCGCGGAGGCCGACAGGCCGCCGGTCCAGCTGTGGCCGCCCTCGGTGAAGGAGCCCAGGTTGGACGGGTCGAAGAAGAAGATGCCGATGACGGCGACGAACAGCAGGGGCACGAACTTCAGCACCGTGGAGACCATCTGCACCACGCCCACCCAGCGCGTGCCGGCCAGGTTGGCCAGCGCCGGCAGCCACAGCATGAGCAGGGCCACGACCAGGTCGGTGCCCTTGGACGGGTTGCTGCCGGTGAGCACGTGGAAGTAGCCGACGCCGGCGACGGCGAGGGCGGCGTTGGACACCCAGGTCATCGTCCAGTAGGACCACGCCGACAGGAAGCCGGCGAAGTCGCCGAACGCCTCGCGGGCGTAGACGTACGGGCCGCCGGTGTGCGGATGGCGCTCGGCCAGGCGTCCGAAGACCAGGGCGAGGGCGATCGCGCCGACGGTGAGCACGCCGAAGGCCAGCAGGCTCACCGTGCCGAAGGGCGCGACGGAAGCGGGCAGCAGGAAGATGCCGCCGCCGATGATGTTGCCCATGACCAGCGCGGTGGCCGTGGGAAGTCCGAAACGGCGGCCGGAACGGCCGTCGGTGTCGTGCATGGGGTGGTGCGCCTCTCGTCCTGCGGGCAGGTCGCCGGTCTCGTGCGTCGCACATGTCGGTGCGAGTCCACATAGTGAATGGCACAGGGTGCGGCGCAAAATCAATGATTTTTGTCCCGTGATAAGCGCCACGTGGCCGAAAAAGGTGCGGAAAGAGAGCCTCGGGACCGTGATTCGTCCACCTCGCGACGATCAAGCGGAATCGTCCCGGCCGCTTTCCCGGTCGAGGGTCGGGTCGAGGGCGGAGTCGTACGCGCCGGTCCCCCGGCAGTGCCGACACTGCCCCGCGCGGTGCACCGTCTCGGCGGGGCCGGCGAAGGGATCGGGACCCGCGGTGCGCGCCAGGGCCCGGCTCACATAGCCCGAGCCGTGACACCACTGGCACGTCCTGCCCTCGGACTCCTCCTCGGGAAGGTCTTCGCATTCGCTCAACGGGACCGACCAGCCTCGCGCCACATGATCGCTGCCTGCACTCCTCAGCCTAGACCTCCGGCGGCACGGCGCCCGGCGCCTGCCGGAGAGCACCCGAACGGGTGAAACCGTCCCGGTGCAGGGCGTGCAGCAGCGCCGGGACGTCGGCGATGGAGTCGACGGTGTGCGCCGCCCGCCCGGCCGTCCCCTCGGCGGCCTGCCCCGCGTACTTCCCGGTACGGACCTGGATCGTCATGGCCCCGATGGCCCGGCCACCGGCGGCGTCGGTCGTGGCGTCGTCGCCGATCACGGCCGTGTGCCGGGGGGCGAAGCCCGTGGAGGCGGCGGCCAGTCCGAAGTACTCGCCGGACGGTTTGCCCAGCAGCCGGGCGGTGCGGCCGGTACCGTACTCCAGGGCCGCCACGATCGCCCCGGTATCGAGGAACTCCTGGCCGTCGGGGGTCCGGTAGAGCGCTCCGCGCTGCAGCGCGATGAGCTGCGCCCCGGCCCTGACCGCCCGGAAGGCGCGGTTCAGCAGCGGGTAGTCGAGCACGTGCTGGCAGTCTCCGACGACGACGTGCGTGTGCCCGCCGGTGCCGGCATCGAGCGGGGCGAAGGTGGCGCTCAGCTCCGCCGACATCAGCGCGAGCACCCGGGGGCCGGGGTGGTCGGCCAGGAGCGTACGGGCGGCCACCACGGGGGTGAAGAGCTCCGCCGGCTCGACGTGCAGACCGCAGCCGGAAAGGCTCTCCAGAGTGTCCTCGACCGTCCTGGATTCCGTATTGGTCAGGAAACGCAGCGTGTATCCCTCGTCGCGCAACCGGTCCACGGCCTCGGGGGCGCCGTCCACGGCGATCCCGTGGTCGAAGACCGTGCCGTTGATGTCGATCAGCAGTGCCCGGACGGGATAGTCCACGGCGTCGACGTCCACGACTTCCTCCCGCTCGCCGGCAAACCCTCATCGGCAAACGCTCGTCGGCAACCCTTGTCGGCAACCCTTGTCGGCAAAGCTCCGCGACGGGGTATTTCCCGGCAATTCCGCACCGATAAGCGCAATGTCACCAATGCTGCCATGATGAATTATCGGCCGCCTCCGGTCGTCCGCTGATCGCAGGTCGCGCGCCTGCCGCACGGAAGGTTCCCGGAGATGAGAGCAGGCTTCGATCCGGCACGGATGCACCGGCCGTTCCGGTCCATAGGAATCGCGGCGGAACACGAATCGCCGGAGAACCCCGACGGTTCGGAGGACAGGGTCGCGCTCACCCCCGGCGGTGTCGCGGCGCTGGTCGCGCACGGGTGCCGGGTGAGCGTGGAGCGCGGCGCGGGCGCCGGCACCGGTTATCCGGACGCCGCCTACGCCGCGGTCGGCGCGCGCATCGAGTCCCGGGACGCGCTGTATCCGGGAAAGGATCTCGTCGTCAAACTCAAGGGGCCCGCGCACCACGACCTCGCGCGCATGGACCCCGGTTCGAGCCTGTTGTGCATGGCCCATGTGCGCTCCCTTCCGCAGCGTGCGGCGATCGCCGGGGAGCGCGGTGTGAACCTCATCGCGATGGAACTCGTGCGGGAGTGCCCGGAGTTCGTCTCCGACGAATTCCTGCGCAGCCGGCTGGCCGCGCGCCGGTGGTTCGCGCAGCTGCCCGTCGCCGATCCCTCCCGGCTCTCGGTCGCCTTCATCGGGCACTCCCTGCGGGCCTTCGGCGCCCTGCAGTACGCCGCCCGGACGCGGCCGCGGTCGCTGCGGATCCTGCACGCGCCCCCGCCGCCCGGACCGGACACGGTCAGCGTGGAATTCGCCGAACTCGACGAGATGGCCGCGCGGTTGTCCGTGGAGGAGGTCGACCGCGACCGTGCGCACCACCGCCTGCAGGCGTACGGCAGGCGCAGGATCGAGTGCCTGCACGAGACGGGGCGGGCGGGCGCCCGCTTCGGAATCGCCCTCGCGCTGCGGCAGAACCCGGCCCTGGGAACCCCGGCCCGCATCCGCACCGCCGTCCTCGGCTACGGCAACGTCGCCTTCGGCGCCCTGGACGAGTGCGCCCGGCACGGCGTGGCCCACGTCGAGATCCTCACCAAGCGGACCACCACGAGGCCGGACGTCTGCCACCACCTGCACGCCAGCGACCTGGTGATCAACGGGGCCGAGCCCGCCGACCGGCGGCGGACCGGTTATGTGATCACCGAGGCCGACCTGGGCGGCGTGCTGCGGCCCGGCACCGTCGTCGTCGACCTCGTCGGCGGCTGCGCCACCAACCGCTCGGTGGTCGAGCCGCTGGTGGAGTGCACGCACCCGGGCGATCCGTATCTGGTGCGCAAGGGTGTGTTCCTGGCGGCGGTCTGGGGCTGGCCGCTGCTGGGCTTCAAACGGGAGTCGGTGGAGCGCTACAGCGACCAGATCACCGCGGTACTCCTGCACGAGGAACGACTCGCCGACGGGCTGGCCACGGCGCCGCCGGGCGTCTTGCGGGCCGTGGTCGCCGGCCCCATGCTCTCCCTGAGGCCCTCTTCCCAGCAGATGGCACTCAGTGCCACACTCGGGGGATGATCAAGAGGTCGTCCGAAACCGCCGCCCACGCCTGGCAGTTGCTCGGGGGTGATCCCGCGCTGATCGCCGCAGTCGCCTGCGGGGGCGCCGAGGGCGTGCTCCCGGCCCGGCTGCCCGCGCGCGAGCTGGCCCGGGCCACCGTGACCTGCGCCGCACTGGCCGCGGCCGAGTTGCAGGCCGCCCGGCGCGGCGGGGGCGCCCTGCCGGCGGTGCACGTGGACGACGGCGCCGTGGCGGCCGCCTTCACCAGCGAGCGGCTGGTCCGCGTCGAGGGCCGGGCCCCCACGACGTTCGCCCCGCTGTCGCGGTTCTGGCGCACCGCCGACGGCTGGCTGCGCACCCACGGCAACTACGCCCACCACCGCGAGCGTCTCCTGGCCGCGCTCGGCGTGCCCGACCGGGGGCCCGCGGACGATGCCGCCGCGGCCGAGCGCGTCGCCGCCGAACTGGCCGGCCGTACGGCGGCGGAGGCGGAGGAGCTGATCGACGCGGCGGGCGGGCTGGCCGTGGCCGTGCGCACCCCCGCGCAGTGGGCCGCGCACCCGCAGGGCGCCGAGGTGGCCCGCCGGCCGCTGCTCGCCGTGGAACGGTGCGCCGACGGGCCCCTGCGCCGGTTGCTCCCGGCTCCGGACGGCCTGCCCGCCGCGGGGCTGCGCGTGCTGGACCTCACCCGCGTCCTGGCCGGTCCCGTCGCCACCCGCACCCTGGCCCTGCTGGGCGCGGACGTGCTGCGCGTGGATGCGCCGTGGCTGCCGGAGAGCCAGGAGCTGCACGACGACACCGGGCTGGGCAAGCGCTCGGTGTGCCTGGACCTGGCGCGGCCCGCCGACCGGGCCGCCTTCGAGGACCTTCTCGCCACGGCCGACGTCGTGGTCACCGGCTACCGGCCGGGCGCCCTGGACCGCCACGGGCTGTCCCCCGAGGCCCTGGCCGAGCGGCGGCCCGGCCTGGTCGTGGGGCAGCTCAGCGCCTGGGGCACGTACGGGCCCTGGGGCACCCGGCGCGGCTTCGACAGCCTCGTCCAGGCGGCCTGCGGCATCGCGGTCACCGAGACGGCGCCGGGGGCGGACGCGGACGCGCCGCCCGGCGCGCTGCCTGCCCAGGCCCTCGACCACGGCACCGGGTACCTGCTGGCGGCGGCCGTGCTGAGGGCGGTCACCGAGCAGCACGCCACCGGCGGCACCCGCCTGGCCCGTCTCGCCCTGGCGCAGACGGCGGCCTGGCTGTGCCACGGCGTCGTCGCCGACGAGGGCGAGCCGGAGGGCGACCACGACGTCGCCGCGCACCTCACCGAGGGCGAGGGGCCGCTCGGCCGGATGCGGCACGCACGGCCTGCGGTGGCCTTCGACGGCAGTCCCCGCGACTGGGGCCGGCGACCGGGCCGGCTCGGCGCGGACACCCCTGTGTGGCTGTGAGCCGGCGAGAGGATCGGAAAGAGCCGTGGCAACGACCATCCGTCGCACCGTCCTGACCCTGCCCGCGGCACCGCTGGGCCCGGAGGACCCGCTGCCGCCGCTGGCGGCCCCCGCCGACGTCCACCGCCGCGGCCGCGGCCTGCCGCCGGACCTGCCGGCGGCGATGGCCCGGCGGATGCGCTACGAGCCGCTGCGCTCCCTGCTGCCGGTGCGCCGCCGCGACGGCTACGCACGCGAGCGGGTGCCCACCGACGTGGAGGCGATCGTGGTCGAGAACGACCGGCTGCGCGCCACGGTCCTGCCCGGTCTCGGCGGGCGGGTGCACTCCTTGGTGCACAAGCCCACGGGCCGCTCGCTGGTGTACACGAACCCCGTCCTCCAGCCGGCCGGGTTCGCCCTCAACGGCGCCTGGTTCTCCGGGGGCATCGAGTGGAACACCGGCGCCACCGGGCACGGCACTCTGTCGGTGGCGCCGCTGCACGCCGCGCGCGTACCGGCCCCCGACGGCGGCGAGATGCTGCGCCTGTGGGAGTGGGAACGGCTGCGCGACCTGCCCTTCCAGGTGGACCTGTGGCTGCCGGAGGGGTCGGACTTCCTGTACGCGGGGGTGCGCGTGCGCAACCCCCATCACCACACGGCGCCCGTCTACTGGTGGTCCAACACCGCCGTCCCCGAGGGGCCGGGCACCCGCGTCGTGGCGCCCGCCGACGCCGCCTGGTCCTTCGGACCGGAGCGGGCGCTGCGGCGCGTGCCGGTGCCGGACGGCGCGCACGGCTCGTACCCGCTGCGGTGCGAGCGCCACGGCGACTACTTCTACGACCTGGCCGCGGGCGAGCGTCCCTGGATCGCGGCGCTCGACGCGGACGGGCAGGGGCTGGTGCAGACCTCGACGGGCCTGCTGGGGGGCCGCAAGCTGTTCGTGTGGGGCACGGACGAGCCCGGGCGGCGCTGGCAGGAGTGGCTCACCGAACCGGGCACGGGCGGCTACGCCGAGATCCAGGCGGGCCTGGCCCCGACGCAGCTGGAGCACGTTCCGCTGGAGGCCGGCGGGGAGTTCGCCTGGCTGGAGGCGTACGGGCCGCTGGCCGCCGACCCGGCCGCCGTCCACGGGACCGACTGGGCGGCGGCGCGCGCGGAGGCCGCCGGCCGGCTGGAGGCCGCGCTGCCACGCGAGACGGTGGACGCCGCGTACGCCGCCTGGCGCCCGTACGCCGACCACGAGCCGAAGCAGACGCTGGCGACCGGATCGGGCTGGGGAGCACTGGAGGTCGAGCGGGGCCGCCTGGAGCTGCCGGGCACGCCCTTCCCCGCCACGACCCTGGGCGCCGAGCAGCAGCCCTGGCTCGCCCTGCTGCGCACCGGCACGCTGACGGAGGACGGGCCCGAGCCAGGGCCGTCCCTGGTGTCACGGCCGTGGCGGGAGATGCTGGAGACCACGGAACCGGGGCCGGCCTCGGCGTATCACCTCGGCGTGGCGCAATGGCATGCGGGCGACCGCTCGCAGGCGGCCCGCAGCTGGGAGACGGCCGAGCAGTTGGGCGCCGGCTGGCCGGCCCTGCGGTGCCTGGCCGCCGCGGACGCGCTGAGCGGCCATCCGCAGCGGGCCGCGCAACGGTACGCGGCGGCAGTCGTGGCGGCACAGGAGGGTCGCGCATCGCGGGCGGCCCGGGTGGCGCTGGCGCGGGAGGCGATCACGGCACTGCTGGACGCACGGCAGGTGGACGAGGCGGCCGCCGTCCTGGCGGGACTGCCGCCGGCGGCCCGCCGGCACGGCCGCTTCCGGCTGCTGGAGGCCCGGATCCTGCGGGCGCGCGGGGACGAGGAGGGGGCGCAGGCCGTCCTGGCGGAGGCGGAGATCGCGGACCTCGCCGAGGGGGAGGGCACGCCCGCCGCCCGGCCCCGCCCCTGAGCCGTTCGTGCGGGGCGGGGGCGGAGGCGGGCCGGATGGGGGATCAGCCCTCCTTGCGGTCCACGTACTCGAAGACGGACCCGTCGGGGTGACGGGCCACCAGGTTGCGTCCGATCGGGGTGCGCACCGGGCCCGCGACGATGTCCGCCCCCACGGCCTGCAGGTCCGCCAGCGCCTCGTCCACGTCGGTGACGGCGATGGTCGCCTTGATGGCGCGCAGCACCGACAGCTCCGCCTCCGGCCCGCTCATCAGGAAGAAGCAGCCGACGGCGGCCACGGACACGCCGCCGCGCCGGAAGCGCATGGCCTCGGCGCCGGTCAGCCGTTCGTACACCGCGATCGCCGCTTCCAGGTCGCCGACACACACCCGTAGCGAGGTCCCCAGAATGTTCATGAAAACAAGGCTAGTTGGCGGCGGTGGGCCCGGTCACCGGGGAACGGACGAGCCAATCCTGCACAACAGTTCGCCGTTGAGGACGGCGAACCACGCGTCCTCGTGCCGCCCCCACTCGTGCCACGCCTCGGCGATCGCCGCGAGCCGCGCCGCGTCCGCCCAGCCGCCCTCGACGGCGTGGCGGGCGAAGGGGGAGGCGAGGGTGCGGTCCGCCCACAGGCCGCTCCACCACTGCCGTTGCTCCGCGCCGGTGTAGCACCAGGCGCCGGCGGTGGCCGTGACGTCGGTCAGTCCGGCCTGCCGGGCCCAGGAGTACAGGCGGCTGCCGGCGTCCGGCTCCCCGCCGCCGGCCCGGGCGACCTCCACGTACAGCCGCTGCCAGTCCTCCAGGCCGGGCACGCGCGGGTACCAGCTCATGGCTGTGTAGACCACGTCGCGGACGGCGACGACGCCGCCGGGACGGCACACCCGACGCATCTCGCGCAGTGCGCCGACAGGGTCGTCGAGGTACTGGAGCACCTGGTGGGCGTGGACGACGTCGAAGGCGCCGTCGGGGAAGTCGAGGGCGCGGATGTCGCCGGTGGTGAAATCCACGTTGTCCAGGCCGCGTTCGCGGGCGGCCGCGCGGGCGGTGGGCAGGATGTCCGCCGCGGCGTCCAGGCCGGTGACGTGGCCCTGCGGGACGAGCGCGGCGAGGTCGGCGGTGATGCTGCCGGGCCCGCAGCCGATGTCCAGCACGCGGTGGTGCGGGCGCAGTTCGGGCAGCAGGTAGGCCGCGGAGTCGGCGGCCGTGCGGCGGCTGTGGGAGCGCAGGACGGATTCGTGGTGGCCGTGGATGTAGTGCATGGTGACCCCCCTCGGTCGCCCGGGTCGGACGCGGTGCCGGATTCACCGTACGCCGCTTTCTCGTATGGCGAGAGGGCGGTCTTGGGATGTGGGACGACTCCGGGGAACGGCTCGTCGTGCTGCCGCCCGTGTCGGCCACCGTCCTCGCGCCATGATCTGCGAAGGTGGGTCAGAGGACCCATCGAGGCGCCCGGCGCGGCGCGGAGGTGTGCGGACGGATGCAGCAGCGCTTCCCGGCACTGACCGGCCTGCCGGCCCCCGAGCGCGGAATGCCCGTCCTGCCGGAACTGGCCGAGCACCTCGCCGGGGCGGCCGCGCACGGCGACCCCGAACCCGTCGGCGGCGGCCCGCAGCTGCGCGAGGCCGCCTGCGGCCACTGGGCCCGCCGGGGCCTGCCCACCGACCCCGGGCAGGTGCTCGCCGCCCCGGGGGCCGCGCCGCTGCTGCTGGCCCTGCTGGCCTCGGCGGGCGGCGAGGTGCTGCTGACCCGGCCGTGCGCCGCCTGGTACGCGCCGGTCGCCCGGCTGGCCGGGCGGCTGGCCTACCACGTGCAGGTACCGGCCGAATGCGGCGGGGTGCCCGACCCCTTCGCCCTGCTGGAGACAGTGAGCCGGATCCGCACCGAGGGCGGCCGGCCGCGCTTCCTGGTGCTGTCGGTCGCCGACGAGACCACCGGCACCGTCGCCCCGCCGGAGATCGTGCACGAGGTGTGCGAGGCCGCGGCCGCCGAGGAACTGACCGTCGTCAGCGACGAGACCTGGCGCGACGCCCTGCACGACGCGCACGCCACCGTCCACGTCGGACCGGCCGAGATGTACCCCGACCGGGTCGTCGTCCTCACCGGCCTGGCCGGACCGCTGCTGCCCACCGCCTGGCCGGCCGCGGTGGCCCGCTTCCCCGCCGGCGGCACCGGCCCGGGCCTGCTGGCCCGGGCCGGCACGGTGCTGCAGGCGATCGGCGCCGAACTGCCGCCGCCGCTGGCGGCCGCCGCGCGGTGGGCGCTGACCGAGCCCGGGCCGGTACGCGCCCGCACCGCGGCCGCCGCCCGGCTGTACGCGGCACTGGGCGCCGCGGTGCGCGAACGGCTGGACGCGGCGGGCGTGCTGTGCCGGCCGCCGCAGACCGGTCCCCACCTCTACGCCGACCTCGGCGAACTGCGCGGCGCCCTGGCCGCCCGCGGCATCACCGACTCCGTCGAGCTGGAGGCGCACCTGGGCGAGGTGCTCGGCCGGCCGGTGCCGGGCGGCCACCGGTTCGGCGACGCCCCCGACGCGCTGCGGGTGCGGCTGTCCACCCTGCCGCTGCTCGGCCCGGACGACGAGCGGCGGCGGCGCGCCCTGGCGGCCCCCGACCCGCTGGCCGAGCCGGATGTCGCGGAGGCGTTGTCCGCTTTTGGATCGGCGTTCAGTGAACTCGCCCGCACCTGATCTACCGTCGACCGGTGAGCGTGCCACGGCGCGGGGCACGCACCCGGCGCGCCGCGAGCCCCGCGTCCAGGTTCCGGTTCCCCACGAATGGAGCCCCAGATGACCGAACAGACCGAGCGTCCCCTCGCGGAGCCGCGTCCTCTCGGTGAGATCCGCTCCTGGCCCCGGTCGTTCGCCGACCGTCTGACCGCCCCGCTGCCGGGCGTACGCGCCCTCGCGCGACTCGCCCGCGAGGGCCGGCTGCGTCCGAGCGCCGCCTCGCTGCACGAACTGGCCCTGCTGCCCCTGGAGCCGGGCCCGCTGCCCGCCGTGGACGCCGACTCCCTCGCCCTGACCTGGGCAGGGCACGCCAGCTGGGTGCTGCGCATCGGCGGGCTGACCGTGCTGACCGACCCGGTCTGGTCCCGCCGCATCCTGGGGACGCCGCCACGCGTGACGCCGGTGGGGGTGCGCTGGGAGGACCTGCCGCACATCGACGCCGTCGTCATCAGCCACAACCACTACGACCACCTCGACCTGCCCACCCTGCGGCGGCTGCCCCGCGACACCCATCTGCTGCTGCCCGCCGGCCTGGCCCGCTGGGCGCGCCGGCGCCGCTTCGCCCGCGTCACCGAGCTCGACTGGTGGGAGGCGGTGGAACTGCCCGGGCCGCGCGGCCCGGTGCGCTTCGACTTCGTACCGGCCCACCACTGGAGCAAACGGACACTGACCGACACCTGCCGGTCGCTGTGGGGCGGCTGGGTGATCACCGCGCCGGGGGGTCCGCGGGTGTACTTCGCGGGCGACTCGGGCTACGGCTTCTGGTTCGAACGGATCGGCGAGGCCTACGCGGACATCGATGTCGCGCTGCTGCCGATCGGGGCGTACGACCCGCGCTGGATGCTGGGGCCGGTGCACACGGACCCGGAGGAGGCCGTGCGCGCCTGCACCGACCTCGGGGCCCGGGTGATGGCCCCGATGCACTGGTCGACGTTCCTGCTGTCGGCCGAACCGCCGCTGGAGCCGCTGCGGCGGGTGCGCGCCGCATGGGAGGCGGCGGGCCGGCCCCGCAAGGACCTGTGGGACCTGCCGGTGGGCGCCTCACGGGTGCTGACCGCGGTGTGAAGTGGGGCGCGAACCCGTACGGCACCTGCGTCAGCGGCTCCAGAGGAACGTGAACCGGTTGGCGCCGTGGCCGGTGCAGGTGAGGTACGAGGGGAACCGGCTGGCCCGCGTGTCGATGCCCGTGGTGCGGGTGGCCTCGTCGTAGGTGAAGCGCACCGTACCCCGGCCCACCAGCTCCTCCCCGTGCCGGACCACCAGCTGCACGTCCTCGCCCTCGTGGACGGCGAAGTCCACGGCGCCCTGATGGGAGGTCAGCACGACGTCCGGACCGCCCCGCGGGTCCCGCAGCCGCAGGCTCAGGGCCCGCTCGGGGCCGCCCTCGCGGGTGCGGAAGTCCGCGCGGGCCGTGCGCCCGGTGGGGCCGTCGCCGGCGACGACGGCCAGACTGTGCCGGCCGCCCGCGGCGACGGCCGCGACGCGCCGCCCGGCGGCCGCGGCCAGCAGGCCCGAGACCTGCCGGTCGCCGTCCTTGCCCGCGCCCACGAGCTGTCCGGCGGAGGTCAGGGCGAGGCTGTGCAGGTGGCCCGCGGCCACGGCGGCCACGCGCTGCCCCTGGGCCGCGCGCAGGATGCCGGAGACCTGGTGGTGGGCGTCGTGGCCGGCGGCGAGGATCCGGCCGTCCTCGGTGACGGCCAGGCTCTGCAGGGCGGCCGCGGCGACGGCGACGACCTTGTGGCCCTCGGCCGCCGCCAGCAGGCCGGAGACCTGCTGGTCGTCGTCGCGGCCACTGCCGAGGAGACGGCCGTCCTCGGTGACCGCCAGGCTGTGGAAGTCGCCGGCGGCGGCCGCCACGACGCGGTGACCGCGGGCGGCCGCGCGGATGCCGGCGACCTGTCCGTCGCCGTCGTGGCCCGCGGCCAGCAGGTCGCCCTCCTCGGTCACGGCGAGGAGGTGCACCGCGCCGCAGTCGGCCCCGGTGACCTTCCTCCCGCGGGCCGCCTCGCGGATGCCGGTGACCTGATGGTTGCGGTCGTCGCCGGCGGCCAGCAGCCGGCCGTCGGCGGTCACGGCCAGGCTGTGCGAGCCGCCCGCGGCCACGGCCGCCAGGCGCAGCCCACGGGCGGCGGCGAAGATCCCGGTCACCTGGGCGTGGTCGTCGAGCCCCGCGGCGAGCAGCCGGCCGTCCTCGGTCAGCGCCAGGCTGTGGCGGTCGCCCGCGGCGACGGCGACGACGCGCTCGCCCTCGGCCGCCATCAGGATGCCCCGCACCTGCCCCTCGTGGCCCAGGCCCGCGGCCAGCAGCCGGCCGCCGGGGTGGCCTGCCCCGGCGGACGTGGCGGGCGGCGGGGGCGACACGTCGGACACGGCGGCTCCTTCGGCGCGGGGCGGGGGCGGCACGGCGCGTGCACCGCCCCCCGTCCACGCTCTTCGCTCGGCCGCCCGCGGGCACGTGCGGTGCGGCCGAACGTGTGAACCGCCGTCCCCCGACAGGGGGCCCGGACAACTGCCCGACAAGCCACGACGCACCCGCAGACACGGGACCGCGCGGCACCACGACGCCCCAAAGGGGCGCGGGGAACTGCGCGACAAGCCACGACGCGCCCGCAGACGGGGTGCCGTGCTTCGCCCGGCCCGCGGGCCCGCGCGGCGGCAGCCGCAGCGGCACTGCCCCGCGCCCCTATGGGGCGCCGTGGCACGCCCGGCCTACGGGCACGCCTCCAGGACATGGACGCACAGCGGCACCCCGTAGCGCGGGTGGGTGGTGCGGCGCTCGGGGCGCATGCCGAGCTTGCCCAGGACGCGCTCGCAGGCGTGGTTGCCGGTGGCGTGCACGCCCACGATCCGGGCCAGGCCGCGGTCGCGCAGTGCGAAGTCCAGCACGACGCGGGACGCCTCCGTGGCCAGCCCCCGGCCCCAGAAGGGCCGGGCCAGGCGCCAGCCGAGCTCCACGGCCGGCAGGATCTCCGGCAGGAAGGACGGCACGGACAGCCCGGCGAAGCCCACGAACTGCCCCGACTCCCGGCATTCGACGGCGAACAGGCCGACCCCGTGCTCCTCCCACTCCCGCTCGCTGGCGTCGATGCCGGCCCGGGTGCGGGCCCGGTCACGGACCGATCCGTCGTCGATCCAGCGCATCACCTCCGGGTCGGCGTTGATGGCCGCCATGGGGCCGAGATCGTCCTCGCGCCAGCGGCGCAGCGTCAGTCGGGGCGTCCGGAGCACAACGGTCGTCGTCATGGGCAGAGCCTGCCCACATCCCCCGCCGGCTACTTGGCCAACTCCAGCACGGGTATGCCGGGGACGTCGATGCCGAAGGTCTGGGCGTACAGGGAGAGCTCGGCCTCGAGGGAGCGCACGATGCTGGCGGCCTTGCGGAAGCCGTGGCCCTCGCCCTCGAAGGAGAGGTAGGCGAACGGCACGCCGCGCCCGGCCATCGCCTCGACGAACCGCTCGCTCTGCTCGGGCGGGCAGACCGCGTCCTCAAGGCCCTGCAGCAGCAGGAAGGAGGCGGTGACGCGGTCGGCGTGGGTGAGCGGGGAGCGGTCACGGTAGCGCTCGGGCACCTCGGCGAGCGGGCCGATCAAGTACTCCAAGTAGTGCGACTCCAGGTCGTGGGTACCGCCGTCAGCCCAGGTCAGCAGGTCGAGCACGGGGTAGGCGATGGTGGCGCAGGCGTAGGTGGAGGTGGTGGCGAGGGAGGCGGCGCTCGTCCAGCCGCCGGCGCTGCCGCCACGGACGGCGAGCCGGGCGCGGTCGGCGGTGCCCTCCTCGGCCAGCGTCTCGGCGACGGCGGCGCAGTCCTCCACGTCCACCACGCCCCACCGCTCGCGCAGCCGGTCGCGGTAGGCGCGGCCGTAGCCCGTGGAACCGCCGTAGTTGACCTGGGCCACGCCTATGCCCCGGGAGGTGAAGTAGGCGATCTCCAGGTCGAGCACGAGCGGCGAGCGCCCGGTGGGGCCGCCGTGCGCCCACACCACGAAGGGGGGCAGCTCGTCGGCGGGTGCGGTGTGATCGGGGCTGTGCGGCGGGTAGATGTGGGCGTGCACCTCCCGGCCGTCGGGGCCGGTGAAGGTGCGGATGAGCGGCTCGGGGTAGTAGGCGGGGTCCACCGCGTCGGTGTGCCGGGCGCCGATCGCCCGGGCCCTGCCGGTGCGGGTGTCCAGCTCCACGACCTCGTAGGCGGTGCGGGGGCTCGCGGCCACCCCGACGACCCGGGTGCCGCTGACGGCCAGGGTGGAGCGCCACTCGGTCCAGGGACCGGCGGCGTCCACCACTTCACCGGTCTCGGGGTCGAGTATGCCCAGGCGCTGGGCGCCGCGGCCGTGGACGACGGCGACCGTGCCGCCGGGCAGGGGCGCGAACCAGCGCTGCCCCGGCACCCAGGGGGCGCCGGCGAACTCCTCCTCGCGGCGGCAGAGGTTGACGGCCCGGCCGGTGCCCACATCGACGCGGTGCAGGTTCCACCAGCCGGTGCGGTCGGTGACGGCGAGGAGACTGCCGTCCGCGGCCCACTCCACCTGGGCGACGGACTCCCGCTCGCCGCCGGCGACAGTGCGCACGTCGTCGAAGCGGGCGCCGGCGCCGGGCGCGGTGACGTCGGCGACCTTCAGCTCGGTGCCCTCCCACGGCATGCGCGGGTGGTCCCAGGCCGTCCAGGCCGCGCGCCGGCCGTCCGGGGAGAGCCGAGGGCCGGTGACGAAGCGGTGCCGGTCGTCGGTGAGCTCCCGTACGGCGGCGCGGTCCTCGGCGGCGGAGCCGTCGAGCGGGACGGCGGCGATGACCCGGCGCACGTCCTGCGGGCCCTCGCCGGTGAACTCCTCCAGCACGCACCACACTTCGCCGCGCTCGGGCAGCAGCAGCGGGTCGGCCCAGCGCAGCCCGCCGCCGACGGCCGAGACGGGGGTCAGGGGCCGGGGCGCGCCGCCGGCCGGGTCG
The DNA here is from genome assembly GCF_040675615.1 of Streptomyces sp. NPDC049585. Classification (NCBI taxonomy): domain Bacteria; kingdom Bacillati; phylum Actinomycetota; class Actinomycetes; order Kitasatosporales; family Streptomycetaceae; genus Streptomyces; species Streptomyces sp. NPDC049585. The sequence goes on along the minus strand of NZ_JBFAPE010000003.1, from coordinate 252,348 downwards.
TCCGGCTCCCAGGCGTACAGCCTCTGGTCGGAGAACTCGGTGAAGACCAGCAGCGGGCCCCCGGTCTGCCGGGTGACGCCCGCCCAGGGCCGGCCGCCGTACTCCGTCAGCCGGTTGCGCACGTTCCAGGGCGCGGGCAGCGCCGGCGCCTCCGCTCCGTCGGAGAGGCGGCGCACCAGGGTCTTGCGGCCGTTCTCGGCCGGGCGCGGTGCGACCCACCACACCTCGTCGCCGATCGTGCCCACGTGCTCGGGGGCTCCCTCGTGCGCCGCGACGAGCGCGGCGTCGATGGGTGACTGCCAGGCTCCGTAGGGCACCGTGGACACCATGATTGCTACGCCTCCTCGTGAAGGGGGTCAGGGGGGATCGCTCGGGGATCAGTACGGATCGGCAAGGGGCTCGGTCGGGGTGCGGCCCAGCAGACTGCGGTCCGTCAGGCTGGGGTCCGTCAGGCTGCGGTCCATCAAGCTGCGGTCCATGAGGAAGTGGTCGAGCACCCGCACGCCGAAGTGCAGCGCGTCGACGGGCACCCGTTCGTCGACTCCGTGGAAGAGCGCCTGGTAGTCGTAGCCGGCCGGGAGTCTGACGGGCGAGAAGCCGTAGCCGGTGATGCCCAGGCGGGAGAAGTGCTTGGCGTCGGTGCCGCCGGACATGCAGAACGGCACCACGCGCCCGTCGGGGTCGAAGCGTTCGAGTGCGGCACGCATCCGGGCGAAGACCGGGGCGTCGACGGGGGCCTGCAGGGAGGTCTCCCGGTGGTGGTACTCCCAGTCGACGTCGGGCCCGGTGAGCTCGTCCATGATCCGCTCGAACTCCGCCTCGCCACCGGGCACGGTGCGGCCGTCGATGTGGCCGACGGCCAGCCCCGGGATGACGTTGATCTTGTAACCGGCGTCGAGCATGGTGGGGTTGGCGCTGTTGCGCACGGTGGCCGCCACCAGTGCGGCCGCCGTGCCGAGCTTGGCGAGCAGCTCGTCGGCGTCGAAGCCCGGCGCATCGGGGTTGGCCTCGATGCCGTGGACGGCGGCGATCTCCCGCAGCGCCGCACGAACGGTGGGGGTGAGCCGCACGGGCCACTTGTACTCCCCGATCCGGGTGACGGCGGCGGCCAGACGGACCACGGCGTTGCGCCGGTTGACCTTCGAGCCGTGCCCGGCGGTGCCCTGTGCGGTCAGCCGGACCCAGGCCGAGCCGCGCTCCCCCGCCGCCACGGGGTACAGCCGCAGGCCCCCGTCGGCGTGGAAGGTGTAGCCGCCGGACTCGCTGATGCCGACGGTGCAGCCCTCGAAGAGCGCGGCGTGCTCGGCGGCGAGGAAGGCCGCGCCGGGCAGGGAGGTGTCCTCCTCGTCGGCGGTGTAGGCGATCACCACGTCCCGCGGGGGGCGCACGCCCGCCCGGGCCCAGGCCCGGACGACCGCCAGGACCATGGCGTCCATGCCCTTCATGTCTATGGCGCCGCGCCCCCACACCACACCGTCGCGCACCTCGCCGGAGAAGGGGTGCACGCTCCAGTCGGCGGGCTCGGCCGGGACGACGTCCAGGTGGCCGTGGACCAGGATCGCCTCGGCGCCCGGGTCGGTGCCGGGGATGCGGGCGACGACGTTGGTGCGCCCGGGCTCCTGCTCCAGCAGCAGCGGCTCCAGGCCGGCGTCGGCGAGCTGCTCGGCGACGTACTCGGCGGCCGGACGCTCCCGGCAGTCGCCGCCCCCGCGGTTGGCGGTGTCGATCCGGATCAGGTCCGAGGTGAAGCGCACCGCCTCCGCCAGCGCACGCTCGTCGATCCGGCCAGAGATCCGGCCGGAGATCCGCTCGTCGATCCGCTCGTCGGGTCTGCTCGCTCCCCCGTTCCCCCCGTGGGTGGTTTCAGCCATACTGCTCCTCCACCGCCGCCGAGACGACGGTCGTGACCGCCTTGAAGCAGCGGATTGCCTCGTACATGGTGGGCAGGGTGCAGGCCACCAGCCGTTCACCGGTCTGGCCGACGCCGGGCACGGCCGTGGCCGCTCCGGCGAGGTGCTCGGCGTCGAACTCCACCTCGACGGTGAACGGCCCGCCGTGCACCGGCTCGTGCCGTGCCGCGAGCACGGCGGCGGCCTTGGCGGCGGACCGGATGTCCGCCGCCGTGCGGGCCGGCGGGCGGCAGACGGCCGCGTACCGGGAGACGTAGTCCTTCACGGCGACCGAACGGGCCTCGGGCGCATATCCCTTGGCGTCCTCGCACGTCCGGTCGTCGCCGGTCACCAGCACCACCGGCACACCGTATTCGGCGGCGACCAGAGAGTTGAGCAGGCCCTCGCTGGCCCGCCTGCCGTTCACCCGGACGCCGGTGATCGAGTTGGCCAGGTAGGTGTGCGCCAGCACGCCCTCGGCGCCGGCCGCCGCGTGGTAGCCCACGAACGCGATGCCGTCGACGTCTCCGTGCTGCACCCCCTCGACCATGCTGAGCGTCTTGTGCTTGCCGGTGAGCATTTCCGCTCGCTCGTCCAGCTGCTCCAGCAGCAGGTTGCGCATGCTCCAATGCGCTTCGTTGACGAGGACGGCATCGGCACCGCCGTCGAAGAACCCGGCGATCGCCGCGTTCACGTCGGAGGTGAACAGGTGGCGGCACCGCTCCCACTGCGCCGCACCGGGCAGCACGTCACCGGGCCAGGTGACGCCGGTGGCACCCTCCATGTCCGCGGAGATCAGGATCTTCATGTCCCGTCACGTTACGCGCCCGGGCAGATGCGGACCAGGCCTGTGGATAACCTTCAGCGCCCCGTCGTGACGAACCACCGGGCCGGCAGCCGGACCCTGCGGCCGTCCGGGTGGCAGGCGGTCATGGTCAGTTCCGTGTCGCCCTCGGCGAGGATCTTCAGCCCGGCGCCGGTCAGCAGTCCGGCCACCTCGCCGTCGGCCGCCTCGGCGGGCCGCAGCCCGTGCTCCAGAACGCGCCGGAGCCCCTCGGGCGGGCCGCCGGGCGCCTGCGCGAGCTCGGCCAGCACCGTACCGGCGGCGGGCTTGAGCTCCACGACGAAGGCCCGGCCGCGCTCCCCCGCCAGCCGCGCCACGGCCGCGGCGACCGGGCCGCGGTCGGCCGCGTCGCTCTGGTGGATCACGGCGCGCATGTAGACGTTGCAGTCGCCCAGTCTCTCGTGCAGGCTGCGCACCGCCGCCGCGTCGACCAGGTCGAGCTGCTCGTACTCCGCCAGGCCCTCGGGGTCGGCGCGCCGGGCGCGCTCGACCGCCGCGCGGGAGAGGTCGACGCCGACCGCGCGGGGGAAGTGCCCGGCCAGGTGCCGGGTGCGGGTGCCGTTGCCGCAGCCGAGGTCGACCACCGGCAGGGCCGGGTCGGCGTAGGGCAGCAGGAGGGTGAGGTGGGGCTCGGCGGCCAGGGCCGGGTCGGAGTCCCAGATGACCTCGCCGGGCGCCTCGGGGACGCCGCCCCAATAGCCTTCCCAGGCACTGCGGTAACGCTCCGTCACGCTCATGGATGCACCAGGGTCTGCTCGAACCACACCGTCTTCCCCCGTCCCGTGTGACTGGCGCCCCATTCCCGCGCCAGTGCGCTCACTACCCGCAGACCGCGCCCGTATTCCTCGTCCGCCTCGGTGCTCAGGAGCACCGGCAGGGTGTGGTCGTCGTCGGTCACCTCGCACAGCAGCACGTCCGTGCGCACCAGGCGGACGCCGATGCGCCAGGTGCGCGCGTGGCGCACGGCGTTGGCGACGATCTCGCCGACGAGCACCTGTGCGGTCGGGGCCGCCGCGGCCAGGCCCCAGCGGGCCAGTTGCTCGCCCACCAGGTGCCGGGCCCGGGCAACCTCGGCGGCCCGGGGCTCGATCTCCCACTCGGCCACCTGCCCGGGCGGGATGCCGTTGAGGCGGGCCATGAGCAGGGCCACGTCGTCCTTGCGTCCCTCGCGGGTGTTGAGGGCGCGGACGATGGCGTCGCAGGCGTCGTCCATGGAGGCGGCCGGATGGGCGGCGGACTCGCACAGCACGGCCAGCCCGGCGCCGATGTCCTGGCCGCGCACCTCGACGAGGCCGTCGGTGCACAGCACCAGCCGGTCGCCGGGGGCGACGCGCACGGTCACCGCTTCGAAGGGCACCCCGCCCACGCCGATGGGCGCGCCGGTGGGCAGCTCCAGCAGCCGGCTGCGGCCGTCCTCGGCCCGGACCAGGACGGGCGGGATGTGCCCGGCGTTGGCGAGGGTCAGCTCCGAGCGGATGGGGTCGTAGACGGCGTACAGGCAGGTGGCCAGGTAGTGCTCGCCGAGCCGCTGGGCGAGGTCGTCGAGGTTGCGCAGGAGCTGTTCGGGCGCGAGGCCCAGGGTGGCCATCGTCTGCACGGCCGTGCGCAGCTGGCCCATCATCGCGGCGGAGTGCAGGCCGTGGCCCATCACGTCGCCGACGACCAGTGCGGTGCGCGAGCCGGGGAGCTTGACGGTGTCGAACCAGTCGCCGCCGACGCGGCCGAGCCGGGCGCCCGGCAGGTAGCGGGTGGCCGTGTCGCAGCCGGGCGTGCGCGGGGCGACCTGCGGGAGCATGCTGTCCTGCAGCGTGTCGGCGACGTTCTCCTGGTGGGTGTACATCCGGGCGTTGTCGAGGACGAGCCCGGCGCGGGCGGCCAGTTCGGCGCCGGTGGTGCGGTCCATGTCGCCGAAGGGCTCGCGCCCCGGGCGGCGCAGCAGCACCATGAAGCCCAGCACCACGTTGCGTGCCTTCAGGGGTACGACCAGCAGGGAGCGGCCGCCGATCAGCGGTCGCAGGTCGCGCTTTTCGAACTGGCCGGAGATGCGGGCGGACAGCTCCTCGTCGATCCGCGGGATGAGCACCGGCTCGCCGGTGACCATGCACCGGAAGAACGGCGTGTGCTCGGGGAAGGAGATGGCCTCGCCCACGGGCACGGTGTCGTCCCAGCGGCCGGGCTCGTCGTTGTGCTCGACCCAGACGCGGTGCCAGACGGTGGTGACGTCGGGCGGGCCGTCGGGGAAGCCCTCGCCGGCCAGGACGGCGGCGCGCAGGTGGGTGCCGGCGAAGTCGGCGAAGCGGGGCACGGCCGCGCTGGTGACCTCGCGGATGGTGCGCTCGAGGTCCAGGGAGCTGCCGATGGAGCCGCTGACCTCGTTGAGGAACTCCAGCCGCTCGCGCACCGCGGCGTGTTCGAGGTCGGCCGCGATGTCGCCCTCGACGTCGGCCGCGAGCGGCTCGCCGGCCGGGCGCTGTGCCGGTACGGGCGGGCGGGTGCGCCGCCCGGCGCGGCGCGGCACGCCCCAGTCGGGGGTCACCGGCACCCTGCGGCGCCGGCTGAACTCCAGCACCGGGTAGCCCAGTTCCAGCACCTGGGAGACGATGCGGGCACCTGCCGCCGGGCCCATGTTGGGCAGGATGTCGGGCAGCCGGGCGGCGAGCTCCTCGGCGTCGGGGAAGCCGGTGTGCGGGGCGAAGCCGGGGGCGGCGACCACGGAACGTTCGGTGTCCTGTTCGACGTCCTCCGCCCGCGCGGCATCGGCAGCCAGCACGAGCAGCCGCTCGGGTCCGGACCCGATCAGGGGGTAGGCCCACCACAGCACGTCGAGCGGGCCGCTGCCGGGCACCTTGCAGTGGGCGCGGCCGGCGCTGGGGTAGCCGGGGACGCCCTGCAGGGCGCCGCATATGGGCATCAGGTCGACGGCGAGAGCGCCGACGGCCTCCTCCCGGGTGGGCCCGAAGAGCCGGCGGGCACCCGAACTCCAGTGCGTGACCGCTCCGGTGGGGCCGACCACGACCACCGCGAGCGGCAGGCGCCCCAGGGCGGCCGTGTGCCGGCCGTCACCGGGCTCCGGCGTGCCACGGTCCATGGGCGGTTGCTCCTTCGTACGCGTACGCCAAGATCTGCGCCCCCCGTCACCACGGTAGGGCCCGCGGGGCCGCGAGGGGGCGTCCTTGCGCCAAACGACCTTGCCGTGGCGTCCGGTTCGCCCCGCCGCGACGGTTCCACGGCCCGGGCGCCGGCGGCCAGGGCGTGTCCGGCGGGTCTTCGTCACGCGCCACCACGGCGCCCCATCAGGGGCGCGGGGCGGTGTCGATCTGCGGCTGCGCCGCGTGGGCGCGATCAGCCGGCGACGGCTCGCAGCTGATACGCCACCCGGGGTGGCAGGCATCTGCGGGCGCGTCGTGGCTTGTCGCGCAGTTCCCCGCGCCCCTTTCGGGGCACTGCGTGATCCGCCGGACACGCCTGGCCGTCGGTGGCTTGTCGCGCCCACGCGGCGGCAGCCGCAGATCGGCACTGCCCCGCGCCCCTACGGGGCGCCGTGGTGGCGCCTGACGAATGGCCGGACACGGCCTAGTCCGCGTGGCCCAGCTGGAGGTCCCTTTCGGTGCGGCCGCCACCGGCGACCTGCAGAACCGTGGCCACGGGCGGGTAGCCGGCGGCCACGACGGTGTACTCGCCGGCGGACAGGTCGACGAAGCGGAAGGTGCCGTCGGCGCCGGTGATGGCGGAGTCGACGACGTTGCCGGCGGCGTCCAGCAGGGTCACGCGCGCGTCCTCGACGGGCCGGCCGCCGCCGGCGCGGACGGTGCCGCGCAGCACCGCGCCGCCGGCGAGTTCGACGTCCTGGCGGGTCTCGCGCGCGGACTGGACGGTCACCTGCAGGGCCGCGGGCCGGAACGCGGGGGCGCTGGAGGCGAGGGTGTACTCGCCCGCGACGAGTTCGTCGATCACGTAGGCGCCGTCGGGGCCGGTGCGGGTGGAGGCGACCACTTCGCCGTGCACGTTCGTCAGGGTGACCAGGGCCTCGCGCACGGGGGTGCCGTCGGCGGTGCGCACGGTGCCGGCGAGGCGGCCGGCGCCGCCGAGGACGACGTCGAGCTCGACGGGCCGCTCCCCCACGGTGACGGTGACGGCCTGCGGCTGGTGGCCGCCGGCCGCGGCGATCAGGACGTACGAGCCGGTGCCGGGCGTGCTCAGGGCGTACCGGCCGTCCTCGCCGCTGGCGCCCCGGCCGATCTGCCGGCCCTGGACGTCGATGAGGGTCAGGGCGGCGCGCGGCACGGTGGTGCCGTCGTGGTGCTGGACGGAGCCGGTCACGGGGATGCCCGCGACGAGGGGCACCGGGTCGGCCGGCGGTGCGGGGCGCGCGGAGGGGATGGCGGCGCCGGGGGCGTTGTAGGACACCAGTGGTTTCTCTTTCAGCAGGAAGGCGAGCAGGAAACCGACGACGAGCACCGGTACGAGGACGAGGAGCACGTGGGGCACGGCCTGGGCGTAGGCCCGGACGTAGGCGTCGTGCAGCGGTGCGGGCAGGGCGCGGACGAGTTGGGCGGTGACGGCGCCGGGTGCCGGCAGCCCCGTACCGGGCGGGAGTTGGGAGGCCAGGGCAGAGCCCAGGCGGCGGGCGAAGAGGGCGGCGAGGACGGCGGCGCCGATCGAGGTGCCGAGCTGCCGGAAGAGGTGGTGGGCACCGGTGACGGCGCCGGTGTCGGCCGGCCGGGCGGAGTTCTGCACGGCGAGGACGAGCACGGGCAGGGTCAGGCCGATGCCGACGCCGAGGATGGCCATCCAGACGCTGTGCACGAGCCGGCCGGTGGTGGCGTCGAGGTGGGAGAGCAGGTACATGCCCTCGGCCGAGAGGGCACCGCCGAGGACGGGCAGGAGTTTGTAATGGCCCGTTCGGCTGACGAGGTGCCCACAGACGAGCGAGGCGACGGTGATGCCGCCCATCATGGGCAGCATGAGCAGTCCGGACTGGGCGGCGTCCACGCCGTCGGCCATCTGCAGGAACGTGGGCAGGTAGCCGGCGGCGCCGAAGAGGGCGAGGCCGCAGACGGCGCCGAGGAGCGCGGTGACGACGAAGACGGAGTCCCGCAGGAAGTGCGGTGGGATGATCGGTTCTGCGGCGAAGTGCTCGACGACGGCGAGGAGCAGGGCCGTGCCGATCGCCCCCGCGCCCAGTCCCAGGACGGTGCGGGAGGTCCAGGCGTACTCGGTGCCGCCCCAGGCGGTCAGCAGCACCACGCAGCCCGAGCAGGCCGCGAGCAGCAGGGCGCCCAGCACGTCGAACCGGGCCCGGCGCGACGGCGCGGGCAGCCGCAGGCTGCCGGCCACGACGGCGAGGGCCAGCAGGCCGAGCGGGACGTTCAGGTGGAAGCACCAGCGCCAGGAGGCGCGGTCGGCGACGATCCCGCCGAGCAGGGGGCCCGCGACGGCCGCGAGTCCGTAGGCGGCGCTGATCACGCCGAGGTGGCGGCCGCGCCGGCGCGCGGGCACGAGGTCGGCGACGGCCGCCTGGACGCCGGTGAGGATGCCGGCCGCGCCGAGCCCCTGCAGGGCGCGGAAGGCGACGAACTGGTCCATCGTGCGGGACCAGCCGGCCAGGGCCGAGCCGGTGACGAAGACGACCAGCGCGAGGACGAGGGCGGCCTTGCGGCCGCGCAGGTCACCGAGCCTGCCGAACAGCGGCAGGGCGGTGGTGGACGTCAACAGGTAGGCGGTGACGGCCCAGGAGGCCCGCTGCGGCCCCTGCAGCTCCACCGCGATCCTCGGCAGGGTGCTCGCCACGACCGTCTGGTCGAGGGCCGCGAGCAGCAGGGCCAGCAGCAGGGCGGCGAACGCCGGCCCCGCCCGGGTCGCGTCCCGGGCGGGTGGCGGTGCCGGGGCGGGCGGGGCCGGGGGCAGGGCGAGCGTGCCGTCGCTCTTCTCCAAGGTGGTCTCGAAGGTGGACCCGCCCACGAACTGCTCCCCTCGTCGCGCCTGCACTGCCGCCCATTTCTCGCATTACGCGACAACGGCCAGCAAGCGCGACGATTTGCGCGGGAGCGCCGGGCACGGCACTTTTTGCCGGTGGGAGGCGGTTTGGGCACAGCAGGACCGCACCAGGAAAACCACCCGAACCGGTGAGCCCGGCCGACCCCGCGGTATCACCGGGGAAGCGGTATCACCGGGAATCAGTCGAGGCCGGGCCTGCCCTCCACCTCGGCGGCGAGCCGGCCGAGCATCGCGTCGTAGATGCGGCCCAGGCCCTTGGGCGCGAAGGTCCGCTCGAAGAAGCCGCCGATGCCGCCGGCGCCCGTCCAGGTGGTGGTGACCACGACCCTGGCCCGGCCCTCGCCGGCGGGAGTGACGGTCCAGGTCGTGACCATGGAGGAGTTGCGGTCCTTCTCCACGAGCTGCCCGTCGGTGGGCTCGTCGACCTCCATCAGGCAGTCGCGCACGCGCTTGCTGGTGGCCTGGAGCTTCCAGTACACGACGGTGCCCTTTCCGTCGCCGCCCTCGCGCACCTCGTACTCGCTGAAGTGCTCGGGCAGCAGCTTGGGGCGGGTGCCGCTGTAGTCCGCGAGCGCGTCGAAGACGTCCTCCGCGCCTGCGGCGACGATGCGCTCCGTGGTGGCCTCGACCTGGCCCATGGGTGGTCCTCCCGGACGATGAGTGGTGCTGCGTGCAGGCCCGACCATACGGGAGCGCCGGACCGCCCGCGGGCGTCAGGGAGTCACCCCCCGGCGGCCCAGCCGGGCCAGGGCCGCGATCGCCGCGGGGCGCAGCTTCTCGTGCTCGCGTGCCGCCACCAGCGTCGCCTCGGCGCGGCGGTCGCCGAGGATCCCCAGCCCCTCCACGCACGCCCGCGCCACGGGCCACACGTGGTCGCGCGCCGCCAGCAGCCGCTCCAGCGTGGCCAGCAGGGCGGGGACGGATTCCGGCGCCCGCAGCTCGGTCAGCAGCCGCACGGGGTAGACCGCGTAGGCGGTGCGCAGCGGGTTGGTGGCGAGCGCGGCCGCGGCCTTGGCGGTGCGGGGGTCGCGCAGGCGGGCCAGGACGTGGGCGGCGGTGGCGCACCGTACGGGCTCGCGGTAGTTGAGGAGGAGGACGAGGGTCTCGAAGGCCCGCCGGTCGCCCTTGCTGCCGAGGGCGAAGGCGGCGATCTCGCGGGCCCACAGCGGGCGTTCGGGTGCGACGAGGACCTCGGCGAGCTCGTCGCGCGCCGCGCGGGTGTCGGAGCGCACGAGCGCGAGCAGCTTTTCGTACGCCGCGAACTCGGCCGGGGAGACCAGTTCGGCCCGGACCCGCTTCAGCAGCGCGCGGAATTCCTCTTCCATGTCCCGCTCTCCTCCCCGAGTGGCCTGGGCCACATCGTAAGTCGCGCGCACGACCCCTGGCGCTCTTGGTTACCCGTCGGTTAATCTCCGGCCGGAGCAGCATTCCCGCTCCGGTGGCCTGGTGACGCAGCCGCCGCAGCATTGACGTCGGTTCGGCATTCTCGAGTACGGCACGGCCCCGGGACAGGGCCCGCCGGTCGCACGATTCCCGCCCCCCGGGCGCCCCTTGGCGCGCCCCGGCGGCAGGGACCTGCTTTAGCGAGCCCGCCGCGCTGCGCGCGGCCCGCCCACCGCCGTCCTTCCCCTCGTGCACGGGGAACACCCACTGGAGTCTCGCGATGGACCGTTCGTCCACCTCTGACCCGTCCTCCCGGCCCCGCCTGCAGACCGTCGCCGTGATCGGCCTCGGCACCATGGGCACCGGCATCGCCGAGGTGCTCGTCCTGGCCGGACGTGACGTCATCGGCATCGACATCAGCGACGCGGCCGCCCTGCGTGCGGGTGCGGCGCTGGAGGCCGCCACCGCCCGCGCGGTGGAGCGCGGCCGGATCACCGAGGCCGAACGCCGGGCCGCCCTCGCCCGCTTCCGCACCTCCGGCGACCTGACCGCGGCCGCCCCGGCCGATCTGGTGATCGAGGTCGTGCCGGAGGACTACGCGCTCAAGCACGAGGTGTTCACCGCCCTCGACGCCGTCGTGCGCCCGGACGCCGTCCTGGCGACCGGCACCAACGCCCTGTCGGTCACCCGGCTGGCGGCCGACTCCGCGCACCCCGAACGGGTGCTCGGCCTGCACTTCTTCAACCCTGCGCCGGCGATGAAGCTGGTGGAGGTCGTCTCCTGCGTGCTGACCGACCCCGCGGCCGTCGCCGCGGTCACCGACCTGGCCCACGAGCTGGGCAAGGAGCCGGTGACCGCGGGGGACCGGCCGGGCTTCGTCGCCGACGGCCTGCTGTTCGGCTACCTCAACCAGGCCGCGGCCATGTACGAGTCGCGCTACGCCACCCGCGAGGACATCGACGCGGCGATGCGGCTGGGCTGCGGCCTGCCCATGGGCCCGCTCGCCCTGCTGGACATGATCGGTGTCGACACCGCCCGTACGGTGCTGGAGGCGATGTACGCCGCCTCCGGCGACCGGCTGCACGCCCCCGCACCGGTGCTGGGCCAGCTGGCGGCGGCCGGGCTGACCGGCCGCAAGGCCGGGCGCGGCTTCTACACGTACCAGGCGCCCGGCTCCCCGGTCGTCGTGCCGGACGCCCTGACCCCCGATGCGGCCGCCGCGGCGACGGGCGCCCGCGAGGTGCGCTCCGTGGGCGTGGTGGGGTCGGGCACGATGGCGGCCGGGATGGCCGAGGTGTTCGCCAAGGCGGGGTACGCGGTCGTGCTCGCCGCGCGCTCGCCCGAAAAGGCGGAGACGGCCAAGGGCCGGATCGCGAAGTCCCTGGACCGCTCGGTGGCCAGGGGCCGGCTGACGGCGGAGCAGCGGGAGGCGACGCTCGCCGCGATCACGCCGGCCGGTTCGCTGGAGGCCCTGGCCGCGGTGGACCTGGCGATCGAGGCGGTCGCCGAGGACCTGGAGGTCAAGCGCCAGTTGTTCGCCGCGCTGGACAAGGTCTGCAGGCCCGGCGCGGTGCTGGCCACCACCACCTCCTCGCTGCCCGTCATCGCGTGCGCCCGTGCCACCTCCCGCCCGCAGGACGTCATCGGGATGCACTTCTTCAACCCGGCGCCGGCGATGAAGCTGGTGGAGGTGGTGCGCACGGTGCTCACCGCCCCGGACGTGCACGCCACGGCCCGCGCGGTGTGCGCGAAGGTCCGCAAGCACCCGGTGGACTGCGGGGACCGGGCCGGGTTCATCGTCAACGCCCTGCTGTTCCCCTACCTGAACAACGCGGTGAAGATGGTGCAGGAGCACTACGCCTCGCTCGACGACATCGACGCGGCGATGAAGCTCGGCGGCGGCTACCCGATGGGGCCCTTCGAGCTGCTGGACGTGGTGGGCCTGGACGTGTCGCTGGCCATCGAGAAGGTGCTGCACCGGGAGTTCCGCGAGCCCGGCCTGGCGCCGGCGCCGCTGCTGGAGCACCTGGTGGCGGCCGGGTGCCTGGGGCGCAAGACCGGGCGCGGTTTCCGCGAGTACGCGAAGGCCTGACCGGCCGTGCCCGGCCAGGGGGCGGGTTGGGGCGGACTGCTGGGGCCCGGCGGGCCCCTCCCGGCGGCAGCCGGGGGAGGTCCGCCCCGGCACACCCACACGGACGCGTGTTACGTTCCCCACATGTCCCAGCCCGCCAAGTCCGCCCCCGCCCGCCGCGGGGCCGCCACCGAGCCGCCCGGAGCCGAGGGCCCGAAGGCGGCCAAGGATCGCCCGGAGCCCGGCGCCGTGAGCGCCGGCTCCCGCCGAGCCGCCGCCCAGCGGCTCGGCATGCGCCGCAAACTGGCGGCCGCCGCCATGGAGTTGTTCGCGACCAAGGGCTACGAGGGGACGACCGTCGACGAGATCGCGGCCACGGCCGGGGTCGCCCGCCGGACGTTCTTCCGCCACTTCCGCTCCAAGGAAGAAGCGATCTTCCCCGACCACGACGACACGCTGGTGCGGGCGGCCGCGGTGCTGGACGCCGCGCCGCCGCACGAGAACCCGCTGGACACCGTGTGCCGGGGCATCAAGGAGGTCATGCGGATGTACGCGGCCTCCCCGGCCGTCTCCGTCGAGCGCTACCGCCTGACCCGTGAGGTGCCGGCGCTGCGCGAGCGCGAGATCGCCTCGGTGGCCCGCTACGAGCGGCTGTTCACCCGCTACCTGCTCGGTCACTTCGACGAGACCGCCCACCACGTGGGCGACGACGACCCCCTGCTGGCCGAGGTCGCCGCCTCCGCGGTGGTCACGGCGCACAACCACGTCCTGCGCCGCTGGCTGCGCAGCGGCGCCGAGGGCGACCTGGAGGCCCAGCTCGACCACGCCTTCGCCATCGTGCGCGAGACGTTCGGTGCCGGCATCGGGGCGGGCCGCGCCGCCGAGGAGACGCCGGTGGCGTCCGCGCGCAGCGAGGGCGAGGTGCTGGTGGCGGTGGCGCGCACGGACGCCCCGCTGGAGGAGGTCATGCGCACCATCGAGAAGGCGCTCAGGAAGAAGTAGCCGTATAAAACCAGACATTTCCCAACAAAGGCCGCCCCTCGTGGGCGGCCTTTGTTGCTCATGCGTGCCCTCCGGATGACATCTGAGAGAAATTGTTGGCACGCAGTGTCTTGTCGCGTGGCACGCGGTGCCATACCTTGTCGGTGTCCGGGCGGCCGGCGCGCAGACACGATCGTCGCGTGCCGGCTGTCCCCGCAAGCACCTTGCGCGCCCGGACGCCTGCGTCACCAGGCACCGCACCCGCGCCCACCGGCGCGGCCCCCGCACCACCCCGCCGAACCGACGGCACCGCCTCGTGTTCCACCCGACGCATCACCCCCGACGTTCCCTCAAGCCCGTTCGCACCCGACGTGCTTCGCCGGAGGCCATCCGTGAACCAGATACTGGACGCCATCGTCGCGCCCGACACCAGCGCCGAGGACTTCGCCGCGCTTCCCCTGCCCGAGTCGTACCGCGCGGTGACCGTGCACAAGGACGAGGCCGAGATGTTCGCCGGCCTGCCCACCCGTGAGAAGGACCCACGCAAGTCCCTGCACGTCGAGGACGTGCCCCTGCCCGAACTCGGGCCGGGCGAGGCGCTGGTGGCCGTCATGGCCAGCTCGGTGAACTACAACTCGGTCTGGACCTCGATCTTCGAGCCCCTGCCGACCTTCGCCTTCCTGGAGCGCTACGGCAAGGCCTCGCCGCTGGGCAAGCGCCACGACCTGCCGTACCACGTCATCGGCTCCGACCTCGCGGGCGTCGTCCTGCGCACCGGCCCCGGCGTGAACGCCTGGAAGCCCGGCGACGAGGTCGTCGCACACTGCCTGTCCGTCGAACTGGAGTCCGCGGACGGCCACAACGACACCATGCTCGACCCGGAGCAGCGCATCTGGGGCTTCGAGACCAACTTCGGCGGCCTGGCCGAGATCGCACTGGTGAAGTCCAACCAGCTCATGCCCAAGCCCGGGCACCTGAGCTGGGAGGAGGCCGCGGCCCCCGGCCTGGTCAACTCCACCGCCTACCGCCAGCTGGTCTCCCGCAACGGCGCCGGCATGAAGCAGGGCGACAACGTGCTGATCTGGGGCGCGAGCGGCGGACTGGGCTCGTACGCCACGCAGTTCGCGCTGGCCGGCGGCGCCACCCCCATCTGCGTGGTCTCCAGCGAGCAGAAGGCGGAGATCTGCCGGCGGATGGGCGCCGAGGCGATCATCGACCGCACCGCCGAGGACTACCGCTTCTGGAAGGACGAGCACACCCAGGACCCCAAGGAGTGGAAGCGCTTCGGCAAGCGCATCCGCGAACTGACCGGCGGCGAGGACATCGACATCGTCTTCGAGCACCCCGGCCGCGAGACCTTCGGCGCGAGCGTCTACGTCACCCGCAAGGGCGGCACCATCACCACCTGCGCCTCGACCTCGGGCTACATGCACCAGTACGACAACCGCTACCTGTGGATGTCACTGAAGCGGATCATCGGTTCGCACTTCGCCAACTACCGCGAGGCGTGGGAGGCCAACCGCCTGATCGCCAAGGGGAAGATCCACCCGACGCTGTCGAAGACCTACACACTGGCGGAGACCGGCCAGGCGGCGTACGACGTCCACCGCAACCTCCACCAGGGCAAGGTCGGCGTGCTGTGCCTGGCGCCCGAAGAGGGCATGGGCGTGCGCGACGAGGAGATGCGCGCGCAGCACATCGAGGCCATCAACCGCTTCCGGAATGTGTGACCTCAAATGACCGAGCGTCAGACAGCGCCTGAGCCGAAGGGCGCGCCGGTGTCGAAAGAGACGAAGGCAAGGGAGCGAAGCGACCGCGGCCTGAGGAACGTCGACACCGGATCGCAGCGCCCGGAGGCGAAGGTGCGCAGAGAAAGGGACCGGCCGTGGCTCATGCGGACGTATGCCGGGCATTCCACGGCCGAGGCGTCCAACGAGCTGTACCGGCGCAATCTCGCCAAGGGCCAGACCGGCCTCTCGGTCGCGTTCGACCTCCCGACGCAGACCGGTTACGACCCCGATCACGTGCTGGCCCGCGGTGAGGTCGGGCGGGTCGGGGTCCCCGTCGGGCATCTGGGCGACATGCGGCGGCTGTTCCAGGACATCCCGCTGGAGCGGATGAACACCTCCATGACCATCAACGCCACCGCCATGTGGCTGCTGGCGCTGTACCAGGTGGTCGCCGAGGAGCAGGGCGCCGACGTCTCCACGCTGCAGGGGACGACGCAGAACGACATCGTCAAGGAGTACCTCTCGCGCGGGACGCACGTCTTCCCGCCCGGGCCCTCCCTGCGGCTGACCACCGACATGATCACCTACACGGTGAACACCATCCCGAAGTGGAACCCGATCAACATCTGCAGCTACCACCTGCAGGAAGCGGGGGCCACTCCGGTCCAGGAGATCTCCTACGCGATGTCCACGGCGATCGCCGTCCTGGACGCCGTACGGGACTCCGGGCAGGTGCCACCCGAGCGCTTCGGCGAGGTGGTGGCCCGCATCTCCTTCTTCGTCAACGCCGGGGTCCGCTTCATCGAGGAGATGTGCAAGATGCGCGCCTTCGGCCGCATCTGGGACCGCGTCACCCGCGAGCGCTACGGCATCGAGGACCCCAAGCAACGCCGCTTCCGCTACGGCGTGCAGGTCAACTCCCTCGGCCTGACCGAGGCACAGCCGGAGAACAACGTCCAGCGCATCGTGCTGGAGATGCTGGCGGTCACCCTCTCCAAGGACGCCCGCGCCCGCGCCGTCCAGCTGCCCGCCTGGAACGAGGCCCTCGGCCTGCCCCGTCCCTGGGACCAGCAGTGGTCGCTGCGCATCCAGCAGGTGCTGGCGCACGAGAGCGACCTGCTGGAGTACGACGACATCTTCGCCGGCTCGCATGTGATCGAGGCCAAGGTGGAGGCCCTGGTGGCCGACTGCCTGGCCGAGATCGAGCGGATCCAGGCCATGGGCGGGGCGATGGCCGCCGTGGAGTCCGGCTACCTCAAGGCGCAGCTGGTCTCCTCGCACGCCGAGCGGCGGGCCCGCATCGAGTCGGGCGAGGAGAAGATCGTCGGCGTCAACTGCTTCGAGGGCACCGAGCCCAATCCGCTCACCGCCGACCTCGACACGGCCATCATGACCGTGGACCCGGCCAACGAGGCCCGTGTGGTGGCCGCCCTGCACCGCTGGCGGGACAACCGCGACGAGGTCCGTGCGCAGGAGGCGCTCTCGGCGCTGAAGAAGGCCGCCGCCGGGACGCAGAACCTGATGCCCGCGACGCTGGAGTGCGCCCGGGCGGGCGTGACGACCGGCGAGTGGGCCTGGGCGCTGCGGGACGTCTTCGGCGAGTTCCGCGCCCCCACGGGCGTGGGCGGCGCCCCGGTGGCCGTGACCGCCGAGCCCGGCACGCCGCTCGCGGCCGTACGCGAGAAGGTGCGCCGCACCGCCGAGGACCTGGGCACCGGCAAGCTGCGGCTGCTGGTCGGCAAGCCGGGCCTGGACGGGCACTCCAACGGTGCCGAGCAGATCGCCGTACGGGCCCGCGACGCCGGCTTCGAGGTGGTCTACCAGGGCATCCGGCTCACCCCGGAGCAGATCGTCTCGGCGGCGGTCGCCGAGGACGTGCACTGCGTGGGGCTGTCCATCCTCTCCGGCTCGCACGCCGAGCTGGTGCCCGACGTGCTGGCGCGGCTGCGCCGGGCGGGGGCGGCGGAGGTGCCCGTGATCGTCGGTGGCATCATCCCCTCCGCCGACGCCACCGCCCTGAAGGCGGCCGGTGTCGCGGCGGTCTTCACCCCGAAGGACTTCGGAATCACGGAGATCATCGGCCGTATCGTCGACGAGATCCGCACTGCGAACAAGCTCGACCCCCTGGAGGTCACCGCATGACCGGCAACACCCCCGTGAACCGCCTCCGCCCGCGTCGCTCCTGCCTCGCCGTCCCCGGCAGCAACCCCCGTTTCCTGGAGAAGGCCCAGGGACTGCCGGCGGACCAGGTCTTCCTGGACCTGGAGGACGCGTGTGCGCCGCTGGCGAAGGAGGGCGCCCGGCACACGGTCGTCGACGCGCTGAACAAGGGCGACTGGACGGGCAAGACCCGGGTGGTGCGGGTCAACGACTGGACCACCCACTGGACCTACCGTGACGTGATCACCGTCGTCGAGGGCGCGGGGCAGAACCTGGACTGCATCATGCTGCCCAAGGTGCAGGACGCGCAGCAGATCGTCGCCCTGGACCTGCTGCTGACGCAGATCGAGAAGACGATGGGCTTCGAGGTCGGGCGCATCGGCATCGAGGCGCAGATCGAGAACGCCAAGGGCCTGGTCAACGTGGACGCGATCGCCGCGGCCTCGCCCCGGCTGGAGACGATCATCTTCGGCCCGGCCGACTTCATGGCCTCCATCAACATGAAGACGCTCGTGGTGGGCGAGCAGCCGCCCGGTTACCCGGCGGACGCCTACCACTACATCCTCATGCGCATCCTGATGGCCGCCCGCGCCCATGACCTGCAGGCCATCGACGGTCCCTACCTGCAGATCCGCAACGTCGACGGCTACAAGGAGGTCGCCGGCCGGGCGGCGGCCCTGGGCTTCGACGGCAAGTGGGTGCTGCACCCGGGCCAGGTCGAGGCGGCCAACGAGGTCTTCTCGCCCTCCCAGGAGGACTACGACCGCGCCGAGCTGATCCTGGACGCGTACGACTACTACACCTCCGAGGCGGGCGGCAAGAAGGGCTCGGCGATGCTCGGCGACGAGATGATCGACGAGGCCAGCCGGAAGATGGCCCTGGTCGTCGCCGGCAAGGGGCGGGCGGCCGGCCTGGCGCGCACCTCGCAGTTCGAGATCCCGGAGGCGTGAGCGCGATGCAGTTCGGACGGACCTACGAAGAGTTCACGGTCGGCGACGTCTACAAGCACTGGCCCGGAAAGACGGTCACCGAATACGACGACCACCTCTTCTGCCTGCTGACCATGAACCACCACCCGCTGCACATGGACAGCAATTACGCGGAGAAGACCACCGATTTCGGCCGGAACGTGGTGGTCGGCAACTACATCTATTCGTTGCTGCTGGGCATGTCCGTACCGGACGTCTCCGGCAAGGCCATCGCCAACCTGGAGATCGAGTCGCTCAGGCACGTCGCACCGACGTTCCACGGCGACACCCTCTACGGCGAGACGACGGTGCTGGACAAGACGCCGTCGAAGTCCAAGAGCGACCGCGGGATCGTGCATGTGGAGACCCGCGGCTACAAGCAGGACGGCACCCTCGTGTGCGTCTTCCGGCGCAAGGTGATGGTGCCCACCGCCACGTACATCGAGGAGCGCGGCGGGGAGCAGCCCGGCCGCCCCGAGCCGATCACCGGGGAGAAGTAGATGGGCCGGCTGGCGCAGACCGAGGGGCTGACGGACGTCCAGCGGGAGATTCTCGCGACCGTCCGCGACTTCGTCGACAAGGAGATCATTCCGGTCGCCACCGAGCTGGAGCACCGGGACGAGTACCCCACGCGGATCGTCGAGGGCCTCAAGGACCTCGGCCTGTTCGGGCTGATGATCCCGGAGGAGTACGGCGGGCTCGGTGAGTCCCTGCTCACGTACGCGCTGTGCGTGGAGGAGATCGCCCGCGGCTGGATGAGCGTGTCGGGGATCATCAACACCCACTTCATCGTCGCGTACATGCTCAA
The DNA here is from genome assembly GCF_040675615.1 of Streptomyces sp. NPDC049585. Taxonomy (NCBI): domain Bacteria; kingdom Bacillati; phylum Actinomycetota; class Actinomycetes; order Kitasatosporales; family Streptomycetaceae; genus Streptomyces; species Streptomyces sp. NPDC049585. Next base: position 233,517 of record NZ_JBFAPE010000003.1, on the reverse strand, counting down.
GCAGCACGGTACTCAGGAGCAGCGGGAGCACTTCCTGCCCCGCATGGCGACCGGCGAGGTGCGCGGCGCGTTCTCGATGTCGGAGCCGGGCCTGGGCTCGGACGTGTCGGCGATCACGTCCAAGGCGGTGCGCGAGGGCGACGAGTACGTCCTGACCGGCCAGAAGATGTGGCTGACCAACGGTGGCTCCTCGACGCTGGTGGCCGTGCTGTGCCGCACGGACGAGGGGCACCCGGAGGGCACCGCCCCGCACAAGTCCATGACCACCTTCCTGATCGAGAAGGAGCCCGGCTTCGGCCAGGTCCGGCCGGGGCTGACCATCCCCGGCAAGATCGAGAAGATGGGCTACAAGGGCGTCGACACCACCGAGCTGATCATGGACGGCCTGCGGCTGCCGGCCGACCGGGTCCTCGGCGGGACGACGGGACGTGGCTTCTACCACATGATGGACGGCGTCGAGGTGGGCCGCGTCAACGTCGCAGCCCGTGGTTGCGGCGTTGCCCAACGTGCGTTCGAGCTGGGTGTGGCCTATGCGCAGCAGCGCCGGACCTTCGGAAAACCCATTGCGCAACACCAGGCCATCCAGTTCAAACTGGCCGAAATGGGAACAAAGGTCGAAGCCGCCCATGCGATGATGGTGAATGCGGCCCGGAAGAAGGACTCGGGTCAGCGCAACGACCTCGAGGCGGGAATGGCCAAATACCTGGCCTCGGAGTACTGCAAGGAGGTCGTCGAGGATGCGTTCCGCATCCACGGCGGCTACGGATTCTCCAAGGAGTACGAGATCGAGCGGCTCTACCGCGAGGCCCCGATGCTCCTGATCGGTGAAGGTACGGCCGAGATCCAGAAAATGATCATCGGCCGGCGACTGCTCGAGGAGTACCGGATACAGGGATAATTGCCCGTTTTGGGGATGTTTGAAGGTGCGGTTGCAGAGAAGAAGATCACACCCTGTGATCGACGTCCGGCCAGTGACTGGCCCTGGCGCTTAGCCAGTTACCGCCCGCACCCGATAGCATCCCCGGAAAGCCGCCGTCCCCCAATCGTTACGCGGCACCCTCCGCTACGAAGGTCACCCATGCCCCACAGCTCTTCCTCTGCACATCGCGACAGCCTCCTCGGCGTACGCCTCGCGCGCGGAGCATCGCCGTGGCTCCTCCCCACCGTCGCCACCGCGGCGGTCAGCCTCGCCAAGGCCCGCCGCTCCGGCCGCTGGGCCGCGCTGGCCGTGCCCACCACCGCACTCGCGGCGGGCATGCTGTGGTTCTTCCGCGATCCCGAGCGCGAGATCGCCCAGGGCCGGGTCATCTCCCCGGCCGACGGCGTGGTGCAGAGCATCATGCCGTGGAAGGACGGACGCACCCGCGTCGCGATCTTCATGAGCCCGCTCAACGTCCACGTCAACCGCGCGCCCATGGCCGGCACGGTGACGTCGGTCGAGCACATCCCGGGCGGGTTCGTGCCGGCGTTCAACAAGGAGAGCGAGAACAACGAGCGCGTCGTCTGGCACTTCGACACCGAGCTCGGTGACATCGAGATGATCCAGATCGCCGGCGCCGTCGCCCGCCGCATCGTGCCCTACGTGCCGGCGGAGACCAAGGTGGAGCAGGGTGAGCGGATCGGCCTCATCCGCTTCGGCTCGCGCGTCGACATCTACCTCCCCGAGGGCGTCGAGGTCGCGGTCGAGGTCGGCCAGGCCACCACGGCAGGGGTGACACGTCTTGACCGTGATTGATCCGGACACCCAGGCCGCCTGGGTCCCCGAGGCGGAGGCCGAGGACGCGGACGACATGCCACTGTCGACGCGCCTGTCAATAGCGGACACCCTCACGCTCGGCAACGCGATCTGCGGCTTCATGGCGGTGTACTTCACCACCACCGGCGTCCTCATCCCCCACCTCACGGGCAACGAGGACGGCGGCATGGCCCGGCACAGCGCCGCCACCGCCGTGATACTGATGCTGCTCGCCTCCGTCTTCGACCTCTTCGACGGGCTCGTCGCACGCAAGCTGCGCAGCTCGGCGATGGGCGCGGAGCTGGACAACCTCTCCGACCTGATCAGCTTCGGCCTCGCGCCGGCGTACTTCGTGGTCGTCTGGGGCATGGTCGCCGACGACGCCATGCAGCGGGTCTCGGCGGTCGCCGCGATCGTGGTGCTGCTGGCGGTCGTCCTGCGGCTGGCGCGGTTCTCCTGCGTACCGATGCGGGACGGCATCTTCCAGGGCATGCCCAGCCCCTTCGGGGCGCTGACCGTCGTCTCGATCGTGCTGCTGGAGCTGCCGTTCGTGCCGACGCTGCTGGCGATCATGGGCGTGGCATGGCTGATGGTCAGCCGCGTCGAGTACCCCAAGCCGCGCGGGCCCCTGGCGGTGGCCATGCTCAGCTGGATCGTGCTCAGCATGGGCCTGCTGGCGGCGTGGGCGTTCGACGCCCCCGGCGGCGAGCTGCTCCTGCAGACGGGCTGCGCCCTGCAGGTCGTCCTGGGCGCGGTGATCCCCCTCTTCGCGACGGCACGACGGGTGAACACCTTCCGCGGCAACCGCCGCGAGGCGCGCGAGGCCGAGGCGCAGCTGCAGTAAGCACGATTTCGGACAACGGCGTGGGGCCCGGGCGAAAGCCCGGGCCCCACGCCGTTGCGCGTTGCGGGCCCCGCTGCGGGGGGCCTTCCACCCGTTACCGGCGGGGCCGGGTCCGGGCCGGGGGGAGCGGACGGTGCAGCCCGGCCGCGGGGCCGGCACCCCATCGGGGCCGGGTAGCGGGTGGGCGGGTGGGTGGGAACGGCTCCGGCCTCAGCCGAGGTGGTCGCGAGCGATCCGCATCGCCAGCCGCTCCAGCAGCGGCCCGGCGAGGGCCATGCACCGCTCCGGATCCGCCTCCAGCTCGCTCAGTGCGTACGCCCGCTCGATGCCCGCCCCCGCAAGGGCCTCCGCGTCCAGCGCCAGCCGCCCGCAGACGGCCACCACGGGCACGCCCCGCGCCGCCCGGGCGACGCCCACCGGCGCCTTCCCGTGCAGCGTCTGGGCGTCCAGGGAGCCCTCCCCCGTCACCACCAGGTCCGCCTCGGCGACAGCCGCGCCGAAGCCGACCACGTCGAGCACGACCTCGATCCCGGGCCGGAAGACGGCCCCCAGCACCGCCAGCGCGGCGTACCCCACGCCCCCGGCCGCCCCCGCGCCGCAGGCGTCCGCGAGACGCCCCCCGTCCAGCACCTGCGCGTAGTGGGCCAGCGCCGCGTCCAACGTGGCGACGTCCGCCGCGCTCGCCCCCTTCTGGGGCCCGTAGACGGCCGCCGCGCCGCGCGGCCCGGTCAGCGGGTTGTCGACGTCGCCCGCCAGCACCAGGCGCGTACCGGCCAGCCGTGGGTCGAGCCCGGTCAGGTCGGCCTCGGCGAGCCCGGCCAGCGGGCCGCCGCCCGGCCCGAGGGGCCGGCCCGCGCCGTCGAGGAACCGCGCGCCGAGCGCGGCCAGCATGCCCGCCCCGCCGTCGGTGGTGGCGCTGCCGCCGACGCCCAGCACGACGGTGCGCGCCCCTGCGTCGAGCGCGGCCCGCACCAGCTCGCCGGTGCCGTACGTGGTGGCCGTCAGCGGCGCGAGGCGCCCCGGCGGCAGCAGCCGCAGCCCCGAGGCCTCGGCCATCTCGACGACGGCCGTACCGTCGCCGCCGAGGGCGTAGCGGGCCGTGCGCCGCTCCCCCAGCGGCCCGGTGACCACGGCCTCGCGCCGCTCGTAGCCGGCCGCCACGGCCGCGGCCACGGTCCCGTCGCCGCCGTCGGCGACCGGCACCGTGGTCACGGCGGTGCCCGGCGCGGCCCGCCGCAGCCCGGCGGCCACGTGCCGGGCGACCTCGACGGCCGTGAGCGATCCCTTGAACTTGTCCGGAGCGACCAGTACGCGTCGTGTGTCCGCCACCGTCTCCTCGCCTTCCCCAGCCGGGTCCGTCGCGCCGCGGCGACCCTACCCGGGGTAGAACTGCCGGGCCCAGTGCCGGTAGGCACCGATGGGACCGTCGCCGTCGTTGAGGCGGGGGTGGGGCAGGTAGGTCTTGTGGTGCCACATCCGCAGGTCGTCGTTCAGGTCGTGCCGGGTCCACCGGTTGACCACGGAGCTCAGCGCGCCCTCGACGGCACGGTGCAGGGGTGCCGGGAGCCTGCCGCCCGTGGCGATGACATTGGCGGCCGTCCACACGCGCATGCGTCCGGTCGAGGTGGGAGTGGCCAGCAGCCACTGGGCCGCGCGGACCGGAAGGCGCGATGCGTGGAAAAGGATGAGCGTGCCCCCGAGACCGACGAGGTGGAAGGTGGCCTCCTGCACGGCGGGGGGAAGGAGGGGCAGACTACGCCCCACTCGGTAGGTCAGTGAGATGAAGGGACCGTCGCTCCTGGGTTCCTGTACCACCTCCATGGAGTCGAGCCTGTGAAGCACACAGGTGTGCCCGTAGTCGAGGAGGTTCTCCGCCACGTCCTGCGGATGGCCGGCCGCGTCCACCCCGAGGAAGGACCGAGGGCGGGCCACGGCGGGAAAGGCGGGGATCTCCCACGTAGGTGGTGTGTTCCCGGCAGAGTGCCACAACCAGACGATTCCGTGATCCTCACGAACGGGAAGCAGGTCCAGGGACGCCTTGGGGGGCTTGCCGTACGGTGTGCGCGCGCACCGTCCGTCGAGGGCGAAGGCGAACCCGTGGAAGGGGCACACCAGCAGGTCGCCCTCGACAGTGCCGCCGGCCCCCAGGTGGGCGCCGAGGTGCGGGCAATGGGGCCGAGTGGCCCGCAGTGCTCCGGAGCGCGACCGGTAGACCACGGCCTCGCCCCCCATGAACGGGCGGGTGCGCACGTCCCCCGGCGCCCACTCCCCGGAGAATCCGACACAGAACCACCCCGTGGGGTGGGGCAGCGCAGGTCCGGTCGTGGCCCGCGCTTCGTACCCGGATGTGAATGTACGCACACGCACGCGCACACGTGCCTCCTCTGGTTCGTGGGCGGCAGACGCTCACGGCGTCAGAAACCCTGAAGTACGCCGATAACGTGCGGTCGTCTCCTGCCAGCGGAAGTAGCCGGAGATCGCGTCCTCCAGCATCCCTACCGCTTTGAGCACCTCGTGCCGGGCGCCCGCGTGCGGATCGCAGGGCATGTCCACCAGCGTTCGCAGGCGATGGGCAACCCCGGCGAAGTCCCGCAGCCGCTGCTCGACCATGTGCACCGCCTGGTCGGCCGCCTCCTGGAGGGGCAGGCCCCGCGCAGCGCGCAGGACGAGGACGAGGTTGTGCGGATTGCGGTAGTGGAGGTCCTTCAGGACGGTGAACGTGTCGTTCGACCACAGCCACAGCTCACTGGCGAAGGCTCGCAATTCTCCGTACAAGCCGTGCCGCAGCGCGTCGGGGACCTCGACTCCCTGGAGGATCTCCAAGAGGTCTATGGAAGAGCGCGTCGCACCGTTGATCCGGCGCAGCCGGAGGTAGGAGTCGAGGTCCGGCACCGTGTCGGCGGCCCGGTTGCGCGTCTCTTCCGCCACCGCTCGCAGGTAGATGCGGACCGACTCCGGGAATCGCCGGCGAGTGACCTGCGGGGCGCGGGCATGGATGGTCCGCCAGAGATCCGCCAGGGCGCGCGCGAGCGGATGGGTCAGGGAGGGGTCCTGCGGGTCGGGGGGATCGGCCAGTGCGCGGTCGACGGGCCCGAGTGCCTGCTGCAGGGCGCGCAGATCACGACCGGATGGGCCGTCGTCGAAGGTGTCGTCCCAGAGGAACAGCCAAATGATCCACTGGGCCATGACGACCGCGCCCTCGCGGTCGGTGCGCGGGCAGTACAGCCCGGAGAACGTACCGCACTCCATGTCGGTCAGTCGTTGCCGTGCCGCCGGTGTGCGGCCCAGGCCGTGGCGGTGGGCCCAGGCGAGGGCGGCCTGTTGCGCGTACTGGTGGTGAGGGTTGAGGAGGGTCGGGAACGGGGCCGTGAAGACCGGGGCCCGGTAGGCGCTCACCGACTCGAGGGCACCGTCGAAGACTTCCGGGAAGAGCAAGGGTTTGGTCAACGCTCATCCCCCCTCAGAGACCGTACCGACGGTCGCGCTCCGCATAGGCCGCGAGCGCCCGGTCGAACTGGGTGCGGTCGAAGTCGGGCCAGCACACGGGGGTGAAGTACAGCTCCGCGTGGGCGCTCTGCCAGGGCATGAAGCCGGACAGGCGCATCTCGCCCGAGGTGCGGATGAGCAGGTCGATGTCGGGGTGACCGGCGGTGGAGAGGTAGGACGCCAGCAGGTCCTCGGTGATCTCGGCGGCCGGGTGCCGGGAGGCGCGGGCGGCCGCGGCGACGATGTCGCGGCGGCCGTCGTAGGCGACGGCCACTGTCAGGACGCTGCCGGGGGCGTCCGCGGTGCGGCGCTCCACCGAGCGCAGGGCGTCGGCCTGTTCGGTGTGCGGGAGCAGGTCGAGGGAGCCCGTCACCTTGATCGGCCAGCGTGCCTCGGCCGCCATGCGCCACAGGCCCTTGATGATGGCCTGGACGATCTCCTCCACCAGCCGGGGCGGCCGGCACAGGTTGTCGCGGGAGAGCGCCCACACGGTCACGAACCGGATGCCGGCCTCCTCGCTCCAGGTCAGCAGTTCCCGGACGCGCTCGGCGCCGGCCTCGTAGGCGTCGGCCAGCGGGCGGTTGCGGCCCTCGGCCCAGCGGCGGTTGCCGTCGAGGATGACGGCCAGGTGTCCGGGCACCGTTGCACCGCGGGTGGGCGGCCGGTCCGGGGACGGGGTGGGCGGTGCGGGCGTCATGACGGGCCTCCCGCAGGGGAGTCGACAATGGCTTATTTCTCTTTTCATCCTGACATCAGATGAACAGGGGGCCAGGGCGCAGGCGCGGGGCGCACGGTTGTACGGACGTCGCGCCCCGGCCGGCGCGGTGGCAGCGCATCGTCGTCGCGGCGCACACGCGCCGCACGCGCCCACGAATGGCGCGCAAGGCGGCCCGGGGGCCGGGAGGTTGTGACAGGGACGTGACAAGATCGCCGCCGGCTGGTCGATCCACGCCTCCTAAGCTGATCACCGCCGTGGCAGACGTCGCGGCGAAGAACCACCCTCGGAGGAACCGTGCGACGCATATCCCTCGCGCTCACCACCGCCGCCGTCATCGGCGCCACGGCCGCCATGGCCGCCCCGGCGCAGGCGGCCGGCCCCGCGGCCGCCCCGCAGGCCGTGCGGGCCGCCTCGGCGTGCCACGAGGACAACGCCATGATCTACACCGACGGCACCCGGCTGCGCACCAAGGCGAGCACCTCGGGCGGGGTCATCGGGCAGCTGTACTTCGGCGACCCGATCCGCATCCTGCGCTCGTCCGGCGGCTGGGACTACGTCCAGCTGAAGGAGAAGAGCAAGGGCGGTCTCGGCAAGGGCACCCGTGGCTGGGTGGCCCACAAGAACATCATCCCGCCCTTCTGCGGTCGCTGATTCGGCCGGGGGGCGTGCGGTTTACGGTCGGGGCATGACGACTGTCCCGTACGCCCCCACCACCCCCACCGTGGGCTCGCTGCTGCGCGAATGGCGCGACCGACGGCGGATCAGCCAGCTGGAGCTCGCGCTGCGCGCCGACTCCTCGGCGCGGCACATCAGTTTCATCGAGACCGGCCGCTCCACGCCGAGCCGGGAGATGGTGCTGCGGCTCGCCGACCGCCTGGAGGTGCCGGTGCGCGAGCGCAACGCGCTGCTGGTGGCGGCCGGTTACGCCCCGCAGTATCCCGAGCGGCCGCTGGACGACCCGGCCCTGGCGGGCGTGCGCGAGGGGCTGGAGCGGCTGCTGCACGGCTACGAGCCGTTCCCGGCCCTGGTCGTGGACGGCACCTACCAGGTGGTCGCCGCCAACAGCGGCATCGCGATGCTGCTGGAGGGCGTGGCGCCGCACCTGCTCGCGTCCCCGCTGAACGCCATGCGCCTGGCCCTGCACCCCGAGGGCCTGGCCCCGCGCATCGTCAACCTGCCCGAGTGGCGGGGCCACTTGCTCCACCAGATGGAGCGTCAGCTCGCCCTGCTGCGTTCGGCAGCGCTGCGTGAGCTGTACGACGAGGTCAGCGCGTACCCCGTACCCGGGCGCGGCGGGGTGCGCACGGGCGCCGGGGAGACGGGCCGGCCCTCGTTCGCGCTGCCGATGGTGATCGAGCACGCGGGCCGGGAGCTGTCGTTCGTCTCGACCATCGCGACGTTCAACACACCGATGGACGTGACCGTCTCCGAGCTGGCACTCGAGGCGTTCCTGCCCGCCGACCCGGGGACGGCCGCGTTCCTGCAGGGCCTCACACAGCCGGCACCCGGTCCAGGAAGCCCAGCACCGTGCGCAGGCGACCATCCTCGGCGAGGGTGACGACGTCCGACCCGGCGACGGGCGCCGACCCGTCGGCCACCGAGACGAGCTCCCAGGAGAAGCGCGCGATGCCGTGGTGCCCGTCGACGTCTCCGGTGAGCCGGAACTCGTGTCCGGGGAACTGCTCGTGGACCCCGGCGATGAGGCCGGCGATCCCCTCGTGTCCGCTGACGTCCGCGAGCGGGTCGATGTAGGCCCCGTCCTCGCTCCACGCGTCGGCGACGGCCTGCTTCAGGGCGACGGGCCCGGCGGCGTTCCAGGCGGCGAAGTAGCGGGCGACGGCGGTCTCGTACTGCGACATGGCGGTGGCTCCCCACGGGTTCGGTGACGGATCTGCCGGCTCCCCCGGACCCGAGTGCGCGGGTCCGGGGAAGCACTGCCCTCACCTTGCCGGGAAACGCCCGTACGGGGCGATTACCGCAGAGGTAATGGCCCCGCCGGCCTCGGAACCAGGCCTCGGAACCGGCCCTCGGAACCGGCCCTCAGGATCCGGCCGCGGAGCCCGTCCTCAGGACGCCGATGCCGCGCGGCGCCTGCCCAGGACGACCGCGACGGCCCTCACCGCGGTGGCGAGCACGATCAGCACCGCAGCCGCGAACGGGAGCCAGGGGGTCTCCTCGCCCCTGGACCAGCCGCCGACCAGACCCGCCCACAGGACGGCCCCGGCGGGCAGCACCATCCAGTGGGAGACGGTACGGGCCCGGCCGGCCGCCCGCTGTCTGCCGTGCGCCCGCAGCACCTCGTCCGCCGCGGACGGCCCGAGCATCAGCAGCAGGGCCGCAACGGTCCACTTGAACCCTTCACCCCGTGCCCAGTCGACGACGACGCTCACGGTCAGGACGGCGACGGAGACGGCGAAAACCCACGCCACGATCCTGCTCCTGCCCGCGGACACGGCCCTCGCCCCGTTCCTGCCACGGCGCAGCACCCTGCGCGCAGCCGTCATTTCCCGGATATCCGTCATGCGAGCAGCATAGGGACACCGATCGATGCGCCCCACGTCAACGGCGGCGGCGTGCCAGGGCGGCCATTCACCCCCATCCCGGGCATAGTGGGGCGCCATGAGCACCCAGAGCCCCGAGGTCACCGGCTCCCGCGCGTCCGAGGACGAGGCCCCCGACCCGCCCCTGGTCGTCATCGGCGGGGCCGCGGTGCTGGCGGTGGTGGGGTGGGCGGCGCTGGGAAAGCACTCGTTCGAGCGGGTGTCGACGGCGGCGCTGGGCTGGGTGCTGTCGAACTTCGCCTGGCTCTTCGTCACCGCGGCCGATGTCTTCCTCGTGCTGTGCCTGGTGATCGCGGTGAGCCGGTTCGGGCGGATCAGGCTCGGAGCGGACGGCGACCAGCCGGAGTTCGGCAATCTGGCCTGGATCGCGATGATGTTCAGCGCGGGCATGGGAATCGGTCTGATGTTCTACGGGGTGGGCGAGCCCCTGCAGCACTTCGTCACCCCTCCCCCGGGCAGTGGCGTCTCGGCCGGTTCGCCCGCGGCCGCCCGGACGGCGCTGGAGTACTCGTTCTTCCACTGGACGCTGCACCCGTGGGCGATCTACGGCATGTCCGGTCTCGCCCTGGCCTACGCCGGCTTCCGCAAGGGCCGCGGCAACCGGCTCAGTTCGGTGTTCGTGCCACTGCTCGGCGAGGAGCGGGCAGCCGGCTGGCCGGGCCGGGTGATCGACCTGCTGGCCGTCCTCGCCACCGTCTTCGGCACGGCGACCAGCCTCGGCCTGGGCGCGCTGCAGGTCGCCAAGGGGCTGAACATCACCACCGGGACGAAGGACTCCACGGCGCTGGAACTGGTCATCATCGCCGTGCTGTCGGCCGCCTTCGTGCTCTCGGCCTTCTCCGGGCTGCACAAGGGCGTCAAGTGGCTGAGCACGCTGAACATCGCGCTGGCCGCGTGCCTGATGGTCTTCGTCTTCCTGCTCGGGCCGACCGTCTTCGTCCTCAACGCCATCCCCTCCGCCACCGGCGGCTACCTCTCCGACCTGGTCACGATGGCCACCCGCACCGGCGCCTTCACCGACCCGGCGTGGCTCGGGGCGTGGACGGTCTTCTACTGGGCCTGGTGGCTGTCCTGGGCGCCCTTCGTGGGCACGTTCATCGCCCGCATCTCCCGGGGCCGCACGATCCGGGAGTTCCTCGTGGGCGTGCTGCTGGTGCCCAGCGGGGCGACGGTGGTGTGGTTCTGCGTGATGGGCGGCAGCGCGCTGCGGCTGGACATGACGGGGACGGCCGACATGGCCGGCACGGTCAAGGAGGGGGCGGAGGCGTCGCTGTTCGCGCTGCTGGACACGCTGCCGCTGGCCACGCTCACCTCCTGGATCGCGATGGCGCTGGTGATGACGTACTTCATCACCAGCGCGGACTCCGCCTCGCTGGTGATGGGCTCGCTGACCAGCCGCGGCGCCCTGCATCCGCGCACCTGGCTGGTGGTGGTGTGGGGGGTGCTGATGGCCGCGGTCGCGGCGGTGCTGCTGGTGGCCGGCGGACTGACGTCGCTGCAGTCGGCGACGATCCTCGTGGCGCTGCCGTTCGTGCTGGTGATGCTGGCCCTGTGCGGGGCACTGCTGTCGGAGCTGCGGGAGGACCCCGGCGCGGGGCCCGCCCGGCACCACGCCCTGCACGGGCTGCGGGACGCGCTGCGCACGATGGTCGGTGACGCCATGACCGGGCAGGGGCCGGTGCGCCACCACCGGCTGCGCCGGGTCGCCGAGAGCGCCCGCGAGCGCGGGGACGAGGGCCCGCGCTGACACCTCGCCGCCCGGCGGCAAAAGTCGGGTGCCCCGGCGGCGCGGCGCCCGTACGCTCGCGGGCATGACCGCAAAGCCCCTCGTGGCGATCCTCAGCGGGGCGGGGATCTCCACCGACTCCGGCATCCCCGACTACCGTGGGCCGAACGGCCTGTGGCGGCGCGACCCGGAGGCCGAGAAGCTCGTCACGTACGCGTACTACATGTCCGACCCGGAGATCCGCCGCCGTTCCTGGCGGATGCGCGGCGACGCCCCCACCCTGACGGCGCGGCCGAACGCCGCGCACGAGGCGGTGGTGCGCCTGGAGCGCTCCGGGGTGCCCGTGCGCGTGATCACCCAGAACGTGGACGGGCTGCACCAGATGGCCGGCATGCCCGAGCGCAAGGTGCTGGAGCTGCACGGCACCGCCCGGGCGGTGGTGTGCACCCGCTGCCACGCGCGCTCGTCGATGGAGGAGGCGCTGGAGCGCGTGGCCGCCGGTGATCCGGATCCGGCCTGTACGCAGTGCGGCGGCATCCTGAAGTCGGCGACGGTGATGTTCGGGGAGCGCCTGGACCCGATGGTGCTCGCCGAGGCGGTGGCCGTGGCCAAGGCGTGCACCGTCCTCGTCGCCGTCGGCACCAGCCTGACCGTGCATCCGGCCGCGGCCCTGGCCGGGGTGGCGGCCGACCACGGGGCACGGCTGATCGTCGTCAACGCCGAGCCGACACCGTACGACGAGCGGGCGGACGAGGTCGTGCGCGAGCCCATCGGCACGGCGCTGCCCGCGCTGCTGGAGCGGCTGGCCGCTGCCTGAGGACGGCTCAGGCCGAGCTCAGCCGCCGCCACACGGCGCGGGCGGCGTGGTGGCCCGACATGCCGTGCACGCCCGGTCCCGGGGGGGTCGCGGAGGAGCAGAGGTAGACCGCCGGGTGGGAAGTGGCGTACGGGACGCGGGCGAGCTTGGGCCGCACGAGCAGCCGCAGCCCGGCCACCGATCCGATGGCGATGTCGCCGCCGACGTAGTTGGCGTTGCGGGCGGCGAGCGACGGGGGGCCGGCGGTCGCGCGGGCCAGCACCACGTCGGTGAAGCCCGGCGCGAAGCGCTCGATCTGGCGCTCGATCACCTCGGTGGCGTCGCCCTCCCAGCCGTTGGGCACATGTCCGTACACCCAGAAGGTGTGCCGGCCCTCGGGGGCCCGGGTGGGGTCGGCGATCGTGGGCTGGGCGGTGATGAGGAAGGGGACGGCGGGGTCGTCCCCCTCGAGGGCTGCGCGCAGGGCCTCGCGGATCTCCCCGTACGTCGGGCCGATGTGCACGGTGCCGGCGCGGCGGGCGGGCTCGGCGGTCCAGGGCACGGGCTCGGACAGCGCGTAGTCGATCTTGAAGACGCTGGGGCCGTAGCGGACGCCCTCGTACGCCCGGCCCAGCCCCGCGATCCGGGCGAGGGCGGTCGGGGAGGTGTCGAAGACGAAGGCGCGGGCGGGCGGCAGGTCGTCGAGGTGCTTGACCTCGAAGCCGGTGTGCACCACGCCGCCGAGCTCGCGCAGGTACGAGGCGAGGGCGTCGGCGATCGACTGGGAGCCGCCGCGCGGCACCGGCCAGCCGCACTCGTGGGCGGCCAGCGCGAACATCAGGGCCATGCCGCCGCTGCCGAAGCCGGTGAGCGGGGCGATGCCGTGGGCGGCCAGGCCGGCGAGCAGGCCGCGGGCCTTCTCGTCGTGGAAGCGGGTCTTCGCCAACAGGGCGGCGGACTGGGCCGCGACCATGCCGAAGCGCGCGTAGGTGACCGGGTCGCGGGGCAGGCCGTCCCACTGGGGACGCAGGAAATCGGCGGCGAGGGTGTCCCAGTGGCCGCGGAAGGGCGCGAGCAGCCTGCGGTAGGCGCCGGCGTCCCGCGGTCCGAACGAGGCAGCGGTCTCACCGATGGAGCGGGAGAGCACGGCGGCCGTGCCGTCGTCGAACGGATGGGCCATCGGCAGGTCGGGGTGGACCCACTCCAGGCCGTGCCGCTCCAGCGGCATGGCGGTGAACGCCGGCGAGCGCACCCCCAGGGGGTGCACGGCCGAGCAGGGGTCGTGCCGGAAGCCCGGCAGGGTCAGCTCCTCGGTGCGGGCGCCGCCGCCGACGGCGTCGGCGGCCTCGAACACCTCGACGGACAGGCCCCGGCGGGCCAGTTCGACCGCGGCGGTCAGCCCGTTGGGACCGGCGCCCACTACGACCGCGTCGAGCATGGTGGCCACTTCGCCGACTCCCCTCGTCGTGCACGGGCCCCGGCTGAGGCCGTGTCAGCCGGCGGACGCCAGCAGCCCCAGGATATGCCGCAGGGTCTCCTCGTCCCGCGCGGCACTGAACGGCAGGGCGTTGCCGCCGGTGATGCGGAACGGCTCGCCCGCCACCGTGCCGCTCGCCCCGCCGGCCTCGGCGACCAGCAGCAGACCCGCGGCGTGATCCCAAGGATTTTCCCAGGAGAAGGCGACCGAATCCAACGACCCCTGGGCGATGTGCAGATACTCCAGGCCCGCCGAACCGCAGGGCCGCGGGGCGACGCCCTCGGTGTGCAGCGTGGCCAGGACGCGCTTCTCCTCGTCGGTGGTGAAGTCGAAGTGCGAGGTGGCCACCCGCAGCGGGCTCCCGGGCTCGGGCGAGCCGCAGCGCAGCGGCACGCCGTCCAGCAGCGCGCCCCCGCCGCGCCGGGCGACGGCGAGCCGGTCGAGCGCGGGCGCGTACGTCCAGGAGGCGAGCAGCTCGCCGCGGTGGGCCAGGCAGACCAGGGTGGCGAAGCCGGGGTCGCCGTGGACGAACTGGCGGGTGCCGTCGACGGGGTCGACGATCCACACCGGCGCCTCGCCGCCGAGAGAGGTCAGCACGGTCGGGTCGGCGTGCACGGCCTCCTCGCCGACCACGACGGAGCCGGGCAGCAGGGCGGTCAGGGCACAGGTCAGCTGCTCCTCGGCGAGCCGGTCGGCGACGGTGACCAGATCGTGCGGACCGTTCTTCTCGATGATCTCGTCGGCCCCCAGCTGCCGGAAGCGGGGCACGATCTCGGTGGCGGCCGCTTTGCGGATGACCTCCTCGACGTCGCTCAGATCACCTGCGAGGAACGTGTCGACCATGTGAACCATACGAACAATCGAACCACGCCCCGCCGACAAGCGGTGACGGCCCAGGGGCCGCACCATGAAGCGCCCGTGAACGCCCGGGCCGGCGGGGCCGCGCTCAGCGCCCGGTGGCGTAGCCCTGCATGCCCCGGGGATTGGCGGCGGCGAAGAGCACGCCCGTCCGCGGATCACGGGCCACCGCGCACAGCCGGCCCTCCGACCAGGGCGCGCCGACGGTCACCCGGTGGCCGCGGGCACGCAGGGCCTCGATCACGGCCCCGCCCAGCCGGGACTCGACGGTGACGGCTCCGGGCCGGGCGGTGCGCGGGTGGAAGGAGCCGGGAAAGGCTTCCTGGTGCCAGTTCGGGGCGTCGATCGCGCCCTGCAGGTCCGGGCCGCCGCGCACCGGCGGGCGCAGCGCGAGGGCGAGGAAGAAGTGCAGCTGCCACTGGTCCTGGCAGTCGCCGCCCGGGGTGCCGAAGGCCAGGACGGGCTCGCCGCCGCGCAGGGCCAGGGAGGGGCTGAGGGTGGTGCGGGGGCGGCGGCCCGGGGTCAGGGAGTTCGGCAGCCCGGCCTCCAGCCAGGTCATCTGCAGCCGGGTGCCCAGCGGGAAGCCGAGCTCGGGGACGACGGGATTGGACTGCAGCCAGCCGCCGCTGGGCGTGGCCGAGATCATGTTGCCCCAGCGGTCGACGACGTCGAGGTGACAGGTGTCGCCGCGGGTGGCGCCGTCCGCGGCGACCACGGGCTCCCCCGCTCCCAGGGCCGGTGCCGCATCGGGGACGGGCCCGTCGCTCACCTCGTGGCGGGCGATGCGCGGGACGCGCCCCCCGGGGCTGCCCGGGCGCAGGGCGTACGAGGCGCGCTCGCCGATCAGCGCGCGACGGCGGGCGTTGTAGTCGCCGGAGAGCAGCGTGGCGAGCGGTACGTCGCCGGTGGCGTCGCCGTACCACGCCTCGCGGTCGGCCATGGCCAGCTTGCTCGCCTCGATCAGCAGGTGGACGTACTCCGGTGTGCCGGGGCGCAATTCTGCGGAGCCGAGTTCGCCGGGGCCGAGTTCGCCGGGGTCCGGCAGCAGGGCGAGCTGCTGGGCCAGGACCGGGCCCTGGGACCAGGGGCCGGCCTTGCACAGGGTCCAGCCGTGCCAGTCGTGGGTGACGGGCTCCTCGAAGGCGGCGCGGTAGCGGGCGAGGTCCTCACCGGCGAGGGTGCCCGCATGCCGCTCGCCGCTGGTGTCCAGGGTGGGGCGGGCGGCGGTGCGCAGCAGGGCCTCGGCGACGAAACCCTCCCGCCAGATGCGGCGGGCCGCCTCGATGCGTGCCTCGCGGCCGCCGCCGGTGGCGGCACCGGCCCGCGCCGCGCCCTCCGCCTCGATGACCAGGCGGCGCCAGGTGGCCGCAAGCCGTGGGTTGCGCAGCAGCTCGCCGGGGCGCGGCGGGCTGCCGCCGGGCAGGTACAGGGCCGCGGAGGCCGCCCACTCCGGCTCGCCGGTCAGCAGCGGCTGCACCGCGCCGACCGCCGCGCCGACCCCCTCGACCGGGGCGTGACCGCGCTCGGCGTAGCCGATGGCGTACTCCAGCACCTCGGCCGGCGACTTGGTGCCGTGGTCGCGCAGCAACAGCATCCAGGCGTCGAACGCGCCGGGCACGGCCGCGGCGAGCGGACCGGTGCCGGGCACGCGATCCAGGCCGAGCGAGGTGTAGTGCGCCGCGCTCGCCCCGGCAGGGGCGGGACCCTGACCGCACAGCACCCGCACGGGCCCACCGGCAGGTGCCAGCACCGCCACCACCTCACCGGCCGGACCGTTGAGGTGCGGCTCGACGACGTGCAGCACGAAAGCGGCCGCCACGGCGGCATCGAAGGCGTTGCCACCGCTCTCCAGCACCGCCATCGCGGACTGCGAGGCCAGCCAGTGGGTGGAGGACACCATGCCGAAGGTGCCCTGCAGCGTCGGACGCGTGGTGAACATGAGTCCACCAAGGCAGAAGGGACGGCCGACGGCAAGACCGCCTCCGGCCGGAGGCGGGTCGCGCCGGCGTCGCTCGGGCAGCTCTGCGAGGGCCCTCGGCGTTATCGTGGCCGCATGGACGAGAAGCGAGCGCTTCACGTCGTGGACGCGCTGCGGCAGCGGGGCACGGATGCCCACCTGGCCCGTGAGGGCGTCTACCGGATCGGTGTGCGCGTGGTCCTGCATGACGGCCGTGAGGCGCTGTGGGACACCGACGACACGGCCGGCCTGGAAGCACAGGTGATGCGGGACGGCGTCCTGGTCGGCTTCGTGCCGTGCATCGAGGGTTCCGAGGACTTCGACGTCGACCGGACCGTCGATGCGATCGTCCGGGCCGACTACGACCAGCCGATCGCCCGCGAGCGGCCCACGGCCCCACCGCCGTCCGACCCGCTGCCCCGGGAGGGCGGCGTCTTCCGCCGCTTCCTCGGCGGGTTCCGCGAACGCTGAGCCATGGACGGGCTGTCAGCCGCGAGTGCGATGATCCGTTCCCCGGGCACTGACAGCACCTCCAGCCGCACCGCCAGGCGTCCTCGGCACGTACGGTGACTGTATCCGCCACTGGGGCCGGCTCAGCGGCATGTTTCTGGAGGGTGCGCAGTGCACGGGGAGTACAAGGTGCCGGGCGGCAAGCTCGTCGTGGTGGACCTGGAGGTCCGCGACGGAGCGCTGCGTGACGTGCGGGTGGCCGGGGACTTCTTCCTGGAGCCGGACGAGGCCCTGCTCGACATCAACCGCGCCCTGGAAGGGGCCGACGCGGACCTGCCCGCGCCTGAGCTGGCCGCCCGGATCGATGCGGCGCTGCCCGAGGGGACGGTGATGTTCGGCTTCTCGTCGGAGGCCGTGGGCGTGGCGGTGCGCCGGGCGCTGGCCAACGCCACCGACTGGCACGACTACGACTGGCAGCTCATCCACGACGGCCCCCAGTCCCCCGCCCTGCACATGGCCCTCGACGAGGTCCTCACCGCGGAGGTCGCCGCGGGACGGCGGCCGCCGACGCTGCGGGTGTGGGAATGGGGCGCGCCGGCCGTCGTCATCGGCAGCTTCCAGTCCCTGCGCAACGAGGTCGACCCCGAGGGCGCGGCCCGGCACGGCATGACGGTGGTGCGCCGCATTTCCGGTGGCGGAGCCATGTTCATCGAACCCGGATCGACCATCACCTACTCGCTGTCCGTGCCCGAGGCCCTCGTGCAGGGCCTGTCCTTCACCGACAGCTACGCATATCTCGACGACTGGGTGCTGGCGGCCCTCGGCGACATGGGCGTCAAGGCCTGGTACCAGCCGCTCAACGACATCGCCACGGACGCCGGGAAGATCGCGGGCGCGGCGCAGAAGCGGATGGTCGCGGGCGGCGGCGCGGTGCTGCACCACGTGACGATGGCCTACGACATCGACGCGGACAAGATGCTCGACGTGCTGCGCATCGGGCGCGAGAAGCTGTCGGACAAGGGCACGAAGAGCGCGAAGAAGCGGGTGGATCCGCTGCGACGGCAGACGGGGCTGTCGCGGGAAGCGGTGATCGAGCGGATGGTGGGGACGTTCCGGGGGCGGTACGGGTTGACCGCGGGGGCGGTGACGGCCGAGGAGATGGCGCGCGCCGAGGAACTGGCGGCGACGAAGTTCGCCACGCAGGAGTGGACGGCGCGCGTGCCGTAGGGGGCCTGCGGCGGGCCCCGGACGGGCCGGCTTCGTCGGGCCGTCCGGCGACCGCAGGCTCACGCCAGCGCCGGCAGCACCCGCTCGCCGTACGCGTCGATCGTCGCCTCCTTCGCATCGTGCATCGCGTACACCGCGAACTGGTCCACCCCCAGCTCCCGTAGCGCGCCCAGGCGTTCGATGTGGGCCTCGGCCGGGCCGAGCAGGCAGAAGCGGTCCACGATCTCGTCCGGAACGAAGTCCGTCGACGGGTTCCCGGCGCGGCCGTGGTGGCTGTAGTCGTAGCCCTGGCGTTGCTTGACGTACGCCGTGAGCGCCTCCGGCACCGCCGCCGAGTGCTCGCCGTAGCGGGCGACGAGGTCGGCGACGTGGTTGCCGACCATGCCGCCGAACCAGCGGCACTGCTCGCGCGCGTGGGCGAGGTCGTCGCCGATGTAGGCGGGGGCGGCGACGCAGATGGTCAGGGAGTTCGGGTCGCGGCCGGCGTCCTCCGCGGCGGTGCGCACCGCCTTGATCATCCACTCGGTCAGGTAGGGGTCGGCGAGCTGGAGGATGAAGCCGTCGGCCTCCCGGCCGGCCAGGGCCAGCGCCTTGGGCCCGTAGGCGGCCATCCAGACGGGGAGCCTGCCGTCGCGCACCCAGGGGATGCGCAGGGTGCTGCCGCCGACGTCGGTCTCCCGCCCCTCGGCGAGGTCGCGGATGATGCGCATGGAGGTGCTGAGCGCGGCGAGGGTGTTGGGCCGGCGGCCGGCGACGCGCATGGCGGAGTCGCCGCGGCCGATGCCGCACACGGTGCGGTTGCCGTACATGTCGTTGAGGGTGGCGAACGTGGAGGCGGTGACCTCCGGGGTGCGGGTGGAGGGGTTGGTCACCATCGGGCCGACGATCAGGCGCTCGGTGTGCTCCAGGATGCGGCTGTGGATGACGAAGGGCTCCTGCCACAGCACGGCCGAGTCGAACGTCCAGCCGTGCGTGAAGCCGGCGCGTTCGGCGCGGCGCATGAGCTCCACGACGGCGGTGGCGGGCGGGTCGGTCTGCAGGACGAGGCCGAAGTCCACGTGCGGTGTGCTCCTTACATGACGTACTGGCAGGTGGTGCGGGGCAGGTAACGCCCGTGTCCGGCGCGGCCGGTGAACGTGCCGCGGTCGAGGACGACCTCGCCGCGGGAGAGGACGGTCTCCACCCGTCCGGTGATCTGTTTGCCCTCGTAGACCGAGTAGTCGACGTTCATGTGGTGCGTGGTGGCGGAGAGCGTCTGGCGGGCGTGCGGGTCGTAGACGACGACGTCGGCGTCGGCCCCGGGGGCGAGGGTGCCCTTGCGGGGGGCGAGGCCGAACATGCGGGCGGGGGCGGCGCAGGCGAGCTCGATCCAGCGGCGGCGTGTGATGCGGCCCTCGACGACGGCCTGGTGGAGGAGGTCCATCCGGTGCTCCACGCCGGGCAGACCGTTGGGGATCTTGGAGAAGTCGCCGCGACCGAGCTCCTTCTGCCCGCTGAAGCAGAACGGGCAGTGGTCGGTGGAGACCACCTGCAGGTCGTCGGTGCGCAGGGCCCGCCACAGCGCGGCCTGGTGCTCCTCGGGCCGCAGCGGGGTGGAGCAGACGTACTTGGCGCCCTCGAAGCCGGGCTCGGCGAGCCGGTCGGAGGAGAGGAACAAGTACTGCGGGCAGGTCTCGCCGAAGACGGGCAGGTCCAGGGCGCGGGCCCGGGCGAGCTCGGCGACGGCCTCCTGGGCCGAGACGTGCACGACGTACAGGGGGCTGCCGGCGACGCGGGCCAGGGCGACGGCCCGGTGGGTGGCCTCGGCCTCCAGCAGGGCCCTGCGCACCTCGCCGTGGTAGCGGGGATCGGTGCGGCCGGCGGCCAGGGCCTGTTCGACGAGGACGTCGATGGCGATGCCGTTCTCGGCGTGCATCATGATCAACCCGCCGTTGGCGGCGGCCCGTTGCATGGCGCGCAGGATCTGCCCGTCGTCGCTGTAGAAGACCCCCGGGTAGGCCATGAACAGCTTGAACGAGGTGCAGCCTTCGGAGACGAGGTGGTCCATCTCCTTGAGGGTGGCCTCGTTGACGTCGGAGAGAATCATGTGGAATGCGTAGTCGATCGCGCACTGCCCCTCGGCCTTGGCGTGCCAGGCGTCGAGCCCCTCGCGCAGGGCCCCGCCGCGCTGCTGCACGGCGAAGTCGACGACGGTGGTGGTGCCGCCCCAGGCGGCGGCGCGGGTGCCGGTGGCGAAGGTGTCGGACGAGGCGGTGCCGCCGAAGGGGAGGTCGAAGTGGGTGTGGGCGTCGACGCCGCCCGGCACGACGTACTTGCCGGTGGCGTCGATGGTGCGCTCGGCCGTCCAACTCCCGGCGCAGGCGCTGCCGTGGGCCGCCAGGGCGGCGATGCGGCCGTCCTCGACGAGGACGTCGGCGCTCGTCTCCTCGGCGGCGGTGATGACGAGCCCGCCGCGGATGAGGGTGCGGGTCATGATCCGGCCTTCCCGTCGAGGTCCTGCTGGGTGCGGCGCAGGGCCTCGCCGAGGGCCGTCGCGCCCTCCTCGGCCTCGGCCACGGTGAGCGTCAGGGGCGGGGCGATGCGCAGGGCGTTGCCCTCGCGCCCGCCCCGGCCGACGAGCAGGCCCAGCTCGCGGGCGTGTTCGAGGGCGAGGGAGGCGGCCTCGGGCGAGGGGGTGCCGTCCGGGCCGGCGAGCTCGATACCGATCATCAGGCCGCGGCCGCGCACCTCCCGGACAACGGGCAGGCCGGCGGTCAGGGCGTGCAGCCGCTCGATCAGCAGGCCGCCGACGCGGCGGGCGTTGCCCTGCAGGTCGTGCTCCAGCAGGTAGGTGAGGTTGGCGAGGCCGGCCGCCATGGTGACGGGGCTGCCGCCGAAGGTGGAGATGGAGTTGGCGCCCAGGCAGTTCATGACCTCGGCGCGGGCGACGACGCCGCCGACGGACATGCCGTTGCCGATGCCCTTGGCGAAGGTGAGCAGGTCGGGCGGGCCGCTCGCGCCATGGGCCTGCCAGCCCCAGAAGTGGTCGCCGGTGCGGCCCCAGCCGGTCTGCACCTCGTCGCTGATCCACAGGATGCCCCGCTCGGCCAGCACCTCGCGGAAGGCGGCGTAGAGCCCGTCGGGCGGGGCGGTGAACCCGCCGACGCCCTGCACCGGTTCGGCGACGAGCGCGGCGACGGTGCCGTGCGCCTGCCCGAGGACGTCCTGAAGGTCCGCGACGCAGGCGTCGATGAACCCGGCGTCGTCGAGGTGGGCGTAGGGGCCGCGGCTGCGCACGCCGCCGTGGACGTAGAGCGTCTGCAGCGGCGAGAGGCTGGTGGGCGACCAGGCGCTGTTGCCGGTGATGGCGACGGTGGAGAAGGATCGGCCGTGGTAGCCGTTGCGCATGGCCAGGATCTGGTTGGAGCGCCGGTACGTGGTGGCCAGGAGCAGGGCGGCGTCGTTCGCCTCGGTACCGGAGGTGGTGAAGAAGACCCGGGCGTCGGGGATGCCGGACAGGGCGGCGATGCGCTCGGCCAGCTCGACCATGTGCCGGTCGAGGTAGAGGGTGGAGGTGTGCAGGATGCGCCCGGCCTGTTCGGCGACGGCCTTGGTGACCTCGGGCAGGGCGTGGGCGGTCATGGTGGTCAAAATGCCGCCGAAGAAGTCCAGGTAGCGCCGGCCGTGGGCGTCCCAGACGTGGCGGCCCTCGCCGTGGGTGATCTCGAGCGGCTCGCGGTAGTACAGGGCGAGCCACTGCGGCATGACGGCCCGGTGCCGGTCGTGGAGCGAGGCAACGGAGGTCGTCACGGCTGCACCAGCCCTTCGTAGGCGTCGGGCCGGCGGTCCTGGTAGAAGGCCCACTGCCGGCGGACCTCGTCGATCAGGCCGAGGTCGAGGTCGCGCACGACGAGCTCCTCCTTGCTGTCGCCGGCCACCTCGCCGACGAACTGCCCGCGCGGGTCGACGAAGTAGGAGGTGCCGTAGAAGTCGTTGTCCCCGTACTCCTCGCGGCCGACGCGGTTGATGGCGGCGACGAAGTACTCGTTGGCGACGGCCGCGGCCGGCTGCTCCAGTCGCCACAGGTGGGCGGACAGGCCGCGCGAGGTGGCCGAGGGGTTGTAGACCAGCTGGGCACCGGCGAGGCCGAGGGCCCGCCAGCCCTCGGGGAAGTGGCGGTCGTAGCAGATGTAGACCCCGATGCGGCCGACGGCCGTGTCGAAGACGGGCCAGCCGAGGTTGCCGGGCCTGAAGTAGTACTTCTCCCAGAACCCCTTGAGCTGGGGGATGTGGTGCTTGCGGTACTTGCCGAGGTAGCTGCCGTCGGCGTCGATGACGGCCGCGGTGTTGTAGAACACGTGCGGCTGCTCGACCTCGAAGACCGGCACGACGATCACCATGCCGGTCTCGCGGGCGAGGTCCTGCATCCGGCGGACGGTGGGCCCGTCGGGCACCGGCTCGGCCCAGCGGAAGTGCTCGCTCTCCTGTACCTGGCAGAAGTAGGGCGCGTTGAACACTTCCTGGAAGCCGATCACCTTGGCGCCCTGCGCCGCGGCGGCACGGGCGTGCTCCTCATGCTTGGCGATCATGGACTCGGTGTCGCCGGTCCAGGTCGCCTGAACCAGTGCTGCGCGGAGAACGTCGGTCACAAGCAGCTCCTCAGCCGGGGCGTCAGCCGGACGGACACACGGCAAGCGAAGATCCGCGTGTGCAAGCGACCGTAGGACCCGTCACAGCGCGTGGCAAGACCGTCGCAGAACCTGTGGAAAACCGTCGCTGCCGGCCCGCCAGCCGGTGAGGGCCACGTATCCCACCATCGCCCCGGCCGCCAGGACGTGGAGCACGAACGCCACCAGTGCGCCGCGGTGATGGAACCGCTCGGCCACGGCCGGGTCGCCGCCGTGCACCGTCCACCGCCCGGAGAGCACCGTTCCGCTGAGGTAGGCCCCGAGGGAGCAGCGCACGAGACCCGAGCGCACGGCATGCGCGCGCACGGCACTCGAGCCCGCAGCACCCGGTCGCAGGGCAAGGGGACGCACGGTGCCTGCACGGCGCGAGGCCGCGTGTGCGGTGGGGGCACCGACCGCGAGCCCTGTCACGCCTACGGCCAGCAGGGCCAGTACGGCCGATGTGATCGCCACGGCCGCCGGCGCCCTGCCCGGGCGCCCGGGGCCCGTCCGGCGGGTCGGTCCGGGTGGGACGGCAGCCCTATGCCTGTCGTCTCTCCCGGACCTGAGCGGAGGAACCGGTACCGTCGGTCGGTTCGCCCGTGTGGGGGATGGACCTCACGCGCCGGCCGGTCAGTCGGCCGGTCAGTCGGCCGGTCGCACCACCATCGCCGAGCCGCCCCCGCGGCGGGTGCGCTCGGCCGCGGCGAGCCAGCGGCCGTCCGGCAGCCGCTGGATACCGGTGGCGGCGCCGATCTCCGGATTCTCCTTGAACACGTGGCCCTTGGCCTCCAGCCGGCCGCGCAGCGGGCTGTTCCACAGTCCCGGCTCCAGCTCGGTGGCCGCCGCATTGCGCTGGCTGGCGCGCGGCGCGGCGATGGCGTCGACGAGCGGCATGCCGCGGTCGACGTGGTTCAGCAGGGTCTGCAGCACGGTGGTGATGATCGTGGCGCCGCCCGGTGAGCCGAGGGCGAAGGCCGGCCTGCCGTCGTCCAGGACGATCGTGGGTGCCATCGACGAGCGGGGCCGCTTGCCGGGCCCGGGCAGGTTGGGGTCGTGGGTGCCGGGGCTGACGGGGGTGAAGGAGAAGTCCGTCAACTCGTTGTTGAGGAGGAAGCCGCGCCCGGGCACGGTGATGCCGCTGCCGCCGGTCTGCTCCAGGGTGAGGGTGTAGGAGACGACGTTGCCCCACTTGTCGGCCGTCGTCAGGTGGGTGGTGTTCTCCCCTTCGTACGGCGTGGGCGCGGCCGTGCCGTACGCGTCGCAGCCCGTGCCCGGCCGGCGGGGGTCGCCGGGGGCGAGCGGGCTGGTGAGCACGGCGTCGTCGCGGATGAGGCAGGCGCGCGCGTCTGCGAACCGCTGGGAGGTCAGGCCCCGCACGGGGACGTCCTCGAAGGCGGGGTCGCCGACCCACCGGTTGCGGTCGGCGAAGGCGATCCGGCTGGCTTCGAGGTAGCGGTGCAGGTAGGTGGCCTGGTCGACGTCCTGGAGGTCGTCGTTCTCCAGGATGTTCAGCGCCTCGGCGACGGTGGTGCCGCCGGAGGAGGAGGGCGGCATGCCGTAGACGTCCAGGCCGCGGTAGGAGGCCCGGGTGGGGCTGCGCCGTTCGACGGCGTAGGAGCGCAGGTCCTTCTCCGTCAGGTCGCCGGGGCGGGCGACGCGCCCGGAGCCGGGGGCGACGGGGGGTTTGCGCACGGTGCGGACGAGGTCGCGGCCGATGGCGCCCTCGTAGAGCGCGTCCACGCCGTGCTGCTGCAGCTCCTGGTAGGTGCGGGCGAGGTCGGGGTTGCGCAGGGTCGAGCCGACGGCCGGGGGCCGGCCGCCGGGCAGGAAGATCCGGGCCGTGTCGGGGAAGTCCTTGAAGCGGTCCTGGTTGTCGGCGGTCTGCCGGGCGAAGGTGGCGTCGACGGTGAAGCCGTCGTGGGCCAGGCGCCGGGCGGGTTCGAGGAGCTGGGCGAGCGGGCGGCTGCCCCAGCTGCGCAGGGCGGCCTGCCAGGTGGCGGGCGTGCCGGGGGTGCCGACGCTCAGGCCGCTGGTGACCGCGTCGGCGAAGGGCAGGGGTCGGCCGTTCTCCAGGAACAGCCGGTCGGTGGCGCTCAGCGGCGCGCGCTCCCGGCCGTCGATGGTGGCGACCTTGTGGGTGCGGGCGTCGTAGTGGACGAAGTAGCCGCCCCCGCCGATGCCGGCCGAGTAGGGCTCGGTCACCCCGAGGGCGGCGGCGGTGGCCACGGCCGCGTCGACGGCGTTGCCGCCCTTGCGCAGCACGTCGATGCCGGCGGCGGAGGCGTCGGGGTCCACGCTGGCCACCGCGCCGCCGTAGCCGACGGCGACGGAGGCCTTGGCGGGCGTACGCACGGGCGCGGGTGCGGTGCCCGCGGCGGCGGGTACGGCCGCGCCGGCGATCAGTGCGACGGTCGCGACCAGGACCGGCAGTCTGCGGCGCCGGACGGGGGGTCGGGGCCGGCGGGCGGCCGGTCTTGCGAGGGCCGGATCTGCCATCTCTGCCTCCGTTTCGTCGGCATCAACCCCGATGGGGCGGACGGGCCCCGGAGCCTACCGGCACGGCCCGTCCGCCGACAGGTCATCGGCTCAGTGGCCGCGCAGCTCCTTCAGCACCGCGCCGGCCATGGCCTGTTCACCCTTGGCGTTGGGGTGGAAGGGGGCGGCGGGGCTCTCGGGGTTGGCGCCCTCGATCCAACGGTCCGCGGCCGGGGTGCACACGTCGTGGCCGACGGTGGGGCCGTAGGTGTCGGCGTAGTGGACGTGCGCCGCGCGGGCCTGCTCCTGGAGCATGGCGTTCAGGCGCTGCTCGGTGTCGCGCAGGTAGGTGGCGTCGCCGGCGGCGATGGGCACGGCCGGGAAGCAGGACGTGCCGCTGTCGGGCATGATCGACGGGTAGCCGACCAGGACGACGTCGGCGTAGGGGGCGCGCTGGTGCACGGCCTGCAGCACGCGGGCGATCTTGGGGGCGGCGTCGTTGATGCGCTGCGCGAGCTGGTCGCCGCCGTCGGGCGCGGTGTACTGCTTCTTGCAGGGCGCTCCGGCGGGGTCGCTCGCCGACAGCTGGGCGCAGGTGCCGATGATCGTGCCGAAGCCGATGTCGTTGCCGCCGATGCCCACGGTGACCAGGCGGGTCCGCTTGCCGAGGGCGTCGAGCTGGGGGGCGTTCTCCCCCTGGGTGCGCCACATGTCGTCGGTCGTCGCGCCGCTGCAGCTGACGTCCTTGAAGGCGGAGACCTTCAGGGCGGCGGCCGTCAGGGAGGGGTAGTTGACGCTGGAGCGGGCGCAGTCGCCGCCGCTCTGCTGGGGGATGCCGGGACCGGAGGTGTAGGAGTCGCCGAGGGCGACGTAGCGCGCGCCACTGGCGTACCCGGTCGCGTCGGCCGCCGTCGCGGGGCCGGTCGCCACCGCCGTCAGGGCCGTTGCCGCACCGAGTGCCGCCAGTACTCTCCCGTTTCGCGCACTGCGTTCGCGCTGTGCCACAAATTGCTCCAAAGGTGAGGGAATCGTGCATGGTTGATGATCGAACCGATCATGCGAGGGTTCAGACTCCCCGCCGGGTTACCGCCTGTCAATCCGGCTACCGATCAGTACGGGGTGGATACCCCACTTCCAGGAGCCCCGTCCCCAGCACCCCCTTAATGCGACTCCGAAATGCCAATTAGCTAGAATCGTGAGCGTGCGACTGACCAAGAGCACCGACATCGCCCTGCGCATCGCCATGCGCCTGGCCGTGGCCCGCGACGACGAGGCGCCGACCACCCGTGAGGTGGCGGCCGCGATCGACGTGCCGTACACCCACGCGGCCAAGGTCGTCAGCCGGCTGCAGCACCTGGGCGTCGTCGAGGCCCGCCGGGGCCGCGGCGGCGGCCTGACCCTGACCACGGCCGGGCGCCTGGGCTCGGTGGGGCGGCTGGTACGGGAACTGGAGGGCACCGGCGACGTCGTCGGCTGCGAGGACGAGCCCCCGTGCCCGCTGCGCGGGGCATGCCGGCTGCGCGGCGCCCTGCGGGCGGCACAGGAGGCGTTCTTCGCGGCCCTCGACCCGATCACGGTCGAGGAACTGACGGGCCCGCCGACCGGACCGGTCCTGCTGACCCTGGGCACGGGCCCCGCCCGCGAGAACACCTCCTGACACACCTTTCGAAACACCCTCTCCCGGGCGGGAGTTGCACGCACCCTTAAATACGACTCTTGAATACCACTTCACGGCGTCAAAGGAGCCTCCATGCTGTCCCCGAAGTCGGCCGGCACCGTCCGTGCCACGCTGCCCGCGGTCGCGGGCGCCCTCGGCGAGATCACCTCACGCTTCTACACCGGCCTGTTCACCGCGCACCCCGAGCTGCAGCGCGACCTGTTCAACCGGGGCAACCAGGCCGTAGGCAGTCAGCAGCAGGCCCTCGCCGGAGCCGTGGCCGGCTTCGCCACCGCGCTCCTGGAGCACCCCGACGAGCGTCCCGACGCGCTGCTCTCGCGCATCGCGCACAAGCACGCGTCGCTGGGCATCACCGCCGAGCAGTACAAGGTCGTCCACCACCACCTCTTCGCCGCCGTCGTCGAGGTCCTGGGCGAGGCCGTCACCGAGGAGGTCGCGGCCGCCTGGGACGAGGTGTACTGGCTGATGGCACACGCCCTCATCGCGCTGGAGACCCGGCTGTACGAGGAGGCCGGACGGGCCGCCGGCGACGTGTGGCTGCCCTGCCGGGTCGTCGCCCGGCACACCGGGACGGCCGACGTGACCACCTTCGTCGTGCGCCCCCTCGACGGCCGCCCGGTGCCCGCGCCCCGGCCGGGGCAGTACGTCTCCGTCCGCGTCACCCTTCCCGACGGGGCGCGGCAGATACGTCAGTACAGCATCTCCGGCTTCCCGGAGGACGCCCTGCAGTTCTCCGTCAAGCGCGTGGCCGGCGAGGTGGCCGGCGAGGTCTCCGGCCACCTGCACGCGGCCGTCGAGGTGGGCGACGAGCTGGTGGTGAGCGTCCCCTTCGGCGACGTGACCCTGGCCGACGACGACTCCCCCGTCCTGCTGGCATCGGCCGGCATCGGCTGCACGCCCATGATCGGCATGCTCGACCACCTGGCCGCCACCGGTGCGCAGAGCCGCGTCGTCGTCGTGCACGCCGACCGCAGCGAGTCCACGCACGCCTTCCGCTCCGAGCTGGAGCAGCTCGTCGGCAAGCTGCCCGACGCCGAGGCCCACGTCTGGTACGAGCACCCGCAGGGCCCGCACCCCGCCGACCGCACGGGCCTGGCCGACCTCTCCCGCATCACCGTTCCCGCGGGCACCACGGCCTACCTGTGCGGCCCGCTGCCCTTCCTGCGCAGCGCCCGGACGCAGCTGCTGGCGGCGGGCGTGCCCGCGTCCGCCGTCCACTACGAGGTCTTCGGCCCCGACCTGTGGCAGGGCGCCGAGGACTGAGCGGGCCGCGGGCGAGGGCGCGCTCAGCCGCCGAGCGCGCTGCGCACGGCGGCCTCGGCGGCGCTCACGCCGAGCCGCGCCGCCATGTCCAGCGCCCACGCCCCCGCCGCGCGCAGGTGCCGGCGCACCGCGCTCTCGTCCTGGGAGCGGGCGCCCTCGGCGGCGGCGCGC
Source organism: Streptomyces sp. NPDC049585 (assembly GCF_040675615.1). Classification (NCBI taxonomy): domain Bacteria; kingdom Bacillati; phylum Actinomycetota; class Actinomycetes; order Kitasatosporales; family Streptomycetaceae; genus Streptomyces; species Streptomyces sp. NPDC049585. The sequence goes on along the minus strand of NZ_JBFAPE010000003.1, from coordinate 205,446 downwards.
ACGGCGCGTACCGCGGCGCGCTGGGTCTCGTCGGTGGCCGCCCCGCCCATGGTGACCGCGAGGTCCTCCAGCTCCTCGGCGAGGTGCCGGAAGTCGCCCGGGCGCAGCCCGGTGAACTGCTGGAACCGCTCGGCCCGCGCGCCGTCCCCCGCCGCGCCCACATTGGCGCCGGGGAAGTTGTAGGTGGAGTAGTGGTGCTCCTGGTTCTCGCTCATGTCGAGGCTCCCTCCCGTGCCGCCGCGGCCGCCCTGCCCTCCGTACCCTCCGTGCGAGTGGACCTCCACCCGCCCCTGGGCGCGCAGCTGGGCGGTCAGGCGCTCGATCTCCTGCCACAGTTCGCGCTCGCGCTGGTAGCGCCGCCGGCTGGTCTCCAGCAGCATCTCGATGTTGGACATCTCGAACGGCAGCGAGGCACGCCCGGTCACCGACAGCCGTGCGCTGAGATCGGCGCAGGCGGACCACGCCTGTTCGGCGCGCGTCAGGTGCTCGCGGCAGCGCTGCCAGTCGCGCCGCTCGCGGGCGACGTCGGCGCGCACCCAGCCCTGCCAGCCCCGCAGGTTGGACAGCTCCATGAGCATCACCCGCCGCTGAAGCGGGGCGCAGCCCTGGGCGATGACGAGGTTCATCCACTCCTCGTACAGGCCGACCGCCTCGCAGATGCACTCCTCGGCGCGGTCGGGGTGGCCGGAGCGCACATGGTCGAAGAAGCTGGCCAGCTGAAACATCATGTCGGCGTACGCCAGCTGGGCCTCCACCTCCCAGGCCACCTGGCCGGCGGGGGTGCCCGGACCGGGCGGGCCGCCTCCGACGTCCGGGACGTCGTCGGCGAGCTCCCGCCTGATCTCCTGGTAGGTGGCGCGCACCTGGCGGAAGATCTCGCGCGCCTGCTGGTAGGCGCCGGCGCCCATGGCGAGCACGCCCTGGCAGAAGCCGGCGTCGGTGCCGGACAGCAGGGCCTTGAGCTCGCCGAGTTCGCCGCGGGCCTCCGACTCCTCGGCCAGCTGGCCGAACTGCTCCTGGGCCTGCTCGTACAGGTCGACGGCGCCGCGCAGGTCGCCGGACAGGCGGCGCTGCATGGCCTGGGCCAGCAGGGCCTCGCCCTGGGCGTACACGGCCAGGTCGGCGGCCTCGGCGCGCCAGGCGATGAGGTCCGTGCGGTAGTCCGGGGCGACGCGCTCGGGGCGGGCGAGCTCGCGGTCGGCGCGGGCGAGGAGGGTCTCGTTCAGGCGGACGACCTCGGCGAAGCGCTCGGCGGCGCCGTCGGGGTCGAGCTCCTGGAGGAACTGCTGGGCCTGGGTGAGGTAGAGCTCGTCGAGCTCGTCGGCCACCGCGGCGTACTCGCCGAAGGCGTCGTGCCCCAGCCGGTCGGCCAGCTCGAACTGTTTGACGAAGGCTTCGAGTTGCAGGTGATCGGTCCATGGCGTGGTCATGGCTCCCCCGTCGGCGGGAGGCGGCCCCACCGCGGTTCCGCATCCTGCCTACGGTCATCGTAGGCCCGGGGCAAGGTGGAATACCGGGCGTTTTCTCGAAGATATGACGAGCGCGTCCGCACCGCGCCCGAGTCGGCCCGCCGCGCCCTACGGATGCGCCCCCGCGCCGGGCATGAGGGTGCCCGGTTCGGCCGGGGCCACCTCCACCGCCTCTGTCTTGACGCTGCGCCGCTGGCGTGCGGCCACCCAGGTGGCCAGGCGCGAGAGCAGCATGCACATCCCGATGTAGATCGGCGAGATGATCATCACCACGGGGATGAAGGGCAGGTCGTAGTCGAGGTTCCCGGCGATCAGCTTGCCGGCATGGAGGAACTCCTCGTAGGTGATGAGGAAGCCCAGGGAGGTGTCCTTCAGGGCGACCACGAGCTGGCTGATGATGGTCGGCAGCATCGCGCGCAGCGCCTGGGGCACCAGGACGTAGGCCATCACCTGCGTCTTGCGCATGCCCAGCGAGTACGCCGCCTCGCGCTGCCCGCGGTCGACGGCGCCCACTCCGGTGCGGAAGACCTCGGCGAGGACCGAGCCGTTGTAGAGGGTCAGCCCGGCAACCAGGGCGGGCAGCGGCTGGACCTTGAGGGCCACGAAGATGAAGAAGATCATCACCAGCAGCGGCATCGCCCGGAAGAACTCGACCACGACGGTGGCGGCCCAGCGCAGCACCCGGTGCTCCGACAGCCGCCCGCAGGCCAGCAGTCCGCCGAGGGCGAGGGAGAGCACGGCGGCGAAGCCGAACGCCCGCAGGGTGTTGGCCAGGCCCTCCAGGAGCATCTCCTGGATGCCCTTGTACGTGAACGGCTCCCACTTCGCGGCCGTGAACTGCCCGGTGTCGAACAGCAGGTACACCACCCAGGCGAGCAGCAGGACGATGGCGGCCGAGGCCAGGGTGCCGTAGAGGCGGTGGCGGCGCCGGGCGTGCGGGCCGGGGACGTCGTACAGGGTGGTGGAGGCGGTCATCGGGGCACTCCCCAGCGCTTCTCCAGCACGTTGAACAGCGCGCTGATGGTGAGGGTGACGATCAGGTAGCCGACGGCGATCCAGACGAACGACCACACGACGCTGTAGCCGAGCTCACTGAGGGGTTTGTACGTGCCGAGCAGCTCGGTGACGCTGAACGCCCCGGCGATGGCGGAGTTCTTCGCGAGCGCGATGAGCGTCGAGCCGATCGGCGGGATGACGGTGCGGAAGGCCTGGGGCAGGACGACCAGGGCGAGGGTCTGGCCGAAGGTCATGCCCAGGCTGCGGGCGGCCTCGCCCTGCCCGGTGGGCACGGTGTTGATGCCCGAGCGCAGCACCTCGCAGATGAAGGCCGAGGTGTAGCAGCCCAGGGCGAGGACGGCGAAGAGCTGAAAGGGCAGGACGAGTCCGAAGCGCGGCAGCCCCAGCATGACGGCGAAGAACAGCAGCGTGAGCGGGGTGTTGCGCAGGACGGCCACCCAGGCGGTCCCGAAGGCGCGCAGGGGCGCGACGGGGGCGACGCGGAAGGAGGCCATGACGCAGCCCAGGGCGAGCGCGAGCAGCGAGGCGTAGACGGTCAGTTCGACGGTGCCCAGCAGGCCGCGGCCGTAGAGGGCGAGGTTGTCGGTGAGGACGTTCAACGGTGCTCCCCTCAGCCCGCCGGGTAGCGGTCGACGGCGGGCGGCTGCGGTGCGGGCACCCCCGACAGCCCGAGGGTGGCGTCGTAGGCCTTCTTCCAGTCGCCGTTTCGCTCGTGGGCGGCGATGGCGTCGTCCAGGGCCAGGCGCAGCGCGGTGTCGCCGCGGGGCACCCCGATGCCGTACGGCTCGGTGGAGAAGGGCCGGCCGGCCAGCTTCAGCTCGTCCGGCGCCTTGGCCGCGTAGCCCATGAGGATGGTGTCGTCGGTGGTGACGGCGTCCACCTGGAGGCTGAGGAGGTTGTCGACGCAGATGGAGTACGTGTCGTAGGCGACGGCGTGGGCCTTGGGGTAGTCGCGCTCGATGCGCTGCAGCGGGGTGGAGCCGGCGGCCGAGCAGACGCGTTTGCCGGCGAGGTCACCGGGGCCGTCGATGCCCTTCTCGTCCTTGCGGACCAGCAGCGACTGGCCGGCGGTGTAGTAGGGCCCGGCGAAGCCGACCTGCTTCTTGCGCAGGGCGTTGATGGTGTAGGTGCCCACGTAGTAGTCGATCTGGCCGTTCTGCAGGGCCGTCTCGCGGTTGGCGGAGGCGATGGTGCGGAAGGAGATCGTCTTCGGGTCGAAGCCGAGGGAGGCGGCCATCATGCGGGCGATCTCGATGTCGAAGCCGGAGTAGGCGCCGGTGGCGGGGTCCTTCTCGCCCATGTACGGCTGGTCCTCCTTGGCTCCCACGACGAGGTGGCCGCGGCTGCGGGCGCGCCGCCAGGTGGCGGAGTCCGGCAGGGTGAAGCCGGTGGCGACGGTGTAGACGGGCAGCTGCCCGGGCTTCGGGCCCTTGACGGGCGGGCTGCCCTCCTTGCCGCAGCCTGCGGCGCAGAGGGCGGCGACGGTGAGCAGGGCGGTGAGTGCCAGGGCGGGCAGCAGGCGGTGGACAGGGCGTGGCATGGGCTTTCCTCACCGCCTCAGTGCTTGAGGATCTTGGAGAGGAAGTCCCTGGCCCGCTCGCTGCTCGGTGCGGTGAAGAAGTCCTCCGGCGGGCGGTCCTCGACGATGCGGCCGTCGGCCATGAAGACGACGCGGTTGGCGGCCGAGCGGGCGAAGCCCATCTCGTGCGTGACGACGACCATCGTCATGCCCTCGCGGGCCAGCTGCTGCATGACCTCCAGCACCTCGTTGATCATCTCCGGGTCCAGGGCGGAGGTCGGCTCGTCGAAGAGCAGGGCCTTGGGCTCCATGGCCAGGGCCCGGGCGATCGCCACGCGCTGCTGCTGGCCGCCGGACAACTGCGCCGGGTACTTCTCGGCGTGGGCGAGCAGGCCGACGCGTTCGAGCAGTTCGCGCGAGTGCCGGTCGGCCTCCTCGCGGCCGCGCCCGCGCACCTTGACCGGGGCGAGGGAGACGTTGGCGAGGACGGTCTTGTGCGCGAAGAGGTTGAAGGACTGGAAGACCATGCCCACGTCCGCGCGCAGCCGGGCGAGCTCCCTGCCCTCCTCCGGCAGGGGCTTGCCGTCGATGGTGACGGTGCCGGAGTCCACCGACTCCAGACGGTTGATCGTGCGGCACAGCGTCGACTTGCCCGAACCGGAAGGGCCGATGACGACGACCACCTCGCCGCGGCCGACGGTCAGATCGATGTCCTGCAGCACGTGCAGCCTGCCGTAGTACTTGTTGACGTCGCGCAGTTCGATCAGTGGCTCGCCGGCCATTCCGGCCTCCCCGCTCGCTCGGGACCTCGCGGTCGCCGCACCGTAACCGCGGTACGCCCGGGCAGGTGCCCGCTGACACGCGCGGCGCCGCGGGATTGAGCCGGATCGGGGGCGGACGGACCGCCATTTGCCCTAGGTACACAGACCGAGCCTGGGTACCTAGCCTGTGTGCTCCGGCCGGGGGACTTCGAGGGGGAAGGGAGCCCGCATGGGCGACAGCAGGCCCGTATATCTGCGCATCGCGGACGACCTGCGCCGAAGGATCGACGAGGGCGGGCTGAAGGTGGGCGACCGCATTCCCTCCCGCTCCGAGCTCAAACGCACCTACGGCGCGAGCGACCAGACGGTGGACCGGGCGGTACGGGTGCTGAAGGCCGCCGGCTACGCCGAGGGGCAGTTCGGGCGGGGGGTGTTCGTCACCGACCGGGCGCCGCTGGGCGCGCTGCTGCGCTCCACCGGCGCCGTGGACTCCCCCTTCGCCGCCGAGGTGCGCGGCCTGCGCGGCTACGGCGCCGCGCTCACCTGGGAGGCGTCCTCCAGCGAGACCCCGGCGCCGGCACCCATCGCCGAGCGGCTGGGCATCGCCCCGGGCGAGACGGTGCTGTGCACCCAGTACGAGTACCTGGCCAACCGGCACCCGGTGCAGCTCGCCACCAGCTGGGAGCCGCTGTCCATCACCGGCGGCACCGACGTCGTCCTGCCCGAGCGCGGCCCCTACGCCCGGCGCGGGGTGCGCGGCCGCCTCGCCGCCATCGGCATCCGGGTGGTGCGCGCCCGGGAGCTCGTCGGCTCCCGGCCGGCCACCACGCCCGAGGCCGAGGCCCTGGGCTGCGCCGCGGGCCAGTGCGTCACCGTCGTCGAACGCACGCACTTCGACGGCGAGAACCGGGCCGTGGAGACCTCCGACATCGTCGTGCGCGCCGACCGCTGGCGGCTGGAGTACACCATCGCGTTCACCAGCTGACGCGTCGTGGGGGCATCACCCCGCCCCCACGGGGCTCACCTCTCGGCGAGCTCGGCGTACACCTGCGACAGCTCCGGCGCGCCGTCCTCGGCCCAGGCGCGGCCGACCTCGACGACGTCCGCCTCCAGGCCGTTGGCGAGCCGTACGACGGGCTGCCCGTCGGAGCGGATCGACCAGCCGGCGCCGGCGACCGTGCGCACGACCACCGTGCCCAGGTACAGGCCGGCGTCGTTGCCGAGCCAGGGCACCAGTTCCGCGTCGTCGCGCCAGCGCGGCTGCAGCTGGTCCAGCCCCTCCAGGGACGCCGGCGAGTCGTCGAGCACGACCCCGGCCGACTGCGCGTGGGCACGCAGCAGTTCGCACTCCGAGAGCAGCTCCGCCAGGCCCTGCGGGTCCCGCTCGGCCCGCTCGGGCAGCGGCGTGCCGCCCGGCGTGCCGTGCCGCCTGCGCCAGCCGTCCAGGAAGGGAATGTTCATACCGGACAGGATCCCACCGGCACGGGTGCCGCCACCACCGACTCGGCGACGCCCGGCGTGACCGCGTGGCTTCCTTGACGTTCCCCTGGCGTCTCCCTAGCTTCATCCCGCCACGTGCACGCGCGGGGAACGCTGGGAGGCAGGACGCACATGCTCCGGACACCGACGCCCACCACACACCGCCCCGGGCGGCGCAGACGGGCGCTGCTCGCCGCGGCGGTGGCGGCGGGGGCGGCCTGCGCGCTCGTCCTGGCCTCCACGCCCGCGCCGGCCGCCCCCGCCGGGGCGGCGGCCCCGCTGCCGCTGGAGCGGCTCTTCGACAACCGGGGCATCAGCGACGACGACCGGCCGGAGGCGGCCGACCTCGACGGCTCCGGCGGTTCGCTCTCCGCCCAGGACCTCCGGGCCGCCGGCTGGACGCCCGGCCGCGCCCTCGTCCTGGACCGTACGGTCCTGCGCTGGCCCGCCACCGCCCCCGGCCGGCCCGACAACGTGCGCGCCGACGGGCAACGGGTGCGCCTCGCCGGGCGCGGCGACGCCCTGACCTTCCTCGTCGCCGGTACGGGCGAGCGGGCGAGCGGCACCGGCACGATCGCCTACCGCGACGGCTCGGCCGGCCGCTACACCCTCGCCGCACCCGACTGGCGGCACGGGCCGCTCGCCACCAAGGCCCTCGCCCTGCCGCACCGCAACACCGCCGACGGCGCCCGCGCCGGGACCGTACGGCTGTACGCGGTGACGGTGCCGGTCGTGCGCGGCCGCGAGGTCGCCTCCGTCGAACTGCCCGAAGCGCCAGGCCTGCACGTCTTCTCCCTGGCGCTGCGCTCTCCCTCGAACGGGTGGACCGGCAGCTGGGCGACCTCCACGTCCGGGTACTCCGCCGTCGGCCCGTGGACGGACCGCACCCTCCGGCTGATCGTGCACAGCAGCGTGGGCGGCCCGCGCGCCCGGATCCGGCTGGAGAACACCTTCGCCCGGCAGCCGGTGCGCATCGGGCACGCCAGCATCGCGCTCCAGGAGCGGGGCGCGGCGGCGACGCGACGGCCGGTGCCGCTGACCTTCGGCGGCCGAGCGGGCACGGACATCCCCGCCGGGGCCCAGCAGTTCAGCGACCCGGTGGGCTTCCGGGTGCCGCCCGACAGCAACCTGCTGGTGAGCATCCACCTGCCCGGTACGGTGCGGACGCTGCCCGTGCACAGCTACAGCAACCAGGTCTCGTACCTCACCGCCGACGCCCGCGGCGACCGCACGGCCGACCGCGAGGCCACGGTGTTCGACCAACCGCTCGACGGCTGGCCCCTGCTGACCGGCGTGGACGTCGCCGGCGGGGCGGGCTCGGTCGTGACCCTGGGCGACTCGATCACCGACGGCGAGCGCTCCACGCCGGGCGCCAACGGGCGCTGGCCCGACCTGCTGGCCCGGCGGCTGCGCGACCAGCGCGCCGTACCGGCCTACGGGGTGCTCAACCAGGGCATCTCCGGCAACCGCGTGGTGACCGACCGCTACCCCGGGGACGGCGTCAGCACCGTCAGGAGCGGCGTCAGCGCCGGTCACCGGCTGGAGCGGGACGTCCTCGCGCAGACCGGGGCCCGTACCGTCATCGTCTTCGAGGGCGTCAACGACGTGCGCGGCGACACCACGGCGGAGGAGATCATCGACGAGCTGCGGTCCATCGCCGCCCGCGCCCACGCACGCGGCCTACGGGTGCTGGTGGCCACCATCGCGCCCTGCGGCGGCTTCTGGGACTGCACCGCCGAGGCCGAGGACCGGCGCACCGCCGTCAACCGGCACCTGCGCGCGGCCGGGCGGGCCGGGAACGGGCCGTACGACGGGGTGCTGGACTTCGACGCGGCGGTGCGCGACCCGGAGCACCCCGAACGGATGCTGCCGCGCTACGACGGCGGCGACCACCTGCACCCCGGGAACGCGGGAATGCGGGCGTTCGTCGACTCCATCGACCTGCGCGAGCTGACCTGACGTCAGGCCCGGCGAGCCCTCATCAGAGCTCCAGGTCGACGACGACGGGCGCGTGGTCGGAGGCGCCCTTGCCCTTGCGCTCCTCGCGGTCGACGTAGGCGTCCTTCGCCGCCGCGGCGAAGGACGCGTTGCCGTAGACGAGGTCGATGCGCATGCCCCGGTTCTTCGGGAAGCACAGCTGACGGTAGTCCCAGTACGTGTACGGGTGGTCGTACTTCAGCGGGCGCGGGACGACGTCGCTCAGGCCCGCGTCCCGCAGGGCGCCCAGCGCGGCACGCTCGGCCGCCGTCACATGCGTGGAGCCCTCGAAGACGGACCGGTCGTAGACGTCCTCGTCGGTCGGGGCGATGTTGAAGTCGCCCAGCACCGCGAACGGCCGCTCCCCCGCCGCGTCCGTGGCGACCACGTCGCGCAGCGTCTCCAGCCAGTGCAGCTTGTAGCTGTAGTGCGCGTGGCCGACCTCACGGCCGTTGGGCACGTACACCGACCACAGGCGCACGCCGCCGCAGTCCGCGGAGACCGCCCGCGGCTCCTGCGCGCCGTCGTACTCCGGACCGCCGGGCAGGCCACGCACCACGTTCTCCAGGCCCACTCGGGAGACCAGCGCCACACCGTTCCACCGGCCGTCCGCGTGGACCGCGGACTCGTAGCCGAGCTCGCGCAGCTCCTGCTCCGGGAACTGCTCGGCGCTGCACTTGGTCTCCTGGATGCACAACACGTCCGTACCGCTGCTCTCCAGCCAGGCCAGCAGCCGCGGCAGACGGGCGGTGATCGAGTTCACGTTCCAGGTGGCGATGCGCATGCGGCCACCCTAACGGGAGGCACTGACAACGGGGCGGGGACAACGGGGCGGGCCCGCCCGGGCCCGGTTCAGAGCTCGACGCTGTGGCCCGGCGCCAGCCGCGCGTGCTCGGCCCCCGCGACGCCCGGCCCGTCCGCGCCCAGCATCCGGTCGTACACCGGCCGGGCCAGATCCGTCAGCAGCGCGTCGTGGATGTCGTACGCCCGGCGCGGCTTCACCTCACGGATGTAGTCGATGACCTCGGAGACCTTGTTCCAGGGCGCCATGACCGGGACCATCAGCGTGTCCACCGACTGCCCCGGGACCGTCAGCGCGTCCCCGGGGTGGAAGACGGAGCCGTCGACGAAGTACCCGACGTTGGTGACCCGCGGGATGTCCGGGTGGATCACGGCGTGCAGCTGACCGTGCACCTGGATGTCGAAACCGGCGGCCGTGAAGGCGTCGCCCTCGCCCACCGTGTGCACCCTGCCCGGGAACGCCGCCGAGACCTGCTCGGCGACGCTGCGCAGCGTCCACAGCTCGGCGGCGGGGTTCGCCTCCAGGGCGGCGCGCAGCCGGCCGGCGTCGAAGTGGTCGAGATGCTCGTGGGTGACGAGGACGGCGTCCGCGCCCACGGCCGCGTCCTCCTCGGTGAAGGCACCCGGGTCGATGACCAGGGTGCGACCGCCCTTCTCCAGGCGGATGCAGGCGTGACCGTGCTTGGTGAGCTTGATCGTCATGACGCCCATCCTGCTACGTGCCGGCCTCCTCGGCCATGACGCGGCCCACGGCGTCGAACGCCGCGCCGACGGCGGGCAGGCCGCAGTAGGGCGCGGCCTGCAGCAACGTTTCCTCTATCTCCTCGGCCGACACCCCGGCCCGCAGCGCGGCCCGCGCGTACGCGGCGAGCTCACCGGTGTGCCCGCCGACGGCGAGCGCGGTGAGCGTGACGAGGTACCGCGTCCGCGGATCGAGCCCGGGCCGCGCCCAGGGGCCGCCCCGGGCGAACCGCTCGACGAACTCCTCGTACGCCGCCCCGAACGGGCGCGCGGTGCGGGGGGCCTCCGGCCCGGCGGCAACCGGAACGGCGGCCCCGCCCGCCGGAACCGCGTCCGGGAGCAGGCCGCCGACGCCGGATGCGGCGTCCGCGGACGCACCCGCCTGCTGCGGTGCGCGCTCCCCGCACGCCTTCCCGGCACCGGGCACCGGCGGGCCGAGGCGGAAGGAGGTCATCGCCGAGCCGTCCGCTTGAAGGGAAGCAGCACCCGCGCGAACCGGATCCGCCTCGCCGGCCGGACCACCGCCCTGCGACGTACGGTCCGCGCCCGCCGGTGGCTCATACCGGAAGGAGTCGCCCGCCTCGGCCTGCTGCGGCCCGGCGGCGGCCCGCTCCGGGCCCGGCCGGTCGCCGGAGTGCCCCGCGGCGGAACCATCCGCGGACGCGGCCGCCTGATGCGGTGCGGCCGCCGCACCGCCCGGGCCCGATGCACCACCCAACGGCGCATGGCCCACACCGTCCGCTCCCGGCCGCCCGCCGGACCGGACCGCGGCGTCGGGAAGCCCGGAGACGACCGGCCCCGCACCGGTCACCGGCGGACCCAGCCGGAAGGTCGCCCCGGGGCCGGCGAGCGGCCCGGCAGCCGCCTCGGCCCCGTCCGTCCCCCGGCCGACAACCCTCGCGGAGCCGTCCGCGGACGCGCCCGCCTGCTGCGGTGCGGCACCCCCGTGAACGGGCTTCGGTTCGCCACCGCCCGACTGTGCCCCGGGGAACCCGGTCCCGGGCGCGGGCACGACGCCGGCGGCCGGGAAACCGGAGGGGCCGGCGATCGGCGCGGTGGCGCCCGGAGCCGCTGCTGCCCCCTCCGGGCCCCGGGCCCGGCCGGCGGGCGCCGGTCCGAAGCCCGCCGGGGCCGGCGTCGAGCCGGAGGAGGTCGAGGGGCCGGGGCGCATGGGAGCGCCGGACGCCGGCGGGAATCCGGCCGCTGCAGGCCCCGCGTCGGCGGGACCGGAGGGGGGCGGGGAGGCCGCCGCCCCCGACCCGGTCGCCGCCGGGCGGCGCTGCGCGGAGAAGTGGCGGATCAGCAGGTCCGTCACCGCGATCGGTTGCTCGACCGGGGCCAGGTGGCGGGCCGCCGGGACGACGGCCAGGCGGGCGTCGGGGATGCCGGCGACCAGGGTGCGGGCCTCGGCGGTCGGGGTGGCGGGGTCCTGGTCGCCGACGACGACCAGGGTGGGCACCGTGATGCGGGCGAGGGCGTCGCGCACGTCGTACGCGGCGAGCGCCTCGCAGGCGGCCGCGAAGCTGACGGGGTCGGTCGTGCGCACCATCTGCACGGCCCAGTCGACGATCGCCGGCTGGGCGCCGGCGAAGACGGGGGTGAACCACAGGCCGGGCGCCTGGCGGGCGACGGGTTCGAGTCCGCCGTCGCGGACGGCGGCGGCGCGCAGGCCGGCGTCGGGGGCCGTCTCGAAGCGGGCGGCGGAGCCGGCCAGGGCCAGGGCCTGCAGCCGGTGCGGGTGGCGCAGGGCGAGGTCGGTGCCGACGGCGCCGGACAGGCAGGCGCCGGCGTAGGAGAAGCGGTCGACGCCGAGGGCGTCGAGGGTGGTGAGCAGCCGGTCGGTGAGGTCGCCGACGGTGGCGGCGGGTTCCGCGGGGGCGCCGCCGTGGCCGGGCAGGTCGAAGCGGACGACGCGCCACCGGCGGGACAATTCGGGGACCTGCCGGTCCCACATGTGCCATGTCGTACCGAGAGCGGGGCCCAGAACCAGGACTGGGGTGTCCTGGGGCCCGTCGGAGCGGTATTGCAGGGTGTTCGGCGTACTCTCACTCACCCGTTCACGCTCCCACATCTCACATACTGCCCCTATGACGGGGGCATGGCTGTAGCGGAAGAGTTCCGCATTTGCCCCGTCCGTCCAGTTCTTCCCGCAGGTTCGGGTCGGCACTGAGCAGGACAGCCTTGAGCCGGTTGATCGCCTGGGTGCGGGCCTCGACCGCCGAGCCCTTGGCGAGTTTGTGCATCCGGGCGATCTGCACCGGTCCATCGTGTGACTTGCCTGCGGCCTGCAGCACGACTCCAGCTACGGGTAGCGCGCGCACAACTCCGAACTCAGTGCGCCAGTGCTGCCGCCAACTCTGGTTCGAGGCCCTGACGACTTTCGGCCGGTCGCCAGATCGCCAGGAGCGACATTCAAAAGTGCCTCGCGAGGCACCCGATGCTCTATCAGGTGCACTTGCAGCAGGGGGGGTTCAGCCGGCGCCGCTGATGCACGGGGATCTCTACTGCTGTGACCGGGATGGTTCACGGTGATCGGAAGGCGGATCGCGGGACGAGCGCGCGCGAAACGGCTGGTATTACTGGGGCATGCAGGAAGAGATTGCACGTTCCGCGATCGACACGTTCATCTCCGCGTTCAACGCCTCGGACGACAGCTATGTGCCTGCCCTGCTCTCCCAGGCTCTGACCTCGGACGTGGTCTTCTGGGGGCCGTTGGGTCGCAGCGAAGGAATCGCGGCGGTCGAGCGGTTCGTGCTGGACATCCGGCGCCACCCGGCGGGGCCCGGCACGATGGTGCGCTGCTCGGCGGTGGACATGCCCGACGAGTGGGCCCGGTACCAATGGGTCTTCACCACGCCGGATGGAGGTCCCCACCTGGCGGGAACGGACGTCGTCCATCTGCGGCGGAGCCTCATCGACCAGGTCATCGTCTTTGCAGGGGAGATCGAACCGTCCGCCTCCTGAGTCGTCCTTCTGCCGCTGCCCTTCTCCTGAACTTGCCCCCTTCGGCGCGCGGGCGCTGCGGTTCGCAGCCGCCCCTCGCGGCGGTGGTGTCAGGGGGTGGTGGTGGAGACGACGTAGACGCGGGGCCGCTCGGGGTCGTCCATGTTGGCGACGATCTCGAAGTTCGGCTTGGGCTTGTCCTGGTTGCGTACGGCGCCCTGCCAGTGGTGGCCGCCGGTGAACTTCCAGCCGACGACGGCGGCCTCGTCCTCGTCGATGGGCACCTCGCCGTCGCGCAGGGCGGAGGCGTCGGTGCCGATCTGCCGGAGCCAGGTGTCGAGGGCGCTGCGGGTGGTGGTGAAGCGCAGGTACAGCGAGCTGGCCTTCCACGAGTTGGTCTCGAAGGAGGCGACGTGCCGGGCGTAGGGCGGCACCGTTATCCCGTAGATGCGGCGCTGCGTGCGGGAGGGCCAGCCCGGCTCCAGGCCGGTGGCCGCGGCCTCCTCCCGCTTGGACTGGCTGCCGCTGCGGCTCTGCATCGCGGAGATGTAGAGGTAGCCGGCGGGGATGGCGATCAGCAGGAAGACGACGACGGGTTTGACCCAGCGCGGGCCGCGCCAGGGGACGGGCTGCTCGGTATGGTGCACGGCGCTCACCCCCGGCCGGCCCGGGAGTAGCGCTCGTAGCGTTCGGCGCGGCGCCGGTTGGCGCGGCGGAAGCGGCGGGCGACGAGGCGGGCGAGGTCGGCGGCGCCGACCATGCCGGCCTCGGGGCCGAGCTGGGCCTTGACGATGCGGGCCTCGGGACGGTAGCCGCGGCCGGTGAGGTGGCGGCGGAAGGCGTCGCGGGCGGGGCCGATGAGCAGGTCGTCGGCGGCGCTGACGCCGCCGCCGATGACGAAGCAGGAGGGGTCGAGGGCGGCGGCGAGGTTGGCGATGCCGACACCGAGCCACTGGCCGATGTCCTGCAGGAGCTCGACGCACATGGCGTCGCCCTCGCGGGCGAGCTCGGTGATCAGGGGGCCGGTGATGTCGGGGACGTGCCCACCGACGCGGTCGATGATCCCGTAGGCGACGGGGGATTCGGCGGCGGCCAGTTCGCGGGCTTCGCGCACGAGGGCATTGCCGGAGGAGTACTGCTCCCAGCAGCCGCGGTTGCCGCAGGGGCAGCGGTGGCCGCCGGGGACGACCTGCATATGGCCGAATTCGCCGGCGACCCCGAATTTGCCTCGCTTGACCTGGCCGTCCTCCAGGATGGCGCCGCCGATGCCGGTGCCGAGGGTGATCATGACGAGGTGGTCCTCGCCGCGGCCGGCGCCGAAGCGCCATTCGGCCCAGGCGGCGGTGTTGGCGTCGTTGTCGACCATGACGGGCACGGCGAGCCGGCCGGCGATGCGGTCGCGCAGGGGCTCGTTGCGCCAGGACAGGTGGGGGGCGAACAGGACGCGGTTGCGGTCGGCGTCGACCCAGCCGGCGGCGCCGATGCCCACGGCGTGCACGTCGTGGCGGTCGGAGAGGTCGAGGACGAGCTCGACGATGGTGTCCTCGACGACCTTGGGGCTCTTGGACTTGTCCGGGGTCTCGGTGCGCAGCTTCTCGAGGATGTTGCCGTCGGCGTCGACGACTCCGGCCATGACCTTGGTGCCGCCGATGTCGATGCCGACGGTGGGGACGCGGGGGGCGGTGAGGTGCGAGCGCCGCTCGCGTGTGCCGACCGTGCGGAGCACGGTCGCTCTGCCGGTGCCCCGGTGGACCCGCTCCCGGTACATGCTCATCGCGACTGTCGCCCCTGGAATGCTCTCGTGAGGCCGTGGCCTCGGTCTTTTCGTCGGTCCTGGCCGATTGTGCCTCACCGGCGAGGTGCCCCGCCAAACAGCGGGGGTGACCTCCGGGCCCGTGGCCGGGAGGTCACCCCCGCTGCGGAAGGGGAGCTTCAGCTCTCCTTTTCGGCCTTTTCCGCCTTCTCGGCCTTCTTCCCCGCGTTTTTCTCCGCCTTCTCCGCCGCCTTCTCCGCCGCCTTCTCCGCGGTCTTCTCCGCCGCCTTCTCCGCGGCGTCGAAGCGCTTGCCGCCGACGACGTCGGGCACGGGGGCCCGCTCCAGCTCGTGGCTGAGCTGTTCCAGCTCGCTGCCGCCGGCCATCTGCCGGGTGAGCTCGTCGAGGGCGATCTCCGCCTTGGTGTGGCTGCCGGCCATGGCGCCGCGCTTGAGCAGCACGAAGCGGTCGCCGACGAGGTAGGCGTGGTGGGGGTTGTGCGTGATGAGGACCACGCCGAGGCCGGCGTCGCGGGCCGCGGCCATGTACTTCAGGACGACGCCGGACTGCTTGACGCCGAGCGCGGCGGTCGGCTCGTCCAGGACGAGGACCTTGGCGCCGAAGTACACCGCGCGGGCGATGGCCACGCACTGCCGCTCGCCGCCGGAGAGGGTGCCGATGGGCTGGTCGACGTCGCGCAGGTCGATGCCCATGCGCAGCAGCTCGGCCCGGGTGGTCTCGCGCATGGTGCGCACGTCCAGGCGCTTGAAGGGGCCGGCGCCCTTGACGGGCTCGGAGCCGAGGAAGAAGTTGCGCCAGACCGGCATCAGGGGGACGACGGCGAGGTCCTGGTAGACGGTGGCGATGCCGCGGTCGAGGGCCTCGCGGGGGGAGGCGAGGGCGGCCTCCTCGCCCTCGATCTCGAAGCTGCCGGCGTCGTGCCGGTGCAGACCCGCGATGATCTTGATGAGGGTCGACTTGCCGGCGCCGTTGTCGCCCAGGACGCAGGTGATCTCGCCGGGGTGGACCTCCAGGGAGACGCCTTCGAGCGCGCGGACGTTGCCGTAGTACTTGCTGACGTCGGTCAGCTTGATCAGCGCCGTCATTTGCTCGCCTCCGCGCGCTTGCGGACCCACGCGTTGAGCAGGGTCGCCAGGAGCAGCATCGCGCCCAGGAAGAACTTGAACCAGTCGGGGTTCCACTGGGCGTACACGATGCCCTTGCTGGTCATGCCGAAGATGAACGCACCGACCGCGGAGCCGATGGCCGAGCCGTAGCCGCCGGTCATCAGGCAGCCGCCGATGACGGCCGCGATGATGTACAGGAACTCGTTGCCCACGCCCTCGCCGGACTGCACGACGTCGTACGACATCAGCAGGTGCTGGCCGGAGATCCAGGCGCAGAAGGCCACGGCCATGTACAGGCCGATCTTGGTGCGGTTGACGGGGACGCCGACCGCGCGGGCGGCGTCGGCGCCGCCGCCGACCGCGAAGATCCAGTTGCCGGCGCGGGTGCGCAGCAGGATCCAGGTGGCGAGGGCCACCAGGCCGAGCCACCACAGGACGGTGACCTGCAGGTCGACGCCGGCGATCGTGAAGTGGGAGGCGAAGACGGCGCGGGCGGAGGGGAAGCCCTCCATGTCGCCGATGGTCTTGGTGGAGACCGTGCCGCTGACGAGCTTGGTGAAGCCCAGGTTCAGGCCCGTGAGCATCAGGAAGGTGCCCAGCGTGATGATGAAGCTGGGCAGCTTGGTGCGGGTGAGCATGAAGCCGTTGAAGAAGCCGATGGCCAGGGTGACCAGCAGCGAGACCCCGACGCCGACCCAGACGTTAGCCGTCATCTGGTAGCTGAACATCGACGAGACCAGGGCCGAGCTGGTGACCATGACACCGGCCGACAGGTCGAACTCGCCGCCGATCATCAGCAGCGCGACGGGCACCGCCATGATCCCGATCGTCGAGGACGCGTACAGGACGGTGGAGAGGCTGGAGGTCTTGAGAAACGTTTCGGCCGCGAACGAGAAGAAGGCGAAGACCGCCGCCGCGCCCACGACCGCGCCGAGCTCCGGGCGGCCGATCAGGCGGCGCGTCCAGCCCCGGGTCATCAGGCGTTCGTCCGCCCCGGTGGTGGTCGCTGTCGTCATCGGGTGCCCCGCTTCGTGTACTCGGCCAGGGTCTTCGCGTCGTCCTTGGTGACGATCTGCGGGCCGGTCAGGACCGGGCGGCCGCCGCCGAGCATGTCGCGGTTGTACTTGTACAGCCACAACAGGTCGACGGCCTGGTAGCCCTGGAGGTACGGGTCCTGGTCGACGGCGAAGCCGAGGGAGCCGTCCTGCAGGCCGGCGGCGACCTTGGCGTTGAGGTCGAAGGTGTCGACCTCGGCCTTGCTGCCGGCCTGCTGGGCCGCCTTGACCGCGGTCGGCGCGAAGGGGGCGCCCAGGGTGACCACGGCGTCGACGTCCTTGTCGGACTGCAGCTTGGCCTCCAGCGAGGACTGGACGGCGGGCATGTTGGTGCCCTCGACGTAGAGGTTGTCCACCTGGCCCTTGAAGGACTTCTTCACACCCTCGCAGCGCTGCTCGTGGCCGACGTTGCCCTGCTCGTGCAGGACGCAGACGGCCTTCTTCTTCCCGCGCTGGTTGAGCTGCTCGCCGACGGCCTCGCCGGCGATGACCTCGTCCTGGCCGATGTGGGTCAGGGCACCGAACTCCTTGGACTTGTCGGAGCCCGAGTTCACCGTGATCACCGGGATGCCGGCCTTCTCCGCCTTGGCGACGACGTCCTTCATGGCGTCGGGCTTGGCGAGGGTGACGATCAGGCCGTCGACCTTCTGGTCGATCATGGCCTGCACGCTCTGCGCCTGCTTGTTGCCCTCGACGTCATGGGCGTAGAGGAACTTGATGTTGTCCTTGGCCGCCGCCTGCTTGGCACCGTTCTGCACGATGTCCCAGAACGTGTCGCCATCGCCCGAGTGGGTGACCATCGCGAAGGTCCACCGGGGAGTGTCGACCGCCGCGCGGCCCTGGGCCGCCTTGGCCGCCCGCTCCTCGGCGCGCTTGCCGCCCGTACTGCTGCACCCCGTCAGAGTGGCGCCGAGCACCGCTGCCAGCACGGCACTCACCGCGCGTACGCCTGTCCGAACCCTTGCCACGAGGACTTGCCCTTCTCACTGTCTGTCACGGTGCGGCCGGGTCCCTCGTTCCACGGACCCAACCGCCCAAGTATCCGTCACCATCCGTCACCGCTGTCGGCCGGGGCGTCGGCGGCGGCGTGCGGGCCGCTTCCTGTCCGTGGAGTTGTAGTGGCGCAGGCCACACGGCGTCAATACTTTGTCAGAACATTCTTACTGACTGACAGCGCGGGCCGGCACCGCGGCCCGGCCGCTCAGGACCGGGCCAGGAGCTGGAAGTCGAAGGCGTAACGCGAGGCGCGGTACAGGTGCGAGCCGAACTCCACGGCCCGCCCGGTGTCGTCGAAAGTGGTGCGCTCCATGGTCAGCAGCGGCGCCCCGGCGGGCTCGGCCAGCAGCGCGCCCTCGGCGGCGGTGGCCGCCCGGGCGCCGACGGTCTGCCGGGCACTGTGCAAGGTGATGCCGGCGCCGCGCATCAGGCGGTACAGGCCGGTCGCGGCGAGGGTCTCCTCGTCCAGGTCGAGCAGCCCGGCGGGCAGGTGGTTGCGCAGGTGGGCCATCGGCTCGCCGTGGGCCAGCCGCAGCCGCTCGATCAGCACCACCTCGGTGCCCTCGGCGACCCCGAGGGCGGAGGCGACCCGGGCGGAGGCGGGTTCGAGGCTGTGGCGCAGGACCTGCGTGGCGGGCTTCTGGCCGGCCTCCTCCAGGTCGTCGTAGAGGCTGCTCAGCTCCAGCGGGCGCTTGACCTGGCTGTGCACGACCTGGGTACCCACGCCGCGGCGGCGCACCAGCAGGCCCTTGTCGACGAGCGACTGGATGGCCTGCCGGACGGTGGGCCGGGACAGGCCCAGTCGCCCGGCGAGCTCGATCTCGTTGCCGAGCAGGCTCCCGGGCGCGAGCTCGCCGCGCTCGATGGCGGCCTCCAGCTGCTGGGAGAGCTGGAAGTACAGGGGGACCGGACTGCCGCGGTCGAGGGTGAACCGGAGGGGATGCTGCTTCGCCACGGAGGGAGCGTAGCTCCAGGACCTGATGACGGGAAGTCGTGAGGTCAGGATGTCCGGACATAGCGGCCCCGCGGCCGGGGCCGGGCGCCCCGCAAGGGGCGCGGGGAACTGCGCGACAAGCCACAGCGTGCCCGCAGACGAAGTGCCGTGCTGCGCCCCGGCCGCGGGCCGCCGGTGGCCGATCGCGCCCACGCGGCGGCAGCCGCAGATCGACACTGCCCCGCGCCCCTTACGGGGCGCAGCACTTCCGCAGGAGACCCGCTAGAAGCGGACCGGCAGGCGCAGGGGCCCCCGCATCAGCAGGCCCTCGCGCCAGGTCAGCGCGTCCGGGTGGCAGTCCAGGGCGAGGTCCGGGCAGCGCTCCAGCAGCGAGCGCAGGGCGATCCGGGCCTCCAGGCGGGCCAGCGGCGCGCCCAGGCAGTAGTGGATGCCGTGCCCGAAGGCCACGTGACCGCGCGCGTCGCGGCGTATGTCGAAGCCGCCGGGGTCGGGGAAGCGGGCCGGGTCCCGGTCGGCGTCGGCGAGTGCGACGAGCACCAGCTCGCCGCCGCCGGGCACAACGGTGCCGGCGATCTCGACGGGTTCTGTGGTGAAGCGGTACGTGGAGGTCTCCACCGGCCCGTCGTAGCGCAGCATCTCCTCGACCGCGCTCTCGTACAGGCCGGCGTCGGCCCGCAGGGCCGCCAGTTGCTCGGGGTGGGTGAGCAGGGCGAACACGCCGTTGGTCAGGAGGTTGACCGTCGTCTCGTGGCCGGCGACCAGCAGGATCCAGGCCATGCCGATGAGCTCCTCGGAGGAGAGCCGGTCGCCGTCCTCGGCCGTGGTGCGGATCAGTGCGCTCAGCAGGTCCTCCCCCGGGTCGGCCTGTTTGGCGGCGACCAGCCGGGCGAGGTAGGCGGCGACTTCCCGGGCGGAGGCGGCCTTCTCGGCCGGCGGCGCCGAGCCCACCGCGGTGGCCGTCCATCCGCGGAACGCCTCGCGGTCGAGGTCCGGCACGCCCAGCAGCTCGCAGATGACGCCCATGGGCAGCGGGAAGGACAGCGCGTCGACCAGGTCGGCGCGGCGGCCCGGCGAGGCGAGCATCGCGTCGAGGAGCTCGTCGGTCATCTCCTGCACGCGGGGCGCCATCGCCTCCACCCGGCGCGGGGTGAACTCCTTGGCGACCAGCTTGCGCAGCCGGGTGTGGTCCGGCTGGTCGGAACCGAGCATGTGCGGGCCGGCCGCCACCATCTCGATGCCCAGGCCGGCCGAGCGGTTGTCCCACCGCTTGGAGAGCCGGGGGTCGTTGAGGGTGGTGCGCACCTCGTCGTAGCCGACGACCAGCCAGCACACCGGCCCCTCCGGCATCCGCACCCGGTGCACGGGGCCGCGCTCGCGCAGCGCGGCGTACACGGGGTACGGGTCGCGGGCGAACGCCGCGCCCATCGCCGCCAGATCGACGACGCCGTCCTGCTCCTGCAGCAATGTCGTCACCATGCCATCCCCCTGGGCGTCTTTGTTCGGGCGAACGTCCGTTCAGAGTTCACCTTACGCGCCGGTAGGGGGAGTTGAGCAGGCGTCAGTGGTCGGTGATCTCCCGGAGGTGGGGATCGGACAGGTGCAGCACCTGGTAGCGCTCGCCGGCCTCGCTCTTGGGCACGGCCTCCTGCCACAGCACGAATCGCAGCAGCTGCCAGTCGCGGGGGTCGACGCCGACGGCGGCGGTGTGCACCCCCGCCGTACGGGCCAGTTCGGCCAGCCCGGCCAGCGCCTCGGCGACCGCCTCCGCGGGGTCGGTGTCGGCCGGCAGGGGCGTGAGCTGCCGAGAGGCGGCCTTCGGCACGCAGCCGCGGGCCGGTCCGCCCGCACAGGCCACGCCGGTCCAGTGCCGGACGGCGGGTCGGCCGAAGCTGGCGACGATGCGCTGGAATCCGCCCCCGCCGACCAGGAAGTCGCTCATGGCGCCGGTGTCCTGCCACAGGTAGAAGGGCGCGTACTGGTTGACCGGGGACCCGTCGGCGGTGCGCTCGCGGACGAGGTAGGCCTTCAGCCCCAGGCCGTCCCGGTCGTCGAGTATGTGGGCGCCGGCCGCGACCCGGTTGCGGATGATGCCCATGTCGTAGTCGGCGGGCAGGGCGATCTCGTACTGCATGGCGTACACGGGAGGCGTTCTCCTCGTTGTCGTTCGCTGACGCTGTCGTTCGCTGACGCTGTCGTTCGGTAACGCTGGCGTTCGGTTAACGCTGTCGTTCGGCGGCGGGACGGTCAGGCCGTGGCCTGTGCGGCCAGCAGGCCGAGCACACCGTCGACGGCGCGGGCGAACGGCTCGGGGGAGTTCGCGGCCCGGGCGAGGACGTAGCCGCCCTGGAGCACCGCCATCACGGTCGAGGCCGTGGCCTGCGGATCGAGCGTGGCGGGGAACTCCCCCGCGTCCCGCCCCTGCGCGAGCACCTCGGCGAGCCGCTCGCGCACCCAGGCGAACATCTCGTCGACCGGGGCGCGCAGCACGGGATCGGCCATGACGTCGGGGTCCTGGGTGAGGCGTCCGATCGGGCAGCCCTTGAGCACGTCGCGCTCGCGCCGCAGGTACGCGGTGATCCGTTCCAGGGCCGTGCCCGGCCCGCCCAGCCATGTCTCGGCGGCGGTGCGCATCTCGTCGGCGGTGCGCCGGATGGCGGCCAGGGCGAGGTCGGGCTTGCCGGAGAAGTGGTGGTACATGCTGCCCTGGCCGGCGCCGGCGCGCTGCTGGATGGCCTTGGGGCTCGTGCCGACGTACCCGCGCTCCCACAGCAGCTCGCGGGTGCTCTCGATGAGGCGTTCCGAGGTACTCATGATCGTATCGTACATACCAGTAGGTACAGTCGGGGAACGCAAAAGCCGCCGCCCGTGCGGGCGGCGGCCGGCCGGCGGCCGCGATGGCTCAGCAGCCGAAGTCGACCAGGTCGAAGGTCTCGTAGTGGTCGCCGGTGTAGTAGTCCTCGTGCGCGCCGCGGCCGGTGACGATGCGGCGGGCGCCGCGGTCACGGGAGCCCGGGGTGATGACGGTGTACTCGTGGTAGTAGCCGCTGTTCTGGTACGGCAGGACGCCCTCGCGGTTGGAGAAGACGACGCCGTCCTTGGGGTACGGGAACGGGCCGCCGTTGTCGATCAGCCGCAGGGTGTCGTGGGCCTGCGAGGGCAGCTCGGAGTAGCAGACGTCCCCGACACTGCTCGCGGCGGCGACCCGGGTGACCTGGGCGGGCGCGGCGGGCGCGGCGAGGGCGGGGGTGGCGGTCAGCAGCGTGGCGGCGAGGGCGGCGACGGCGCCGAGGCGCGCAAAACGATGGGGGGTTGACATGACCACAGCATCTCTCGCCGTGCGCATGTCACGTCAAGAGATGTCCGGAAACTTACCTTGCCGTTCACCGGACGGCGGCGGAATATTTGCCTCAGAGGCAAAGATTTTGCCCCCTGGACAACTTGGTGGCTATACCGGAAGCATGTCGCCACCACCCGCCTCCCCCGGCGAACCCGACACCGGGCACGTCCTGCCGCTCGTCGCCCCGCACCTGCGCGACCTGCGCCGGCGCAGCGGCCTGACCCTGGAGGGGGCCGCCGCCCGGGTGGGCCTGTCCCCCGCCCACCTCTCCCGGCTGGAGACCGGACAGCGCACGCCGTCGCTGCCGGTGCTGCTCTCCCTGGCCCGCGCCTACGGCACCACCGTCTCCGACCTGCTGGGCGAGGTCACCGCAGCGTCCGATCCGATCGTACGCGCAGAGCGCATGGCGCCCCAGGAGGCCGGCGGCTGGACCTACTGGCGGGCCGGCGGCTCCGGGCGCGCCATGCAGGCGCTGCGGCTGCACGTGCCGTACCACGGCGGCGGCCAGGAGGAACTGGTGCGGGTCCACCCCGGCGAGGAATGGCTCCACGTCACCCGCGGCCGGCTGCGGCTGGTCCTGGGCGATGCCACCCACCTGCTGGAGGTGGGCGACGCCGCCCACTTCGACTCGCTGACCCCCCACCGCATCGCCGCCGACTCGCCCGGCGGGGCGGACCTGTTGTTCGTGCACACGCTGATGCAGAGCGGCGTCGCCGGGCTGTGCCTGGGAGAGGCCGCATCCGACCGGAGGGCACTGCCATGAGCTTCCACGAGGAGGACCGCGCCCCCATGGGCATGACGGTCCGCGTCTTCATCTACCTCGTCGCCGTCCACTTCATCGCCGCCTTCATGTTCCTGCTGTTCTATCTGGGCGGCGCCGTATAGGCCTCGCTACGCTGGCTGCCATGGCCCGTACCGCCCGGGAAGTCGTCGACGAAGCCGTCCGCGCGCTCGCGCCGCGGGCTCAGGACAACCGCCTGGTCGCCCGGATCGCCGCGGGCCGGGCGCCGCTGGCGGCCGTGGCCGCCCTCGCACTCGAACAGCACCACGTCGTCCCCGCCGACCGCCGCAGCTTCGAGCACCTCGCCCGGCGGGCCACCCCTCTGGGCGGGCCGGCCGTCGTCGCCTTCTTCGACCACCTCGTGCACGGCGAGGACGCCGCGTACGCCCGCCTCGCCCCGCTCGCCCGCGCGTGCGGCCTGGACGAGGCGGCCGTACGGGCCCACGAGCCACGGGCCGGCTGCCAGGCGTACCCGGCGTACGTGGCCTGGCTCGCCCTGAACGCCGAGCCCGTGGACGCGGCCCTCGCACTGACCGCGAACTTCGCCGCCTGGGGCGACTACTGCGCCACCGTGGCCCTCGCCCTGCGGGAGCACTACGGCTTCGACGACGAGGCGTGCGGCTTCTTCGACCTCTTCGGCACGCCCGACCCCGAGGCGGCCGAACGGGCCCTCGCGGCCGTGGGCACGGGGCTGGTCGACGGCCACCTGTCGCAGGACCGGGCGCACCGCTACGGGCGGCTGCTGCAGGAGTACGAGGCCCTGTTCTGGCGCACGCTGGAGGTGCCCTGACGTCGCGCGCCCGCACCACACGGGCGGGTGCTGGATCACCGAAGTCCGGACGCCGCGTGCTGCGCCGCGCCACGATGGCGGCCATGTCGCCAGAGCCGTACAGCCAGCCCGCACCGGTGCGGTGCAATCGCTGCCACAACCCCCTGTGGTGGGACATGACGCCGGGGCAGCCGCCCTGCTGGTACTGCTCGGTGTGCAACCATCCGCCGGAGCGCAAGGTCAACGCCGCTGCGTTCCCGCCTCCGTGCCCCGCGGGGTGTTCCTCCCCCGTCTTCGAGATGAAGGACGGCGCGCGCCGGCCCATCTGCCACTAGGGCCGGTCGGGCGGATCATGCAGCGCCCCGTCAGGGGCGCCGGCTCAGCCCTGCGTCAGCGAACCGTGCACCCGCAGGCGCGCTATGCCGCCGTCCGGATGGATGTCCAGGCGCACGTGCGTGCCCACCGCGGCGTCCTGCGGCACGATCCTGTGCACCGCGTCGGGCTCCAGGCGTACGCGGGGCACGATCTGCCGCCAGGTCGCGTCGGTGGCGGTGTCGAGGACCGACAGGTCGGCCCACCCCGCCGCATTGCCCTTGTAGTGGCCCGTGTCGATCTCCACCGCCCGTATCCGCGCACGTCCCGTCAGCCGGTAGCGCACCCAGTCGTGTCCGTCGTCGCGGCGGCGGCGGGTCTCCCAGCCCTCGCCCATCGCGCGCGAGCGGCCGGGGAGGACGGTGCTGAGGGGGTCCGAGAAGAAGCGGTCGGACGCCTCCTCCACCATGCCGCCGTTCTCCAGCGCGACGAGGTCGAAGGTGTCCAGGGCCGCGAGCCAGGCGGGATCGGGCAGCGGTTCGCCGTGCACCCGCAGCCGGGCGATGCCGCCGTCGGGGTACTGCTTCAGACGCAGGTGGGTGAAGCGCTGCCGCCCGTCGAGCGGGAAGCCGTGGGCCGCGTGGCCGCCGACGGGTGTGCGCGGCACCAGCTGCGTCCATGGCACGTCGTCGGCGAGGAGGTCGGCCACGCCCGGCGTGCCCGGCAGGTCGGTGCCCTCCAGGGCGACCGCCTGCGGGTGGTTGCCGCGGAAGTGGGCCGTGTCGACGACGACGCCGTGCACCGTGCCGGGCACGCCGAGCCGGACGAGCGCCCAGTCGTGGTCGTCGTCCGCGGGGTGCGGGGCGGTGGCGGACGCACCGCGCCGGCGGCGGGTCTCCCAGCCGTCCATCACCTTGCCCTTGGGCCCGTACGCGGTGGGGTCGAACCGTGCGGGGCCGGGCACGAGCAGGTTCTCGCGGTCGGCGAAGAACTCGTCGTTGGCGGCGACGACGGATGCCCCGAGCCGCCGGTCGGCGAGGTCGGGCAGGTGGGTGAAGCCGAAGTCGGCCTCGGCGCCGCGGTAGTCGGCGTACGGGTCGCCGCCGGCGTACGGACGGGCGTTGCCGGTGAACGTCGGGAGGTGGCGCGGTGCGCTGCTCATGCACGCTCCAGGAGTCGGCCGGTGGGTTCGGTCAGGGGGGTGCCGTGGTCGGCGATCCGGCGCCCGCGCAGCCAGGTGGAGCGGACCACCCCGTGCAGTGTGCGCCCCGCGTAGGCGGTGACGGCGTTGCGGTGGTGGAGCCCGGCCGCCTCGACGGTGAAGGTCTCGTCGGGGGCGAGGACGGCGAAGTCCGCGTCGCGGCCCGGGGCGATGGCCCCCTTGGTGTGCAGGCCCGCGAGGGCGGCGGGGGCGGTGGCCATCCAGCGGGCGACGTCGCCGGGGCCGTGCCCGCGGCGCCGGGCCTCGGTCCACACGGCGGGCAGGCCCAGTTGCAGGGAGGAGATGCCGCCCCAGGCGCGGGCGAAGTCGGGCACCTTGAGGTCGGCGGTGCACGGCGAGTGGTCGGAGACGACGCAGTCGAGCGTGCCTGCGGCCAGCCCGCTCCACAACTCCTCGCGGTTGGCGGCTTCCCGGATGGGCGGGCAGCACTTGAACTCGGTCGCTCCGTCGGGGACTTCCTCGGCGGTGAGGGTGAGGAAGTGCGGGCAGGTCTCGGCGCTCACGGGCAGGCCCGCCGCCCGCGCCCCGGCGAGTACGGGCAGCACCCGGGCCGAGGAGACGTGCAGCACGTGCACGCGCGTGCCGTGCCGCCGGACGGCCGCCAACAGCGAGGTGACGGCGTCGCGTTCGGCGTCGTGCGGCCGGGAGGCGAGGAAGTCGGCGTAGCGCGGGCCGCCGGGCTGCGGGGCGCCGGCCAGGCGGCCGGGGTCCTCGGCGTGCACGATCAGCAGCCCGCCGAAGCCGGCGACCTCGGCGGCGACGGCGTCGAGGTCACCGGGCGCCAGGTGCGGGAACTCCTCCACGCCCGACGGGGAGAGGAAGGACTTGAAGCCGAGGACCCCGGCGTCGTGCAGCGGCCGCAGGTCACCGCGGTTGGCGGGCAGCGCCCCGCCCCAGAAGCCGACGTCCACGTGCACCCGACCGCGCGCGGCGGCCTGCTTGCGCCGCAGGTGGGCCACGGTGGTGGTGGGCGGCAGGCTGTTGAGGGGCATGTCGACGAGGGTGGTGATGCCGCCCGCGGCGGCAGCCCGGGTGGCGGTGGGGAAGCCCTCCCACTCGCTGCGCCCGGGGTCGTTCACGTGCACATGGGTGTCGACGAGCCCGGGCAGCAGCACGTCGTCCCCGAAGTCCTCGACGCGGGTGGCGCCGCCGGGCGGGGTGGCGTACGGCAGGACGGCCTCGATCCGGCCGCCGGTGACGGCGACGGCGGCGGGGCCGGTGCCGTCCGGCGTCACCACGCGGGTCGATCGCAGGAGGAGTTCCACGGTCCGCCTCTCGACAAGCCGGGGGAAGGGGTTCAACATTTCGTTGCACGCCGCTCGCCCGCAGTCTCCTGGGCCCCTTCCACCCCGTCAAGGCTTTTCCGGGACACGGAAGCTATATTTCACAAGCCAGAAACCGGTCGGCGGTACCTCGGATGGCCGGTAGGCTTCTGCCCCCATTCCCCCGGAAGGAGCGCCGTGCCCCCGTCCGCCGAGCCCCGAACCGCAGCCAGCAGCGGTGGAGTCCAGTCCCTCGAGCGAGCCTTCGACCTGCTCGAGCGGATGGCCGACGCCGGTGGCGTGGTCGGGCTGAGCGAGCTGTCCGCGAGCAGCGGCCTGCCGCTGCCGACCATCCACCGGCTGATGCGCACGCTGGTGGCCTGCGGATACGTCCGGCAGCAGCCCAACCGGCGCTATGCGCTCGGCCCCCGGCTGATCCGGCTCGGCGAGAGCTCCGCCCGGCTGCTGGGCACCTGGGCCCGTCCCCACCTGGCCCGGCTGGTGGACGAGACCGGCGAAACGGCGAACATGGCCCTGCTCGACGGCGACGAGGTCGTCTACGTCGCCCAGGTGCCCTCCCGGCACTCGGTGCGCATGTTCACCGAGGTCGGGCGCCGGGTCCTGCCGCACACCACGGGCGTGGGCAAGGCGCTGCTGGCCCAGTCCCCGGACGCGGAGGTGCGCGCCCTGCTGGCCCGCACCGGCATGCCGGCGGCGACCGAGCGGACCATCACCACCCCGGACACCTTCCTGGAGGAGCTCGCCCGGGTGCGCGAGGACGGCTTCGCCGTCGACGACAACGAGCAGGAGATCGGCGTGCGCTGCCTGGCCGTGCCGGTGCCGGACTCGCCCACCTCCGCGGCCATCTCCATCTCCGGCCCCTCGGGCCGGGTCACCGAGGCGGCGACGGACCGGATCGTGCCGCTGCTGCGGCAGGCCGCCGCGGAACTGTCGGCCGCACTGGCCGGTTCCGGCGCCTGACGCCCGACAGCGGGAACGGGACCGCGCGCCTACTGCCCCTCGCGCGGCCTGGGCACCTCGACGCCCGCGGCCGGCCCCGCCTCCTGCGCCGCGCCCTCCTGTGGCGCGGCGGAGCCGAAGCGCTCGACCGCGGCCCGCACCTCGCCCAGCGCCGGCGCGAGCGCGCTGACGGATCCGACGGCCCCCGCCACCAGCAGCAGCGAGCGGCGCAACCGGGAGACGTCGGGGTCGCCGGTGCGCACCATCGCGTCCAGGGCGGCGAGTTCGTCCTCGGCGACGTCCCGGTCGGGCAGGGCGGCGGGGTGGCCCGCGAGTTCCCGGCGCATCCGGGACACCGCGGCGCCCAGCTGGTCCACCCTCGGATCCGGCTCCCCGCCGGTCCGGCCCGCCCGTTGCGCGTCCACCACTACGGCGCCTTCCGCCACGACTGCCCCCCTCCCGTGCGCTCGCCCACCCGCCGGATCAGTTAACGCCACTTTCCGTGCGCCGCGCCACACGCACAGCGAAATTGAGGCTGCGCGTTCGCGTGCGGGTGACGAACTGGCGTACAGCGCACATCCGGCCGTGTGTGCGGTATGCAGGAGCCATGACGGCACCCCCTGTTCCCGCGGTCGCGGGGCTCCTGCTGGCCGCGGGCGGCGGCCGCCGGCTCGGCGGCCGCCCCAAGGCGCTGCTGCCGTACGGCGACGGGCTCCTGGTGGACCACGCGGTCCGGGTGCTGCACGCCGGCGGCTGCTCCCCGGTGCTGGTCGTGCTGGGCGCGGGCGCACAGGAGGTACGGGCCCGCCTCGCGCCCTCGCCCGGGGCGGCGATCCGGTGCATCGACAACCCCGACTGGGCGCGCGGGATGGGCACCTCGCTGCGTGCCGGTCTCGCGGCCCTGGCGGCGACGGACGCCGGCGCGGCGCTGGTCACGCTCGTCGACCAGCCGTACGTCGGCCCCGCCGCGGTGGCCCGCGTCCTGGCCGCGCACCGCGCGGGGGCGGGCCTGGTGGCCGCCGCGTACGACGGCGGGCGCGGGCACCCCGTGCTGTTCGGGCGCGAGCACTGGCCGGGCGTGGCGGCGGCCGCCGAGGGGGACCGCGGGGCGCGGGTGTACCTGCACCGGCATGCCGCCGCCGTACGGCTCGTGGAGTGCGGCGACGTCGCGGCCCCGGACGACGTGGACACCCCGGCCGACCTCGCCCTCCTGGACCGCCCCGGCGGCCGGAACGGCCCGGCGCACCATTGAACTTCCACGATGAGAAATCTATTCTCCACAGATCCCTTGCCCCGGTGGGAGGTTGACCGGTGGCAGGTGCACCGGTGGCAGGTTGCACCGGTCGGAGAACACTGTCGGAGATCACCAAGGAGTGAGCGCCCCATGCCCGTACCAGCGCCGTCCCCGCTGGCAGTCACCCGCGCCCCGCACGTGGCACGGCAGGAGGAGGTGCTGACCGACGAGGCCCTCGCCTTCCTCGCCGCCCTGCACCACCGCTTCACCCCGCGCCGCGACGAGCTGCTCGCCCGCCGCGCCGAACGCCGGGCGGAGATCGCCCGCACTGGACGCCTGGACTTCCTGCCCGCGACCGCCGGCATCCGGGAGGATCCGCACTGGCGGGTGGCCCCCGCCCCGCCGGCCCTGGAGGACCGGCGCGTGGAGATCACCGGTCCCGCCGACGACCGCCGGATGACCGTCAACGCCCTCAACTCCGGCGCCCGGATCTGGCTCGCGGACTTCGAGGACGCCTCCGCCCCCACCTGGCACAACGTCATCAGCGGTCAGTTGAACCTCCTCGACGCCCACCGGCGGCGCATCGACTTCACCACCCCCGAGGGCAGGACGTACGCCCTGCGGCCGGATGCCGAGCTCGCGACCGTCGTGGCCCGCCCCCGCGGCTGGCATCTGGACGAGCGCCACCTGACCGCCGGCGGCCGGGCCGTTCCCGGTGCCCTCGTCGACTTCGGCCTGTACTTCTTCCATAACGCCCGTCACCTGCTCGCGGCGGGCAAGGGGCCGTACTTCTACCTGCCGAAGACCGAGTCGCACCACGAGGCCCGGCTATGGAATGACATATTCCTCTTCGCCCAGGAGTACGCCGGCATCCCGCGCGGCAGCATCCGGGCCACCGTCCTGATCGAGACGATCACCGCCGCCTACGAGATGGAGGAGATCCTCCACGAGCTGCGCGAGCACGCCTCCGGGCTCAACGCCGGCCGCTGGGACTACCTCTTCTCCCTCATCAAGAACTTCCGTGACGCCGGCGAGGACTTCGTCCTGCCCGACCGCAACGCCGTCACCATGACCGCGCCGTTCATGCGCGCCTACACCGACCTGCTCGTGCGCACCTGCCACAAGCGCGGCGCCCACGCCATCGGCGGCATGGCCGCCTTCATCCCCTCGCGCAAGGAGCCCGAGGTCAACGCCGTCGCCCTGGAGAAGGTGCGGGCCGACAAGGAGCGCGAGGCCCGCGACGGCTTCGACGGCTCCTGGGTCGCCCACCCCGACCTCGTGCCCGTCGCCCGCGCCGCCTTCGACACCGCCCTGGGCGAGCGCCCCCACCAGAAGCACCGCCTGCGCGAGGACGTCCGCGTCAGCGCCGGCGACCTGCTCGCCGTGGGCGGCCTCGACGCCCGGCCGACCGCGGCCGGACTGCGCAACGCCGTCCAGGTCGCTCTGCGCTACATCGAGGCGTGGCTGCGGGGCATCGGCGCTGTGGCCATCTTCAACCTCATGGAGGACGTCGCCACGGCGGAGATCTCCCGCTCGCAGCTGTGGCAGTGGGTCCGCGCGGGCGTCGTGCTCGACACCGGCGAGAAGGTGACGGACGCGCTCGTGCGCAAGGTGGCCGCCGAGGAACTCGCGGAGGCGGGAGCGGACGGCGCCTGGCAGGAGGCCCACGACCTCCTGCTGGAGGTGGCCCTGAGCGAGGAGTACGTCGACTTCCTGACGCTGCCGGCATACGAACGGCTGGAGTGACGGCTGCCGGGGTCTGCGGCAGGCCTACGGCTCGGCCATGGCGCCCAGGGCCACGAAGCCGCAGATCAGAACCGCCAGGATGAGCAGCAGCGGCCACACGAACCGCAAGTACTTGTCGTAGCCCACCTTGGCCAGGGCCACGCCGCCCACCACCACCGCGGTGGTGGGCACCCACAGGTTCATCCAGCCGCTCGCCGCCTGCCAGGCCGTGACGACCACCGCCCGGGAGACGCCGGCGAACTGGGCCAGCGGGGCCAGGATCGGCATGGCCAGGGTCGCATGGCCCGACGTGGAGGGGATGAGGAAGGCCAGCGGCAGGTTGACCACGTAGACCATGACGCCGAAGAGGGCCTCCGGCGCGCCGCTGACCGCGCTCTCGACGGAGTGCAGCACCGTGTCGATGATCTTGGCGTTCGTCATCAGCACGGTGATGCCGCGGGCCAGCACGATCACCAGGGCCGGGGAGACGAAGTCGGCGACGCCCTGGACGATGGTCGCACTCAGACGTTGCTCGCCCAGGCGCCCGACCACGCCGACGAGCACGGCGGCGGCGATGAAGAGCGCCGCCAGCTGGGCGAAGGACCAGTCGAGTTCCCAGCCGTACGGGGTGGCGTCGGCCCGGCCCGTCAGTGCGCTCGCCCAGGGGATCACCGAGAAGATCATGAAGGCGAAGACCAGGGTCACCAGGACGAGCACGCCCTTCTGCAGCCCCGTCAGCTCCGGTGGCTCCTCGGCCTGGGCGGCGAGCTCGCGGTCGCCTGCGCGGAAGCCGACGAGCGAGCGATCCGGGTCGGTGCGCACCCGGTGGGCGTAGCGGACGACATAGGCGATGGTCACGGCGGTCAGGACGAGCCACATCGCGAACCGCAGGCCGATGCCGTCGCCGAGGGAGACCCCCGCCGCCGAGGAGGCGACCCCGGTGGCGAAGGGGTTGACGGTGGAGGCGAGGACGCCGACGCCGGCCCCGAGGATGATGGCGCCGGTGGCGACCATGCGGTCGTAGCCGAGTGCCAGCATCAGCGGCACCAGCAGTCCGTAGAAGCCGAGCGTCTCCTCCGCGAAGCCCTCGACGGTGCCCAGCAGGGAGAAGACGGTCATGACGGCGGCGATGAGCAGGCCGCCGCGGTGCCGCAGCCGGTGGGCGAGCCGTTCGATGCCACGGTCGAGGGCGCCGGTGGCGAAGACGACGGTGATGAAGGCGCCGATGGCGAGGACGAAGAGGAACACCGCGGCGCTGCCGTACAGCACGCCCACCCCGTCGGGGGCGACCTCGCCGGTCTTGAGGTCCCGCACGCCGTAGAGCCCGTTGACCGGGGCGAGGAAGAGCTGGCCGAGGCGGTGGCCGAAGCCGCCGGGCGCGGCCTCGCGGTGGTACGTGCCGTGGACGGGGCTGCCGTCGGGGCCGCGGTCGTAGGCGCCGGAGGGGATGAAGAAGGCGACGATCCACACCAGGACCGTGACGGCCGCGAGGACGGTCAGGGCGCTGGGGAAGACGAATCCGCGCTTCTCCCCCTCCCTCCCCTTCTCCTTCTGCCCCTTCTCGTTCCCCTCCTCTGGTTGCTCCTCCACGGCGGGACCCCTTCGGCACGGGCGGACGATCGTACCGATTGTCCCGTAATGAGGGTTTTCGCCCTAGCCGCCACGCGAGGACCGGGGCACGGCGGTGCCGCGCCCCGGTCCCGCCGGCCGAGGGCCGTCCCCCTCGGCGGCTCGTGGTGCCCCGCCCGGCCCGGTCAGCCGGCGGCCAGGCGGGCCAGGCGCCGGGCCTCGTCGCGCGCCCGGCGGGCGATGGCGTCCTCGTCGGCGGTCACCAGGTGCCCGTCCTCGACGACCGCCCGGCCGTCGACGAGGGAGAGGGTCACCGGCGCGGGCGGGCCGAGGACGAGCGCGGCGACGGGGTCGGCGATGGTGGAGTGCCCGAGCCCGTCCAGCTTCCACAGCACCACGTCGGCGAGCTTGCCCGCCTCCAGCGAGCCGGTCTCCGCCGCCCGTCCGAGCACCCGGGCGCCGCCGTGGGTGCCCAGGCGCAGCGCCCGGCGCACCGTCAGGGCGTGCTCGTCGCCGGCGAGGCGGTGGACGAGCAGGGCGTTGCGCAGTTCGGTGTGCAGTTCCCCGGACTCGTTGGAGGCGGTGCCGTCGACGCCGAGGCCGACGGGCACGCCGGCGCCCAGCAGGGCGGGCACGCGGGCGGTGCCGGCGGCGAGGCGGGCGTTGGAGGAGGGGCAGTGGGCCACGCCGGTGCCGGTGCGGGCGAAGGCGGCGATGTCGGCGTCGTTCATGTGGACGCAGTGGGCCATCCAGACGTCCTCGCCCAGCCAGCCGGTGGACTCGAAGTAGTCGGTGGGTCCCATGCCGAAGCGTTCCTTGCAGAAGTCCTCCTCCTGCAGGGTCTCCGAGCCGTGGGTGTGCAGGCGCACGCCCTTGCGGCGGGCGAGCGCCGCGGATTCGCGCAGCAGCTCGGTGGTGACGGAGAAGGGCGAGCAGGGGGCGACGCCGATGCGCAGCATCGAGTCGAAGGAGGGGTCGTGGTGGGTGTCGATGGCCTCCTCGGTGGCGATCAGGGCCTGCTCGGTGCTCTCGACGGCGAAGTCGGGGGGCAGGCCGCCGTCGGAGGCCCCGAGGTCCATGGAGCCGCGGGTGGGGCTGAAGCGCACGCCGAGCTCGCGCGCGGCGCGGATCTCGGCGCCGAGGAGGTCGCCGCAGCCGCGGGGGAAGACGTAGTGGTGGTCGGTGGTCGTCGTCACGCCGCCGCGCATCATCATGGCCAGCGAGCCGCGCGCGGCCTCGTACACCATGGGCTCGTCGATGCGGGCCCAGACGGGGTAGAGGGCGGCGAGCCAGTCGAAGAGGGCGGCGTCCTGGGCGAGGCCGCGCGTGAGCCACTGGTAGAAGTGGTGGTGGGTGTTGACCAGGCCGGGGGTGG
The DNA here is from genome assembly GCF_040675615.1 of Streptomyces sp. NPDC049585. Classification (NCBI taxonomy): domain Bacteria; kingdom Bacillati; phylum Actinomycetota; class Actinomycetes; order Kitasatosporales; family Streptomycetaceae; genus Streptomyces; species Streptomyces sp. NPDC049585. The sequence goes on along the minus strand of NZ_JBFAPE010000003.1, from coordinate 172,307 downwards.
CCAGGTGGCCGGTGCCGTCCACGCGGCGGACGACGTCGTCCAGGTGGCCGGGGGCCGGGCCGGGGCCGACGGACTCGATCCGGTTGCCGGCCACGACGACGTGCCCGACGGCGTGTTCGGTGTCGTCGGCGTCGACGGTGGCGACGGCACAGTTCTCGATGACGATGCGGCCCGTGGGGCGCTCCGTGGGGGCGGGGGGTGTCATGGGCTGACGTCCTCGTGCTCGCAAGGGTCGGGGGTCAGGCTAGGGGAGGTTGGTGACGTCGACCGGTATGCGGGGCCGGGCGCCGTCGCGCAGGACGGTGGCCTCGATGAGCCCGTAGGGCCGGTCGGCGGCGTAGTAGACCTCGTTGTCGTTCTTCAGGCCGAAGGGTTCGAGGTCGACGAGGAAGTGGTGCTTGTTGGGCAGGGACAGCCGGATCTCGTCGATGCCGGGGCACTCCTGGAGCACGCGCTCCCCCATGCGGTAGAGCGTCTGCTGCAGGGAGAGCGAGTAGGTGGCGGCGAAGGCCTGCAGGAGGTGCTCGCGGATCCGCTCGTAGGAGCCGTCCCAGGGGGTGGCGGGGTCCGGTTCCGCGTCACCGGGCGCGGCGGCGTGCCGCCAGACCGCGTGGACCTCGGTGGCCAGGACGCGGTCCCGGGTCTCGGGCAGGGTGGTGTAGCGGTCCTTGGCGTAGCCGGTGAACTCGGAGTCGGTGGAGTTCAGGACGGTCAGGTGCTTCAGGCCCGTCAGCACCTCCCAGCCGCCGTCGTCGTGGGTGACCTGGGCCGTGCGCGTCTCCTGGCTGCCGCGGACGAAGGAATGGCGCTTCGGGCCGTCGGTGGGGATGCGGCCCCAGGCGTGCTCCTCGATGCGGATGCGCGCTCTGGTGACGGGGTCGTGGTGGGTGACGAAGTGCCGGGCCAGCCGGATGCCGAACTGCTCGGCGGAGGTGATGCCGTGTTCCTTGGCGAAGGCGAAGACGGTGTTCTTGGTGGTGTCGGTGGTCAGGACGTTGGCGTTGGACCCCGACAGGTGGACGTCGGCCATGTCCCCGGAGAGCGCGACCGAGACGGTGAGGTCCTTGATGTGGTGGGTGGGGCCGTCGCGGGTGATGCGCACGACGCGGGTCTCGGCCTTGCCGTACTGGTTCTGGCCCAGGATCACGGTGCTAGCTCCCTCGGTAGACGGAGTACCCGAACGGGCTGAGCAGCAGGGGTACGTGGTGGTGCTCGCCCGGCGAGACGGCGAAGGTCACCGTCACCTCGGGGAAGAAGGCCGCGCCCGCACGGCGGGCCGCCACGTCGAAGCGCAGCCGGGCGGCGGTGGCGCCGGGCGGCAGGGGCGCGAGGCCCGTGCAGCGCCCGTCCGCGTCGGTCGTGGCGGATCCGGCCGGGGTCCAGTGGCCGGCGCACAGGGCGCTCAGCTCCACCGCGAGACCGGCGGCCGGGCGGCCCGCGGCGGTGTCCAGGACATGGGTGGAGACGGTCGTCCCCGGCTGCCCGGTCATGGCCGTACCGTCCCTTCCGCAGCAGGCGATTGCACGGCCAGGCGGGCCAGCCTGAGGCGGTTGATGCCGGCCAGCTCGCCGCGCAGGACCTCCCGCTCGCGCTCGGCGGTGTTGCCCAGGCGCCGGCGCAGCGCGTCACGCAACTGCTCGGCCGTCAGGCCGGTGGCGCAGATCAGGAAGACGTGCCCGAAACGCTCCTGATAGGCGAGGTTGAGCGCGGTCATCTCGGCCCGCAGGGCGGCGGGGGCGTCCGCCATGCCGCGCTGTTCCCGCGCGGAGACGGCATCGCCCGGCCGGGGGCGGCCGATCGGCGGGTGCCCGGCCATGGCCTCGGCCAGCGCGGCACCGCCGAGCCGGGCGACGGCCGCGTCGCTGGCGGTCAGCAGCTCCTCGGCGTCGCGGTACGGGCGGCCGGCGAGGACGTCGTCGACCCAGGCGGTGCTGGTGCAGATCTCGTGCAGGGCGGCGCGGGCGGCGTCCTCCCCGGCCGCGTTGAACCGGGCCAGGCCCGGCGGCGAACTCGCAGTCACGGTGCAGACCTCCGTGGCGCGTCGGACGAGCGTGCGGACAGCTAACGCCCTCCGGGGGACTGCGTCAACAGTTTGTTGAATAAACCCCGGTCATTCGGCCGCCCGTTGGCGGTTGAGGTAGTTGTAGATGGTGAAGCGGCTCACCCCGAGCGCGGCGGCCACGGTCTCCACCCCGTGCCGCAGCGCGAAGGCACCGCGCGCCTCCAGACTCCGCACGACCGCCTGCTTGGTGGCACGGTCCAGCTCCGCCAGCGGCCCGCCGTGCCGGCGCTCCAGTTCGGCGAGTATCCCGCCGAGCGAGGCCGACAGGTGCGGCAACCGCACGGCGACGACCTCACGGCCCTCCCAGGAGAGCACCACGTCGTCCTCACCGGCCTCCTCCGGCGCCAGCATGTCCCCGCCCAGCGCGTCGACGAGGGGGCGCAGGGCCGACCGGAAGGGATGCTCGCTCAACGGCCGCCCGCCTCTTCCCCGTTGATGACGTTGACCTGCAGCGACACCCGCGTGGCGCCGGCCTGCAGGGCCTCGCGCAGCAGCGTGTCCAACGCCCCTAGGACGCCCTCGGCGCCCCCCTCGACGGTGTTGCCGAACGGGCCGATCTCGACCGCATCCAACGCGGCGCGCTGCACGGCGTCACGGGCGGCGACGGCATGCGGCGGGGGCTCGTCGAGGTCGAAGGGCTCGGTGGTGAACTCCAGTCTCAGTCGCACGGGTTCACGGTACTTGACAGGCCGGCGGGGCGGCGGCAGCCTGCAGACACGCTTGAATCTTCGGAAATCCATTTCCGCATAGCGGAAGGAGGCGGCTTCCGGTGGACCGCTTCGCAGCGAACCTCTCGATGCTCTTCACCGAACTCCCCCTGCTGGAACGCCCCGCGGCCGCCGCGGCCGCCGGCTTCACGGCCGTGGAGATGTGGTGGCCCTGGCCCGGCACGCCCGTACCGGACCGCACCGAACTCGACGCTCTTGCAGTGGCGTTGAAACGCGCCGGTACGCAGCTGGTCGCGCTCAACTTCTACGCGGGCCGCCTGCCCGGGCCCGACCGCGGCGCCGCCTGCGTACCCGGCGAGGAATCCGCACGCTTCCGCGCCAACACCGGCATCGCCGCCGCCTTCGCCGGCACCCTCGGATGCCGGGCCCTCAACGCCCTGTACGGCAACCGGGTCGAAGGGGCCGACCCACGTCACCAGGACGAACTCGCCCTGGAAAACCTCGCGCTCGCCGCACGGGCCGCGGCCGACGTCGGAGCGGTGCTGCTGATCGAAGCCCTCAACTCGGCCGAATCACCGCACTACCCCATCACGTCCTCGGCGCGGGCCGCCCGGCTCGCCGACAGCGTGAACGCCGTGACCGGGCTGGACAACGCGCGCCTGCTCCTCGACCTGTACCACCTGGCGGTGGAAGGCGAGGACCTCGCCGAGGCCATCGCCCGCCACGGGGCGCGGGCCGGCCACGTCCAGATCGCCGACGCGCCGGGGCGCGGGGCGCCGGGGTCCGGCTCGCTGGACTTCCCTGACGTCTTCGCGCGGCTGGCGAAGGCGGGGTACGGCGGCTGGATCGGCCTCGAGTACCGGGCCGCGCCGGCGGACCGCTTCACGTGGCTGCGCCGACCGCCCTGGCCGTACCACGGCGCCCCGTAGGGGCGCGGGACAGGGCACCCCACCCCACCGAAAGGACACCGCATGGCCCCCGCAAAACCCGCCGTCGCCTGGATAGGCCTCGGCGTCATGGGCTCCCCCATGGCCGAGAACCTGCTCGCCGCCGGCTACCGCGTCACCGGCCACACCCTCGAACCGCACAAGCTCGACCGCCTCGCCGCCCGTGGCGGCGTTCCCGCCGCCTCCGTGGCGGAGGCCGTCGCCGGGGCGGAGGTGGTGGTCACGATGCTGCCCGCCGACGCCGAGGTGCGGGCCGTCGTCCTCGGGGACGGCGGCGTGCTGGAGCACGCCCGCCGCGGCGCGCTGCTCATCGACATGTCGACCGTCTCCCCCGGCACCGCCGTGGCCCTCGCCCGCGCCGCCGTCCCGCGCGGCGTACGCGTGCTGGATGCGCCGGTGTCGGGCGGGGAGGCGGGGGCGGTCGAGGGGACGCTGTCGGTGATGGCCGGCGGCGAGGCCGACGACTTCGCCGCCGCCCTTCCCCTCCTCCAGGCCCTCGGCACGACCGTCACCCACTGCGGCCCCCACGGCACCGGCCAGACCGTCAAGGCCGCCAACCAGCTCGTGGTCGCCGCCACCTTGCAGGCGTGTGCGGAGGCCGTCGTGCTGCTGGAGAAGTCGGGGGTCGACCTCGCGGCCGCGCTCGACGTGCTGGGCGGCGGCCTGGCCGCCTCCGCCGTCCTGTCCCGCAAGCGGGAGAACTTCCTTTCGCGCACCTACCCGCCGGGGTTCCGGATCGACCTGCACCACAAGGACATGGGCATCGTCCTGGCGGCCGCCCGCGAGGTGAGTGCGGCGTTGCCGCTGGGGGGTCTGGTGGCGGCGCTGGTGGCGGCGGCGCGGGCGCAGGGGGACGGGGGGCTCGACCATTCCGCCCTGCTGCGGGGCGTGGAGCGGCTCTCGGGCCTCACGCCAAAGGGGGAGGCGTCGTGAGCGTGCCGATCGTCCCGGCGATGGCGGCTGCCGTGCACATCCTGCGCGACGAGGGTGTGGACATTGTCTTCGGTTGTCCGGGGGCGGCGATCCTGCCGCTGTACAAGGCCATGGAAGTGGACGGGCGGATCGCGCACCTGATCGTCCGTCACGAGGCGGGGGCCGCCCACATGGCCGACGGCTGGGCGCGGACGAACGGCCGGGTCGGGGTGGCTCTGGCGACGTCCGGTCCGGGGGCCACCAATCTGGTGACCGGTCTGTACACCGCGTTCGCGGATTCGGTTCCGATGGTGTGCGTCACCGGCCAGGCGGTCTCCGGCAAGCTGCACCAGGAGGCGTTCCAGGCGGTGGACATCACCGCGGTGGTGCGGCCGGTCACCAAGTGGGCCGTGCAGGTCAAGGAGGCGGCGCAGGTCCCGTGGGCCTTCCGGGAGGCGTTCCGTATCGCGCGGGAGGGACGCCCCGGACCCGTCCTGGTCGACATTCCGCTCGACGTGGCGCGGCGGGAGATCCACTACGACGCGGGCCTGGACGCGCCCCTGCCGCTGCGGACGGCGGCCCCCCACCCGCCGAGGGTGGAGGCGGCGCTGGAGATGCTGCTGGCGGCCGAACGGCCGCTGGTGCTGGCGGGCGGCGGGGTGGTGCTGGCCGAGGCGGCGGCGGAATTGCGGGCGCTGGTGGAGCGACTGCGGGTGCCGTTCCAGGTGACGTTGATGGGCAAGGGCGTCGTCGAGGACGACCACGCGCTGAACATGGGCACCACCGGCATCCAGACGTCCCAGCGCTATGCCAACGCCTCCTTCCTGGAGTCGGACTTCGTGCTGGCGGTGGGCGCCCGCTTCGGCGACCGGCACACCGGTGACGACCTCGCGGTCTACCGGGGGCGGCGCACGTTCGTGCACGTCGACGTCGACCCCGGCCAGCTGGGCCGGGTCGTCGAGCCGGACCTCGGCATCGTCTCGGACGCCCGGCTGTTCCTCGCCGCGCTGCTGGAGGCGGCCGAGCGCCGGGGCGTACGGGCGCCGTCGCGGTGGCGGGCGTGGCGGGAGCGGTGCCGGCACCTGAAGGGCACCCTGACCCGCCGGGAGGACTTCGCGGAGGTGCCCGTGAAGGCGCCGCGCGTCTACAAGGAGATCAACGAGGCGTTCGGCGAGGACACGTACTTCGTGACCGCCATCGGCCTGTACCAGATCTGGGGCGGCCAGCACCAAAGGGCCCACCGGCCGCGGCACTACCAGGTGTGCGGGCAGGCCGGCCCCCTGGGCTGGGAGGTGCCGGCGGCCATCGGGGTGAAGACGGCGCTGCGGGGCATGGGGCGGGGCGCCACGGAGGTGGTGGGGATCGTCGGCGACTACGGCTTCCAGTACACGGTGGAGGAGCTGGCGGTGGCGGCCCAGTACGACATCCCGTTCGTCCTGATCATGCTCAACAACGAGTACCTGGGTCTGATCCGGCAGGCGTCCGTCGGTTATCGCATGAACTATCAAGTCGACGTGCACTACGACGAGCGGGGCACCGACAACGTGGCGCTGATGGCCGCGTACGGCTGCGCCGGCCGCCGGGTGGAGAAGCCGGAGGAGATCCGGCCGGCCGTCGAGTGGGCCCGCAAGGAGGCGGTGGCGACCTCGCGGCCCGTCCTCGTCGAAATCATGATCGACCGGGAGGCGAACACCCCGCATGGGCCGAACATCGATTCCGTGCGGGAGTTCGAACCACTTCCGTGACAGGAGCCCCTGTGGCCCCGGAAACCTCCGGGCGGCGGCGCACGACAGAAGACCGGTCGCGCCCGGCGCCGCCGTCCGGAGCACATGAGCCGCCCTGCCTTGCCGATTCGCTCCCCGGCCGCCCCTGCATCGTGGACGATGGGGATCCCCACTTCCCCTAGGACCCTTCGCTGGAGCCGAAGATGGCCAAGAGCGTGCCGGTGCACTGCCCCACGTGCCACCGGGAGCACTCCTTCACCCCACCGACCTTCCCCTGCGCCTGCGGAGCACCGCTGACCCTGCCCGTGCCGGCCGACGCGACGCCGGAGTTACTGGCCCACCGCAGCTGGCGCGACTCGTGGGTCGCGGTGCGCTGCCCCGCGTGCGACCGGCAGGGCCAGTGGCCCCGGCCGGAACTGGGCTGCGCCTGCGGCACCGTGGTCCGCCTGCCCGTCGTACCGGCCCGCGGGGACGCCGCCGGGCCGGGCTCGGCGGAGGCGGACGCGACGGAGCGCGGAGCCGCCGAGCAGGGCGCGCCCCGGTCCGCGGCCGGCCGGGAGCGGCAACGGCCGCGGGTCGCCGGGCCGTTCCGCCCCGTGCCCATCCGCACCGAGCGCGATGCGGTCATGTCGGCCGAGCGCTACCTGCGCTGGCTCGGCTTCACGGACGTGCGCCGGCCCGGCGTCCGCGCGGCCCCCACCGCCTCCGGAGTGAACCTCCGCGGCTCGCGGGTGATCGCCCGGATCGACCCCACGACCCTGCCCACCACGCTGCGTGACGTGGAGTGCCTGTGGCTGCGCAGTCTCATGGAGGACGTGACCGGCATCTGCTTCTCGCTCGCCGGCTACGCCCGGGACGCCCGGTGCCGGGCGGACGACCTGCGCCTTCCGCTGTTCGTGATGGACCTCACCGGTGCTCCGCAGGCCCTGAACGACTGGGCGGACGACCTGCTGCGCAGGGGCCGTCCCTGAGGCGCCCGCCCCCTGGGCGCACCCTGGGCATCACGGGATCCCCCACGCTGCGTGAAACCTCAATTCTTGCTCTGAACTGCCCTACGCCCCATGGCCAGTTGAGCGAATCGAGGCGGAGACTGGATACAGGGCCCGCGAGCCACGGGGGACCGCGGGCCCGTCCAACGGGGGAGCACGGGGGAACCAACGGGGGAAACGCAGAAGGGAACGGGGGACAACGGGGGGAACGAGGAAGAGTTCGACGGGGGAACCGGGGGTGGTGGGTACGGCCCGCGAAGGGCCGGCCCACCACCCCCGGCCCGTGTCCGCTAGCCGCCGGCCCTCACCGGCGCCGCGCCGCCCGCACCCGCCGGGCCCGTCCCGGCCAGCAGGGCCGCGCCCTGCTCCCGCAGCTCGACCTTGCGCACCTTGCCGCTGACGGTCATGGGGAAGGCCTCCATCACCCTCAGGTGGCGCGGCACCTTGTAGTGCGCGAGCCGGCCGTCGCAGTAGGCGGCGAGCTCCTCGCGCGTGAGGGGGTCGGCCGGATCGCGCAGGACGACGCAGGCCATGATCTCCTCGCCGTACTTGGCGTCGGGGACCCCGACGACCTGGACGTCCGCGATCTTCGGGTGGGTGTGCAGGAACTCCTCGATCTCGCGCGGGTAGACGTTCTCCCCACCCCTGATGATCATGTCCTTGATGCGGCCCACGATGCGCACGTAGCCGTCCTCGTCCATCTCGGCGAGGTCGCCGGTGTGCATCCAGCGCTCGGCGTCGACGACCTCGGCCGTGCGCGCGGGGTCGTCCCAGTAGCCGAGCATCACCCCGTGGCCTCGGGTGCACAGCTCGCCCGGCTCGCCCCGGCCCACCGTGGCGCCCGTCCCCGGGTCGGTGATCTTCACCTCGGTGTGCGGCAGGACCAGCCCCACGGTGCCGGTGCGGCGTTCGAGGTCGTCGTCGCGCCGGGTCTGGGTGGAGACCGGGGAGGTCTCCGTCATGCCGTAGCAGATGGCGACCTCGGCCATGTGCATCTCGGCGACCACCCGCTTCATCACCTCCGACGGGCAGGGCGAGCCGGCCATGATGCCCGTGCGCAGGGAGGACAGGTCGTAGGTGGCGAAGTCCGGCAGCCCCAGCTCGGCGATGAACATGGTCGGCACCCCGTACAGCGAGGTGCAGCGCTCGCGTTCGACCGCGTGCAGGGTGGCGGTGGGGTCGAAGACGGGTGCCGGGATGACGATGCAGGCGCCGTGCGAGGTGGCCGCGAGATTGCCCATGACCATGCCGAAGCAGTGGTAGAAGGGCACGGGCAGGGCGATGCGGTCCTCCTCGCCGTAGCCGAGGCCCTCCCCCACGAGGTAGCCGTTGTTGAGGATGTTGCGGTGCGAGAGGGTGGCGCCCTTGGGGAAGCCGGTGGTGCCCGAGGTGTACTGGATGTTGACCGCGTCGTGGCAGCTCAGCGTGGCCTCGCGGGCGGCGAGCAGGGCGGGGTCGGCGTTGCGGCCGAGGGCCACCAGCGCCTCCCAGGTGGGATCGCCGACGAAGACGACGTCGCGCAGGGCGGGGCAGTCGCCGCGCACCTGCTCGACCATGTGCCGGTAGTCGCTCGTCTTGTAGGCGGTCGAGGCGACGAGCACGGCGACGCCCGCCTGCCGCAGCACATACCCCAGCTCGTGCACGCGGTAGGCCGGGTTGACGTTGACCATGACGGCGCCGATGCGGGCGGTGGCGTACTGGATCAGCACCCATTCGGGGCAGTTGACGGCCCAGATGCCGACCCGCTCGCCCTTGGCCACCCCCTTGGCGAGCAGCCCGAGGGCGACCTCCTCCACGGCCCGGCCGAACTCGGCGTACGTCCAGCGGCGCCCGCCGCGGACGTCGACGAGCGCGTCCCGCTCGCCGAAGCGGGCGACGGCGCGGGCGAGGTTCGCCCCGATGGTCTCCTCCAGGAGCGGGGTGTCGGTGGGGCCTGCCGTGTGCGCGGGCAAGGTGCTGCTCACCGGTGGTCCTCCTCGCGGTACTCGGTTCCCTCGCCGCGTGCGGTGCGCTCGCGCAGCTCGATGCGGCGGATCTTGCCGGAGACGGTCTTGGGCAGGTCGGTGAACTCCAGGCGGCGCACGCGCTTGTACGGCGCGAGCACGGCCCGCGAGTGGGCGAAGAGGACCTTGGCCGCCTCCGGCCCCGGCTCCCAGCCCTCGGCCAGGACGACGTACGCCTTGGGCACCGACAGCCGCAGCGGGTCGGGGGCAGGCACGACGGCGGCCTCGGCCACGGCCTCGTGCTCCAGCAGGGCGCTCTCCAGCTCGAAGGGGCTGATCTTGTAGTCGCTGGATTTGAAGACGTCGTCGGCACGCCCGATGTAGGTGATGTACCCCTCGTCGTCCCGGGCGCCGATGTCGCCCGTGCGGTAGTAGCCGTCCGCCATGACCTCGGCGGTGCGCTCCGGGTCGCCCGCGTAGCCGGTCATCAGGCCCACCGGCCGCTCGCCCAGGTCGAGGGCGATCTCCCCCTCGTCGGCCGGCCGCCCGGTGTGCGGGTCCAGCAGGACGACCCGGTAGCCGGGGCTCGGGCGGCCCATGGAACCGGGCTTGAGGCGCTGCCCGGGCGGGTTGGCGATCTGCACGCACGTCTCGGTCTGCCCGAAGCCGTCGCGGACGGTCACCCCCCAGGCGCGCCGGACGGCCTCGACGACCTCGGGGTTGAGCGGCTCCCCCGCGGCCACGGCCTCGCGCGGCGGGGTGCGCAGGGCGCTCAGGTCCGCCTGGATGAGCATGCGCCACACGGTGGGCGGGGCGCAGAAGCTCGTCACCTTGCAGCGGTCCATCTCCGCCATGAGGCGGGCGGCGTCGAAGCGGGTGTAGTTGTGGACGAAGACGGTGGCCTCGGCGTTCCAGGGCGCGAAGAGGCTGGACCAGGCGTGCTTGGCCCAGCCGGGCGAGGAGATGTTGAGGTGGACGTCGCCGGGGCGCAGCCCGATCCAGTACATGGTGGCCAAGTGGCCGATGGGGTACGAGGTGTGGGTGTGCTCGACGAGCTTGGGGCGAGCGGTGGTGCCGGAGGTGAAGTACAGCAGCAGGGGGTCGTCGGCCCGGGTGGGCCCGTCGGGGGCGAAGTCCTCCTCGCCGTCGACCGGCTCCTCGTAGCAGACCCAGCCCTCGGGCGCTCCCCCGACGGCGATACGGGTGAAGTCACCGGTGAGCCCGGCGAACTTGGCGGTGTCCTGCGCCCGTACGACCACGTGCCGGGCGCCGCCGCGCCCGATGCGGTCGGCCAGGTCGGCCGGGCCCAGCAGCGGGGTGGCGGGGATGACGACGGCCCGCAGCTTCATCGCCGCCAACGCCGTCTCCCACAGCTCGGCCTGGTTGCCGAGCATGACCACGATGCGGTCGCCGGCCCGTACGCCGTGGGCGCGCAGCCGGCCTGCCACGCGGTCGGAGCGGCGGCGCAGCGCGTCGAAGGAGATGCGCTCCTCGCCGCCGTCCTCCTCCACGATCCACAGCGCCGTGCGGTCGTTGCCGCGGGCGATCGCGTCGAACCAGTCCAGGGCCCAGTTGAAGTGCGCCGGTCGGGGCCAGGCGAAGCCCTCGTACGCCCCCGTCCAGTCCTCGCGACGGGCGAGCAGGAAGTCCCGCGCCGCCCGGAACCCGCCCCGGTCCGGTGCATCCGCCGGGCCGGGGGCGCCGGTCGCGTTCATTGCCGTCACATGTCCTCCCTGTCGCCGGGCGCCTGTCGGGCCCGCACTCCAGCATCGTGCGCCGATGATCGCCCGCGGACCAGACCCGGGGGGAGTGGTTTCCCGCCCGGGCGGGGACCTCGGGCGGCGTCAGCGACGCGTCAAGGGACGGCCGGGCGGGGTCAATGTGCTGTCAAAGCGGCGTACGACCGCGCCGGGAACGGGCATACCGTGACCGACGAACCGACCGATCCTCCGACTGTTCTCCCGAGGAACGTCATGCATGTGAGCCGTACCCCGGCCGAGGCCGCCGCCGTCGCCGCGGCCGCCGCCGGTACCGACACCGACACCCCGCAGGGCCACGCCGGCCGCGCCGGCGAGGACGGGGAACCCTGCCATCCCGGCCCGGGCAAGCCCCTGTACGTACCCGTCAGGCCCTGCCCCTGGGGCTTCGCCCTCCGCGTCTTCCGCACTCCCCTCGGCACCCGGACAGCCGTCGCCTTCAGTAGCAGGCGACGGCTGTCGGACTGTCTGGGACCCGGCGTGCCCGCCGTGCGCCTGTCCCTGCCGGCCGTCCGGGCGCTGGCCGCGCCGCTGGGCGTCCGCGAGGTCTCGGTGGACCCGCAACTGAGCGCTCCCCCGGTGCGGCCGCTGCCGCCGGAGGACACCGCGCCCTCGCTGCCGGCCCTGCCCGCCTAGGCCGTGTCCGGCGGATCTTCGTCACGCGCCACCACGGCGCCCCTCAGGGGCGCGGGGAACTGCGCGATCAACCGGCGACGGCCCGCAGCTGACACGCCACCCCGGGGCCCGGCAATCTGCGGGCACGTCGTGGCCTCTCGCGCAGTTCCCCGCGCCCCTGACGGGGCGCAGCACGATCCGCCCGCGCCCCCTGTGCCGCGGGCGCCCGCCGTTCACTCTTCGTGCCTCTGGAGTCCTTGACGTGACCCTGCCTCTGTCCCCCGCCGCCCTGCCGCCGTTGCCGTCCCTGCTCGGGGCGCCCGCCGCGGTGTGGCCCGCCTCCACCACCGTCCCCTCCCCCGGCGATCCGGCTGTCGGCGGGGTCGGCCTGGCCGAGCTCGCGGACCGCTTCGGCACACCCGTGTACGTCGTCGACGAGGCGGAGGTGCGGGCCAGGGCCCGGGCCTGGCGGGCGGCGCTGCCGGACGCGGACGTCGCGTACGCCGGCAAGGCGTTCCTGTCCCGCGCCATGATCCGCTGGGTCGAGGAGGAGGGGCTCCTGCTCGACGTGTGCTCGGCCGGCGAGCTGGACCTCGCCGCCCACGCCGGCTTCCCCGCCGAGTGGATCGTCCTGCACGGCAACGCCAAGAGCCCGGCCGACCTGCGCGCCGCGCTGCGGCTGGGCGTGGGCCGCATCGTCCTCGACAGCGTCGGCGAGGTGGCCCGGCTGGCCGCGCTGGTGCCGGCCGGGACGCGCCAGCGCGTGCTGCTGCGGGTGGTGCCCGGAGTGGCCGCGGGCGCGCACGCGGCGGTGCGCACGGGGGTGGAGGGGCAGAAGTTCGGGCTGCCGGTCGCGGGCGGCGAGGCCGAGGAGGCGGTGGCGCGGATCCTGGGCCAACCGCGGCTGGAACTCGCCGGACTGCACTGCCACCTCGGCTCCCAGATCACCTCGACCGACCCCTACGTCGACGCCGTGCGGCGCCTGGTCGACCTGCTCGCCCGCATCCGCGACCACCACGGCGTCACCTTCCCCGAACTCGACCTCGGCGGCGGCTTCGGCATCGCCTACCGCGAGGGCGAACCCGCCCTGGACCCGGCCGCCTACGCCGCCCGCGTCACCGCCGAGCTGGCGCTGCGCTGCGCCCACGCCGACCTGCCGGTGCCCCGGCTGACGGTGGAGCCCGGGCGCTGGATCGCCGGGCCCGCCGGGGTGGCGCTCTACCGCGTCGTCGCCGTCAAGCACACCGGCGTGCACACCTTCGTCGCCGTCGACGGCGGTATGAGCGACAACCCGCGCCCGGCGCTGTACGGGGTGCGCTACACCGTACGGCTGGTGGGCCGCGCCTCGGCCCAGCCCATGCGCCCGGTGACCGTGGTGGGCCGGCACTGCGAGGCCGGCGACGTGCTGGCCGAGGGCGTGGCACTGCCGCGGGACGTACGCCCCGGCGACGTGCTCGCGGTCCCGGCGTCGGGCGCGTACCAGGTGTCGATGGCCTCGGCGTACAACCTCGTCGGCCGGCCGCCGGTCGTCGCGGTCGCGGACGGCCGCGCCCGGCTGCTCGTGCGCCGCGAGACCGCGGCCGACCTGCGCAGCCGCGACGTCGGGGCGTGAGGGCCGCGGCCGGGATCGGGCCGGCCGGAATGGCGGCCGGCCCGGGTGCCGGTCAGGAGATCTTGCCCGCCGCCCGCAGGGAGGCCAGGACGGCGTTGACGGCCTCGGAGGACAGGTCCTCGCCGGTGGCACGCCGGTGGTAGTTCAGGCCGCCGGGGTTCTCCATGTTGACCTCGATCACATAGGGGTAGGCCAGATCGATGCCGACGTAGAAGATGCCGTGGTCCATCATCCGCTTGCCGAGACGGCGCAGGAAGGCGTCCTCCTCCTCGGTGAGGGTCAGCCGCTCGAAGCGGGCGCCGACGGTGGCGTTGGCACGGTTGTCGTTCTCCCGGTGGAAGCGCAGGAAGCCGGTGACCGGTGTGTCGCCCGCGAGGATCACCCGCTTCTCGTTCTCGCGGACGTTGGGGATGTACTCCTGGATGGCGGTGTACCGCTTGGCCATGCCGATGATGTCGCGGCCGTAGCTGATGTAGCGCGAGGTGACGTTGCCGGTGGCGGACGCCAGCATGGCCGAGCGGTTGCGGTCGCGCTCGTTGACGACGTAGACGTTCTGGCCGCAGCCGCCGTTGGTGGGCTTGGTGACCCAGGAGCGGTCGGGGTCGGCCTCGACGAGCTCGTTGAGGAAGTCGTAGTCGTTGGAGACGTACGACACGGGCAGGTTCTCCCGGGGCACCAGCGCACCGAGGTTGATCTTCGAGTTGAGGTAGAAGAGGGCGGTGGCGTCGTTGACGAAGGGCACGCGCTGGTTGAGCAGCCACAGCAGCTGGAAGTAGTCGGTGAGGGCCTCGGGGTGGGTGCCCGCCAGCACCCACACGAGGTCGAAGTCCTCGGCGGAGGCGTAGGACTCGCTCAGCTGCGGGAAGGCGCCGCCGGCGACGAACTCCTCCGAGACCCGCATGCGGTCGCAGACGATGACGCCGTCGTGCAGGCAGAGGGTGTCGATGTCACCGATGTGGACGTCGTGGCCCTCGCGGTACAGGGCGCTGGGGATGATCGAGTGGTTGTCGAGCTTGAACTTGTACGCCTCGGACACCAGGACGAGGATCCGGTAGGCCATGGGGGTCGCCTTTCTCGTGGTCATGCGCTCGGCAGGTCTTCCAGGTGCTCCATCAGCCAGCTCTCGGCCTGAAGAAGCCGCTCCTCCACCTCGGCGGCGTCGCGGCCGCGGACGGTGACGAAGCACAGGTACGAGGCGCTGTGGAGGGTGACCGCGTCGGGCGCGATCTGTTCGTTGACCTCGTAGTGGTGCACCCAGTCGAACGGTGGCCGGCCGGGCAGGCGCACCGGCCGGCCCTGCGGGAGGATCGACACCGAGCCGTGCACCTCGGCGGGCGCGGCCGTGGTCGGGGGGTCGGCGGGCAGGCCGCTCGACAGGCGCAGGGCGGCGGTGTGCAGGTCCACGCCGTAGGTGGCGCGGGTCAGGACGGGGATGCGGTCGCCGCCGACGCGTGCGGCGATCTCGCAGAAGACCAGTTCGTCCCCGGGGGTGTGGAAGACCTCCAGGTGGTAGGCGCTGGCCTCGGGCACCTCGAACGCCTCCAGGACCTGATCGAGGTACTCCTCCAGGCGCTTGGCGAAGGGGTCGTCCGGTCGCAGCTGCACGGAGCCGTTGTTGTCGCCGGAGAAGACGCCGAGGCAGCTGCGCAGGTAGCGGGAGGAGGCCACGAAGCGGTAGCCGGGGCCGAGGACGGCGTCGACGTGGTACATCGGCCCCTCGACGAACTCCTCGGCCATGAGGTCCTCGCGCCAGGGGCGGCGGCTGAAGGCGACGAGGTCGTCGTCGCCGCGCAGGACGCAGATGTCGCGCGAGCCGCCCTGCTTGACGGGCTTGACGACCACCGGGTAGCCGGTCGCCTCGATGAAGTCGGTGAGGTCGGTGAAGACCTCCAGCCGGGCGAAGCGGGCGGTGGGCACCGTGCGCGCGGCGACGCGCTTCATGACGGACTTGTCGCGGAAGGACAGCGCGCTGGCGGACGACTGGCCGGGGATGCCGAGGTCCTCGCGCATGCGGGCCACCCGCTCCAGGTCGTACTCGTTGTCCGTGATGATGTGCGTGAAGGGCTTCTCGCGCGCCAGGCGGCGGATCATCAGCTCCGGGTACGGCACGGCCTCGCAGTTCTCGACGTACTCGTAGTGGGCCAGGCCCTCGGTGTTCTTCAGCTCGTGGTGGCTGAAGACGTGGAGCCGGTCCTTGGCGTCGGGGAACATGGCGGGGTAGTCGAGCCGGGGGCCGTAGTTGATCACGGCGACGTTGGTCATGGGAGTCGGCCTCTTCCTGTGGCGTGCGAGGGGCTTCGTCGGGGGGTGCGGGGCGGCTCAGTGGAGCCGGCTGCTGCCGGGGGCGGCCCGGTGGCGGATGTCCCACTGGTTGCGGCGCACGTAGGTGCGCTGCAGCCAGCGGTCCCGGCCGTCGTAGCGGGCGGTGAACTGCGAACGGGCGTGCAGGCCCTTGCGGTTGTTGATCAGCAGTGTCTGTCCGGGCCGCAGGAAGACCTCGTGGGCGACCTGGCGGCAGGCCACCTGCAGGCGGTCGAGGGCCGCACGGGCCTCCTCCGTCATGGGGTGGACGCCGTTGGCCGCGGCGGACACCTCGGGGAAGGCGTCCGGGCCGCTGATCATCGGGACGGGGTCGGAGAGCACGTCGACGCCGCCGGCGACGTCCCGGACGTAGCTGCCGGGGGCGTTCATGCGGAACAGCGGGCTGCGCAGGATCTCCAGGGTCGGGGCGTCGACGGCGCGGCAGATGTCGCGGGCGTCGGCGTAGTACGTACCGGCCACTCCCTCGTGGTCGGCCCGCAGGCAGCTGAGCACGAGGAAGTCGGGGCTGGCCAGGTCGTAGCGGCCGCCGGCGTCGTGGACGATGTCGTTGTGGAAGTTGAGGAAGACGGAGGAGCCCTGGTTGGTCTGGGTCATGGCGCCGCCCGGGACCGGCACGACGTCGTGCACCAGTTGTCCGTCCTTCTCGGTGGCGAAGCCGACGGGCTCGCCGAGCAGGCCGCTCAGGCCCAGCAGTACGCCCTCGGCGACGAAGGTGGTCTTCTCGCGGCTGGGGCGGCCGTCCGCCGGGGTGGCGGGCAGGTGTGCGTCGACGGGCAGGTTGCGCAGGTAGCCGACGCCCGGGGTGTCGCAGTGGCGGCCGAAGTCGAGGATGCGCTGGAGGAGATCGGTGGGCAGCTGGGCGAAGATCTGCAGGTAGCGGGTCATGGCCCGGTCGATGTCCGCGGTCGGCTCGCCCTCGGCGGCCAGTGCCGCGCCCAGGCCGTCGCGCACGTCGTCGGGCAGGGCGATCTCGATGAGGGTGGCTTCCGCGGTGGCCGCGGGGACGTGGACGGTCATGGGCGTGCTCCTGCGGGGAGGGGGAGGTCCGGGGAATCGGTGGTGGGCGGGGGCAGTTCGGCGTGGAGCCGGCGCGCGAGCGTGGTGGCCGCGTCCTCGTCGGCGGCGACGTGGACGGTGGCCCGGCCGCCGCGGATCTGCGTGACGGGGATGCCGACGACGCGCCCGGGGGCCAGGCCGTGGCGGCGCTGGGCCTCCTCCTGGTCCACGTAGCCGCCGACGACGGCGACGTGCGGGCCGTCCTCGAGCCGGAGGGCGTCGACGCCGTCGGCGCGGAAGGCGTCGAACGCCCGGTCCGCGGCCGTCGCGTCGGGGAAGGCCAGGACGAGGGAGCGCAGGTTGAGGACGACCGCGTCGGCGACGGCCTCTCCCGCGCCGATGACGGTGCCGCGCGCGAAGGGGGCCGTGTTGTGGCGGCAGACGATGGTGACGCCGTGCTGTTCGGCCAGGCGTACGGCCCGCCGGTGCAGGACCTTGGCGCCGTGCCGGGACATCTCGGCGGCGTCCCGGTAGGAGACGTGCTGCAGCAGGCGGGTGCCGGTGACCTGGTTCGGGTCGCTGGTGTGGATGCCCTCGACGTCGGAGTGGATCTCGCAGTGGGTGGCGCCCAGCGCGACGGCCACGGCGACCGCGGACAGGTCGGAGCTGTTCTTGCCCAGCCATGTGGGCCGGCCGCGCCCGTCGGCGGCCTGCCCGCCGGGGACGACGACCACGTCGTGCGCGGCGGCGGCCCGCCGCAGCGGTTGCGGGTCGATGTGCTGCAGCCGGGCCCACATGAACGTCTCGTCGGTGGTGAACCCGTTCTCGTGCCCGGCCAGGACGGTGGCGGACCTGCCGACCGCGTTCAGGGCGGCGGCCAGCAGGTGGGCGCTGACGGTGTCGGCGAGGGTGAGCAGGCCGGCGACGCGGTCGCCGGTGGGCCGGGGGTCGGCCTCGTGCAGCCGTGCGCGCAGCAGTTCCGTCTCGCCGGGCATGGCGCTGACCACGACGGCCAGCGGCCGGCCCTCGGCATCGAGGCGGGCGGCCAGTTCGTTCGCCAGCTCGCCGTAGGCGGCGGGGCGGGGGAAGCTGGAGCCGCCGAACTTCAGCACGGCGGGCGTGCGGGAGGGGTCCGCGGCGCTCACAGCACGCCCCGCTCGGTGAGGGCCTCGGCGATCTGGATGGCGTTCAGGGCGGCGCCGATGCGCAGGTTGTCCGCCACGACCCACATCCAGAAGCCGCGCGGGTTGTGCGGGGCGACGCGGACGCGGCCGACGTGCACGTGGTCGGGCTCGCCGGCGGTGCGCGGCGTGGGGAAGGCACCGGGCGTGGTCGCGTCGTGGACGGTGACCTCGGGCTCGGCGGCCAGCAGGCGGACGAGCTCGTCGCGGTCGACGACGTCGTTGCACTCCACCCAGGCGGCCTCGGAGTGGCCGTTGACGACGGGGACGCGGACGCAGGTGGTGGTCACGTCCAGGTGGGGCAGGCCGAGGATCTTGCGGGATTCCTGGAGCATCTTCTGCTCCTCCAGCGTGAACCCGCTCTCCAGCAGCTCGTCGATGAAGGGGATCACGTTGAAGGCGAGGGTGGGGGTGAACTCCTCGGCCGGCGCCTGGGCGGCGGGGTCCGCGAGCGTGACGCGGCTGGCCTCCTGCAGTTCGGCGATGCCGGAGTGGCCCCGTCCGGAGGCGGCCTGGTAGGTGCTCACCACGACCTGCCGGATGCCCCACCGGTCGGCGACGGGCCGCAGGAGTCGGACGAGCGGGATGGTGGAGCAGTTGGGGTTGGCGACGATGCCGCTGTCCGGGCGCCGGTCGAGCTCGTGGGCGTTGACCTGCGGGACGACCAGCGGGGTGGC
This sequence comes from Streptomyces sp. NPDC049585, assembly GCF_040675615.1. Lineage (NCBI taxonomy): Bacteria > Bacillati > Actinomycetota > Actinomycetes > Kitasatosporales > Streptomycetaceae > Streptomyces > Streptomyces sp. NPDC049585. Next base: position 153,902 of record NZ_JBFAPE010000003.1, on the reverse strand, counting down.
CGGATCCATCCGGAAGGCGTTGGTGTTGTCGACGACGAGCGCGCCCTGTGCGACGGCGCCGGGCACCCACGTGCGGCTGACGGAGCTGCCGGCGGAGAAGAAGGCGAGGTCGACGGTGGAGAAGTCGAAGGTCTCCAGGTCCTCCACGCGGTAGGGGCGGCCGTCGACGGTCAGTTCGCGGCCGGCCGAGCGCGCCGAGGCAACCAGGCGTACCTCCCGGTAGGGGAAGCCGCGCTCCTCGATGAGGCGGATGAGCGTGGTGCCGACGGCGCCGGTGGCGCCGACCAGGGCGATGCGGGGGGCTGGGGCGTCGGTGGTGAGGGGCATGGCGGTGGTGTCTTTCCGTCCGTTCCGGATTCGGCCGGGCCGGCGGCCCGGCGCCGTTCACAGCAGGTGGGCGAGCACCGCGCGCAGCGCGTCGGGCCGCTCGGTGACGGGCAGGGGGTCCACGAAGTGGACGGGCGAGCCGAGGGCGGCGGCCCCGGCGTCGGCGACGCGGTCGTCGCCGACCATGGCGACGTCGGGCGCGGCCAGGCCGAGGAGGTCGCAGGCGATGCGGAACAGCCGCGGGTCGGGCTTTTGGATCTCGTGCTCGAAGGAGAGCACGAAGGCGTCGACATAACTCTCCATCCCGTGGTGGCGCAGGATGGGCCGCAGGTCGTAGCCGATGTTGCTGACCACGGCGACGGGCACGCCGCGCTCGTGCAGCGTGCGCAGCACGTCCAGGGTGTCGGGGTAGGGCTGCCAGGCGGGCGGGGTCATGTGCCGCTCGTAGAGGGGCTCGACGAGCTCGGGCCAGGGCAGGCCGGCGGCGCGCAGCAGACCGGTGTACGCGGCCCGGTGCCGGACGACGTCGAGGTCCCGTTCCTCCCACAGCCGCATCAGTTCGGGACCGGCGGCGGTGGGGGCCGGGCCGCCGGGCACGGCGCCGAACTCCCGCAGCCGCGCCGCCCACCTGCGCACGTCGTCCTCGCCGATGCCGAGTCCCGACTCCGCGGCGACCGCGCCGAGCCAGGTCTCGGCGTCCTCCAGGTGGAAGAGCGTGCTGGAGAAGTCGAACATGCATCCTTTGACGGCCATGGGGCCTCCTTCGGTCGTGACAGGTGGTGCGGCGCGGGGTGCGTGGTGGGCGGGGGCCGTTCCTCAGGCGGGTGCGCGGTGGCGCCGGGCGCGTTCCAGCAGGTGGCCGAGGAGCGCGGCGAGGGCGGCGAGGGCGGCGATGGTCGTCATGGCCCGGGGCAGGCCGAACGCCTCGGTGAGGAAGCCGATGGAGGGCGGGCCGAGCAGGATGCCGGTGTAGCCGAGGGTGGAGGCCACCGCGACGCCGTGGGAGCCGCCGAGGGCGCCGGCGCTGCCGACGGCGACGGGGAAGACGTTGGCGAGGCCGAGCCCGGTGAGCCCGTAGCCGGCGAACACCAGCCACGGCTCGGGGGCCAGGGCGGCGGTGAGCATGCCCACCGCGGCCAGCAGGCCGCCGGCGACCAGGACGGGGGTGCCGCCGAGGCGTTCCAGGAGCCGGGTGCCCGTGGCCCGGGCGAAGGTCATCAGCAGGGCGAAGAACGCGTAGCCGGCCGCCGCGACGCCGGGCCCGGTGTGCAGGTCCTCGGTGAGGTGGAGCGAGCCCCAGTCGGCGAGGGCGCCTTCACCGTAGGCCGTGCACAGGGTGATCAGGCCGTAGACGGTGAGGAACAGCCGTACCCGGCCCGCCGGCATTCCCCCGCCGCCCTGCCCGGCCTCCGCGGCGCGGGCCGCGGCGCCGCCGGCGGGCGGTGCGGGCGAGCGCAGCAGGACGCGTCCGGCGAGGGCGGTGACGAGCAGGCCGATCAGGGTCAGCAGCAACAGGTGCGGCTGGGGGCCCAGGTGGGGGGCGAGCAGCCCGCCGAGGCCGGCTCCGGCGAGGCCGCCCGCGCTGAAGGCGGCGTGGAAGGAGGGCAGGATCGGGCGCCGGACGGCCTCGGCGAGGTCGACGGCGGCCGCGTTGAAGGCGACGTTGAGGCCTCCGTAGGCGGCGCCGAAGACCAGCAGCACCAGTCCGAGGGCGAGCGCGGAGTCGGCGAGCGGGGGCAGGGCGACCGACAGCGACAGCAGGGCCGCGGTGACGACCGTGACGGGGTGGTTGCCGTAGCGGCGGCACAGCGCTCCGGTGAACAGCATCGTGGTCACCGAGCCCACCGACACGCCCAGCAGGGCCAGTCCGAGCGCACCGGCGGAGGCGTCGGTCTGTTCCTTGATGGCGGGGATGCGCACGACCCAGCCGGCGAAGACGAAGCCGTCGAGGGCGAAGAAGAGGCTGATCGCCCAGCGCAGCCGGGTCACGGGCAGGTCGGTGGCGGTCGGCGCGGGCCGGCCGGTGTCCATGAGCTGGTCCATGAGGGGGCCTTCAGTGGCTGGTGGGGGCGGTGTGGGCGAGCGGGGCGGCCAGGGCGGCCGCGAGGGCCTCGCGCAGGATGCGACCGGCGATCTCGACCTCTTCGGCCGTGCAGTTCAGGGGCGGCAGCATGCGCAGCACCCCGTCGTCGCGGCCGCCGAGTTCGATGATCAGTCCGCGCTGCAGGGCCTCGCGCTGGACGCGTCCGGCCAGGGCGGAGGCGGGCCGGCCGGTGACCGGGTCGGCGAGTTCGACGCCGAGCATCAGGCCGAGGCCGCGGACGTCGGCGACGTGGTCGGTCAGGCCGCGCAGGTCCTCCAGGTGCCGGGTGAGCTGTTCGCCGCGGTCGCGGACGTTGGCCAGGACGCCGTCGCGCCGTACGGCCTTGATGGTGGCGACGCCGGCGGCGAAGGCGGCCTGGTTGCCGCGGAAGGTGCCGGTGTGCGCGCCGGGGGCCCAGGTGTCGAGCCGCTCGTCGTAGAGGATGACCGCGGCGGGCAGGCCCAGGCCGCTGAGGGCCTTGGAGGCGACGACGACGTCGGGCTCGATGCCGTACTGCTCGAAGGCGAACCAGGTGCCGGTGCGGCCGCATCCGGTCTGCACCTCGTCGACGACGAGCGGGATGTCGAGGGCGCGGGTGAGCTCGCGCAGGCGGCGGACGAACACCGGGTCGGCGGGGATGACGCCGCCCTCGCCCTGGACGAGTTCGAGGATGACGGCCGCCGGCAGCGGGATGCCGCCGTTGGGGTCGCTCAGCGCCCGCTCCAGGTAGGTGGCGCAGTTGACGGCGCACGCGTCGCGCTTCAGTCCCAGGGGGCAGTCGTGGCAGTGGGGGTAGGGGAAGAAGTGCACGCCGGGCATGCGGCCGCGCACCGGTTCCTTCTGCTCGACGAGCCCGGTCAGGGACAAGGTGGCCAGGGTGCTGCCGTGGAAGCCGCCCTGGAAGGCGATGATCTCCTCGCGGCCGGTGGCCGTGCGGCAGAGCTTCAGCGCGGCCTCGACGGCGTTGGCGCCCGTCGGCCCACAGAAGTGGATCTTCGTGCGGTCGCGCATGGCGTCGGGCAGCATCCCGAGGGTCAGGTCGGTGAACTCGTCCTTGACCGGGGTGGGGAAGTCCAGGCCGTGGACCAGCTCGTCCAGCTGGCGGTGGGCCGCGGCCAGGGGCTCGGGCGGGTTGTGGCCGAGCGAGAGCACCCCCGCGCCGCCGAGGAAGTCGAGGAAGACGTTGCCATCGAGGTCCTCGACGAAGCTGCCGCTCGCCCGCCGGATCGCGATCGGCAGCCGGCGGGGGTAGCTGCGGGCGTTGGACTCGCGCCGGCTCTGCCGCTGGAGCAGCTGCGCACTGCGGGGGCCGGGCAACTCCCCGCTGACGAAGGGTTCCTTGTAGCGCGGGGCTGCGGGCACGGGAACGTCGGCGGTCTGGGTCACGATCCACTTCCCTCGGACGGGTGGGCGGGGACGGGGGTCCGGTCCCGGCGGGCGGGCCGGGCGGTGAGGAGGACGACGAGGCCCGCGGCGAGCAGGCCCTGCACCCCGGCGTAGAGCCAGAAGTCCTCGGCGGCGCCGCCGGACTGGGCGGCGGCGTACAGCTGGCCGCCGGCGATGCCGCTGGTGAAGGAGCCGAGGCCGAGCGCCAGGCGCTGGCTGCCGACGGCGAGCACCGGGCGGCCGGGGACGGCCGCGAGGGCCTCCAGCTCGTTCTTCAGGAAGATCACGCCCTCGCCGATGCTCATCAGCACGGTTCCGGCGAGGACGAACGGCACTCCCGGCTGCGCGAAGGCCAGCAGGCCGAGGGTGAATGCGGGGAAGGCGACGGCGACGGCGACCGGGTAGCGCACCCGGCCGATCCAGCGGGCCGCCGGCGGCTGGCCGAGGATGACCAGGGCGCTGTTGACGACGAGGGCCAGGCTGTAGACGAACGCCGGGTGTTCGGCGGTGACGAAGACGCCGAGGTAGTTCTGGAAGAACCAGAAGACGTAGGCGGTCACGAAGGCCACCAGGGCGGGCGGGGTGAGGAAGGCCCGTGCCCAGTCGGCGCGGGAGCCGCCCGCGGTGGGCCGGGTGGCCGATGCGCGCGGCAGCAGCACCGCGTGCAGCAGCGTCAGCGTGGCGAACATCGCCGTGACCACCGTGAACACCAGCAACGGCCAGGTGGCGATGAGCACTCCGGAGATCAGGGTGCCCAGCGCCATGCCCGTGCTCAGTGCCGAGTTGTTCAGCGACAGCAGGACGGGCCGGTGCTGCTCGGGCACCTCGCCCACGACGAACGCCTTGTTCGCCGGCGAGTACAGCGCGTCGCCCACGGCGGTGAGCAGGACGGCGACGACGGCGAGCCTCGGCACCGACAGGCCGGCGGCGAACAGGGCGAACCCGCTGGTGCGGACGGCGAGCCCGGTGACCATGGTGGTCTTCAGGCCGATGCGCTCGGCGACGAGGCCGCCGCCGAGCGCCCCGGCGAACTGCAGGAAGGAGGTCACGCCCAGCAGCAGGCCGACGGTGCCCATGGCCATGCCCATGCGCTCGTGCAGCAGGATCGCCAGGAAGGGCAGCACCATGAAGCTGGCGAGCGGCATGAAGAACGAGGTGGCGAGCAGGAAGCGCAGGGTGACGGGCAGGCCCGTCAGCTGCGCCCACAGCTCAGAACGACGGGTGCCAGACATCGCCGTCCTCGAACTCGACCCAGTAGGTGCGGGAGATCTCCTGCTTGGTCGCCTCCGCGGCGGCCTCGTCGGGCACGTGCAGCCAGATCAGGCCGGGCCGCTTGGTGTTGGCGGCGACGGGCAGCGGCACCTCGCCGGGCCGGATGTCGATCTCGAAGTCGTCCACGCCGTCGATGGCGCGCAGGAGTTCGGGGTCGGCGGTGCGGCGGATGCGCTTGGCGGGCGGGATCAGCGAGACGACCATGCCGATCGCGTGGGTGGGCGGCAGGTGGGGGGAGGTGACGTCCCGACCGCCCGGCAGCAGGCTGCGCAAGGCGGTGGCGATCTCGTCGACGCCGCCGGCGTGCTCGACCATCTTGAAGAGGCGGTAGCCGCCCATGCGGGTCTGGGACTCGATGATCACCGGTCGGCCGTCGCGGGCGATCTTGAGCTCGGTGTGGGTCAGGCCCCAGGTGTGCCCGATGACGTCGAGGAAGGTCAGGACGGTGCGGGCGAGGGCCGGTATGTGCCGGTCATGGGGGGCGGGCGGCGGTACGCAGACCTCGGTGATCGCCGGATTGGGGTGCGCCGCCAGGCGGCACAGCGACACGCCCGCGACCGCGTGCCGTCCGCCGAGGGTGACGGTCTCCACGCTGAAGAGCTCGTCGCCCTCGATGAACTCCTCGGCGAGGTAGGGGCCCTTGAGCCAGAAGGGGGCGTCCTCCAGGAGGGCGCGCAGCTCCTCGGGGGTGGTGACCTGGCGCACCCCGACGCTGCCGGACCCGGCGACGGGCTTGACGATCAGCGGCAGGCCGTGGCGGGCGTGGAACTTCTCCAGGTCCCCGGCGCCGGCGACCCGGGCCCAGCCGAGGGCCAGCTCGGGGTGGTCGGCGAGGATCTCGCGCATCCGGTCCTTGTAGCGGGTGACGGCCACCGATTCGAGCGGCAGGCCGGGAATGCCGAGGGCGTCGGCGATCACGGCGCAGCTCTCCAGGCCGAACTCGCCGAAGGAGACGGTGGCGTCCAGCCGGTGGGCGGCGTCGAAGCGGCGGGCGGCGCTCAGGCAGGCGACGACCTGTTCGGCGGGGATCGGGGCGACGAACCGGCAGCGGTCGAGGACCTCCATGTCGCGCGGGCTGAAGTCGGCGGTGTTGCCGATGAAGCTGACGTCGAAGCCCAGCGACAGGGCGGTCTCGACGACTCCGGCCCAGCCGCTGAGGACGAGCAGGTGCGGGGCGCGGTCAGTCACGGCACTCCCCCTCCATCCGGACGCTGATCTCGGCCGCGGCCGACAGGACGTTCTGCAGGGCCAGTTCGGAGGTGGCGCCGTGGGCGAAGACCACGGCGACGCAGCCGTCCTGGTGGGAGGTCGCCTGCACGACCGTGCCGGGCGGCAGGGCGGGGTACAGGGCGGGGTCGCCCGGGTGGCCGTCGAGCAGCTCCTCGCCCTCGACCGCGGTGAACAGGCCCGGGCACGGGGCGTACACCCGGGCGTGGGCGGTGCCGTGGCGCGGGATGAGCGGGGCGTCCAGCAGGGCGGGACGCCGGCGCAGGGCGAGATCGACGAAGGCCCCGTAGACGTTGACGCCGAGGGTGCGGCACATCTGCTCGCCGAGCAGGCCCCCGCCGAGGCGGGGGTTGATCTCGACGACCTCGAAGCCGTCGTCGGTCAGGATGAACTCGGTGTGGGCGAAGCCCTCGGTGTAGCCGACGGCCTTGAGGACCTGCTCGATCCATCCCGAGGCGTCCTCGGCGAGGGCGGGCGGCAGGGCGACGGGGAAGGCCAGGGCCTCCTCGCGCACGACGGGGGGCGCGGACAGGATGCGGCTGCTGACGCCCAGCACCCGGGTGCGGCCCTCCCAGGTGAGGGTCTCGATGCTGTACAGCGGCCCGAGGAAGTACGGCTCGGCGGTCGGCCGGCCGCGCAGCGAGGAGCGTCGGACCTGCTCGAGCGCGGACGCGAGCTCGTCGAAGGTGCGGGCCAGCCAGACGTGCTTGCTGCCGGTGCCGGCGCTGTCCTTGAGGACCAGGGGCAGGCCGACGCGGGCGGCGACCGCGCGGGCGTCGTCGTCCGGGGCCAGGGGGGAGGCATCCGCGCGGGAGAGCCCGTGCTCGTACAGCCGTCGGCGCAGCCGGGCCTTGTCGCGCACCAGGCGTACGCCGGCGGGGTCCTGGCCGGCCAGGCCGAGCTCCTCGCGTACGGCGAGGGAGACCAGGCTCCAGGTGTCGGTGCTGCTGACCAGGCCCGCCACGTCGCCGATGCGGCGGACGGCCGCGACGACCTCGCCCACGTCGTGGGTGTTGACGTCGTGGACGACCAGGTGGGGGCTGCGGACGAGGGACAGCTCGTGCAGGTACTCCGGCCGGTCGCAGGTCAGCAGGTGGACGGTCAGGCCCTCCTCGGCGGCCGCGGCCACGAGGCGACCGAGGCCGAACTGCAGCCACTCCAGGGCGATGATGTTCCGTCCCGAGGGCGTGTTCACTGGGCGTGCTCCTTGAGGTGGTGGTGGAAGGGCCGGCGGTCCCAGTCCATGACCGACCAGGGCAGGGCCAGCTGGTCGAGGGAGTCGATGCGCCGGGGGGCCAGGTCGAGGACGTCGTGGTCGAGCGCCCCCGGGCGGGCGTAGACGTTCTCGGCGTAGCGGTGCCCGGTGTCGGCGGCGAGGAAGACGCAGGGGCGTCCGGGGACCCGGGCCGCCTCCCAGCGGGCGGCGAGGAAGTTACAGCCCGAGGACAGCCCGGCGTAGACGCCGTGCCGGCTGAAGAGTTCGACGGTGGCGCTCACGGCGGCGTCGAAGCCCACCCAGTGCACCCGGTCGAACAGTTCGTGACGCACGTTGCCCATGACGATGGGGCTGCCGATGCCGGAGATGCTGGCGACGGGGTCCTCGACGGGGTCGCTGCCGAAGGTGACGCTCTCGAAGGGTTCGACGCCCACCAGTTGGACGTCGTCGTTGAGCTCCCGCAGGGCGGTGGTCAGGCCGCCGGAGGCGGCGCCGGTGCCCACCCCGGCGACCAGGGTGAAGGGCTCGCCGCCGAACTCCTTGTCCAGGAACTGGGCGCATTCGCGGTAGCCCAGGTAGTGCACGGAGTCGTGGTACTGGCGCATCCAGTGGACGCCGGGCTCGGTCTCGAGGATCTCGGCCACCCGGGCCAGGCGGGCGCCCTGGTCCATCTTGTCGACCAGCGGACCGGGCGGCACCCGGACCTGATCGACCTCGGCACCCAGCATCTCGAACTGCCGCCGGACATTGTCGTCGACCTTCGTCGAGCAGACGATGCGGCATTTCATTCCGTATTTGTGGCAGGCCAGTGCCAGGGAATATCCATAAGTGCCGCTCGAACTGTCCATGAGCGTATCGCCCGGTTTGACGACTCCGGTCGCCAGGAGATGCCGGACGGCTTCGAGTGCGGAATACAGCTTCATCATCTCGAAGCGCAGGACATAAGTGTCACGGTCCAGCCGGACCACATCCGGCTGCTTCATCGCGTCCGCGATGTGATCAAACACGGCCCCATCCTCCAGGGGGTTTCCGGGGATTTCCCGGGATTGTGCGCCGAGGCTGTGCCACTGGTTTCCCGGCGTGTGGGGGGACGCGGCCGGCGCCGGGGGTACGCCGGCCGCGCCGTCGGGGGGAAGGGCGGTCGTCAGGCCGCCACCATCGCCTCCGCGGCGATACCGAAGGTGCGGTGCGCGGTGCGGGCGATGAGGTACTGGATGTCCTGGTCGGACAGGCCGTTGGCCTTGGCGTTGGCGATGTGCCGGGCGAGCGGCTGGGAGCCGGCCGCCACGACGCCGTTCTCCTCGTACCACAGGCCGTTGTCGCCGGTGTGGTGCAGCGGCCGGCCGCCGAGGCGGGCGGAGTCGCACCGGTCGGTCATGATCATGGCGTTGCGCGGGCCCATGAGCTGGACGGCGCGGGTGGCCAGGGCCAGGTCGACGTGTTCGCCGTCGAAGTTGATGCAGGCGGCGATGCGGCAGTTGACGGCCTGCTTGATGATGGCGCCGGGCACGGGGCCGGCGATCTCGCTGATGTTGTCCAGCGTCCAGTTGGGCACGTCGTACGACTCGATGATGCGGTCGCGCTCGCGGCGGGCCCGCTCGGTGCGGAAGGCGTGCCGGATGTTCAGCGGCATGTCGTTGAAGAGGTGGTCGGTGGTCACGCGCACGCCGGTGCCGTTCCACTCCGACTGGTAGGCGGTCTCCACGATGGCGTCCACGGTGTCCGCGCTGCGCTGCGGGTTGTCGCGGGTGAAGTGGCCGAGGGCCGGGCGCACGCCGTGGGCCAGCAGGGTCGGCACGATCCAGGAGAAGTCGCTGGTGCGCAGGTTGGGGTCGTCCTGCAGGACGGACTCCGGGGAGTAGGCGTCGGGGGAGACCACGGTGTAGACCAGGCCGTGCTCGCCGAGGGCGGCCAGGCGCTCCCACTCCTGGCGGCTGGGCGCCCACACGGTGGAGGTCGGGGTGCCGCCGCGGTGGGAGAGCAGCGGGCCCTCCAGGGCCACGCCGGGTACGTGCGGCAGCAGACCGTCGGCCCGCATCTGCGCGTAGCGGCGCATGAACTGCTCGAACTCCGTGAGCCGGTCGCGGTGCAGGTACATGGTGGGCAGCGCGAGCACACCCTCCCCGGCACACCACTGGTCGAGGCGGGCCAGGTCCACGCGGGTGAAGTCGGAGAAGTCCACGTCGCCGAATCCGTGGCAGTGGACCTCCACCGGACGCATGCCGTTCTCGTCCGCCTCGAACGGCTTCATGCCGGTTGCTGCTTCTGTCGAACTCATCGCCCAAAGCTCCCTGTTCGGTCGGGGGGTCGGCATGATTCTGGGCCGCCCGAAGATGCCGTATCCAGTGCGGATCACGGTCATGAAGCTGCATTGCAGCTTGCTGAAGGAGCGGAGCCGCCGGGGCCGGGGCTTATTCTCACGATGCCGGACCACGGGATCTTCACGGGCGGCGGTCGCGTGAACGACGACCGGCCGCAAGGCCTTTCGCGCACGGCCCCGCCGACCCCCCTTCCTTCCACGGGAGTCAACCTCCATGTCCTCTCCTGCGGTCATATCCGACCGGGAATTCACCATGCCCCGCCAGGGGCTGCGAGTCCTCGTCTCCAGCGTTTCCTCCGATTCCCACACCTGGAATCTGGTCTATCTCCAGCTGCTGCTGGAGGAGATGGGCCACGAAGTGCACAACACCGGCGCCTGCGTGCCGGACGACCTCCTGCTGGGCGAGTGCCGCCGCCTGCGCCCGGACCTGGTGGTCATCAGCAGCGTCAACGGCCACGGCTTCCTCGACGGGCGGCGCCTGATCGGCCGGTTGCGGCGCGAGGCGGACCTCGCGGCGCTGCCGGTCGTCATCGGCGGCAAGCTCGGCACCGAGGGCGCGGGCGCCGGCCGGTACGGGCCCGAGCTGCTGGCGGCCGGCTTCACCGCCGTCTTCGAGGGCGACGACGCCATCGAGGACTTCCGCGCGTACCTCGACCCGCACGGTGCCCTGCTGCTGCCGGCGGCGCCGGCCCTGGCGGGCGTGGCGTGAGCGCCGGCCCCGCGGCGTCCGGCGGCTTCGTGCCGGCCGTGCCGTCCTTCGGGGCGGCGGTCGCGGCGGCCCGGGCGGCGGGCGAGCTGGTGGTCCAGCCGCGCATGGGCTTCGCCACCCGGCCGGCCATGCGGCGCGGGCTGGAGGCCGTGCGGGACGTGCCGGTGCGCACCGTCGGCACGATCACGCTGGACAGCTACACGAGGGTCGGCGACCACGCCTCCGCACGCCGGGCCCTCGACGGCGGCCAGAGCCTGAACGGCTATCCGCTCGTCGCCCACGGCGCCGCGGCCACGCGGGAGATGACCGCGGGCCTGGGCGGCGGGCAGCACTTCGCACTGCAGGTCCGGCACGGCTCGTCGCTGCCGCTGGACATCTTCCGCGCACTGCTCGACGCCGGGCTCGACGCCACCGAGGGCGGCCCCGTCTCGTACTGCCTGCCCTACAGCCGTACGCCGCTGGAGCATTCGGTCCGGGCGTGGGCGCGGTGCTGCGAGATGCTCGCGGCCCGCTCCCCCACCGCCCATCTGGAGAGCTTCGGCGGCTGCCTGCTGGGGCAGCTGTGCCCGCCGGGCCTGCTGGTGGCGATGACCGTGCTCGAAGGGCTGTTCTTCGAACAGCACGGGCTGCGCGACATCTCCCTCAGCTACGCCCAGCAGACCCACTTCGGCCAGGACGCGGCGGCGATCGCCGCGCTGCGCCGACTGGCCGGGGAGATGCTCACGCGCTCGCGCTGGCACCTGGTCCTGTACACGTACATGGGCGTCTTCCCCCGCACCGAGGCCGGTGCGCTGGCCCTGCTGCGGCACAGTGCCGCCCTGGCCGCGCACACCGGAGTGGACCGCCTGATCGTCAAGACCCCGGCGGAGGCCCACCGCATCCCCACCGTCGAGGACAACGTCCTGGCGCTGACGGAGGCGGCCCTGGCGGCGAGCGCGTACGGCACGCGGCCCGGTGCCGTGGCCGACGACGGGGTGTACGAGGAGGCCCGGGCCCTGGTGGAGGCCGTCCTGGAGCTCGACGCGGACGTGGGGCGGGCACTGGTCGCCGCGTTCGCCCGCGGCTACCTGGACGTGCCGTACTGCCTGCACGCCGACAACGCCCAGCGCTCGCGCAGCTGGATCGACGGCGAGGGCCGGCTGCGCTGGTTCTCGGTGGGGTCCATGCCCATCCGCGCCCAGGCGCCGCCGGGCACCTCGCGGCTGCGGGCGGACGACCTCCTCGGGATGCTCTCGCACGTGCAGTCGGCCTTCGACCACGCCGCCCTCGCCCGGATCTGACGCCCTCGCCGCAGCCCTGCCCCCGTTCCCCCAGCCTCTCGTTCCCCCACCCCTTCCGCCCCGTGCGGCGCGCATCGCACCCCACCGGGCACTAGGAGAGTCGCAGTGAACAGCCACGCACAGCCGCCCGTCCCCTACACCGTCGTCGTCGTCGGCACCGGGCCCCGGGGCGTCTCCGTCCTGGAGCGCCTCGCCGTCCTGCTGCGCGACGCCGGCACCGATCCGCATCCGGTCCACCTCTACGCCGTCGACGCCGTGGAGGTCGGGGCCGGCCGGGTGTGGCGCACCGACCAGGACCCCTGGTACACGATGAACACCGTCATCGGGCAGGTCACCATGTTCTCCGGTGAGTCCGACGGCGGCCGTCCGCGGCCCGGCGCCGGGCCCTCGCTCGGCCAGTGGCTCGGCCATTACGCACCGGATGCCGCCGATCGCCCGGCCCCCGACCCGGACGACTTCGCCTCCCGCCTCGACTACGGGCGCTACCTGCGCTTCGTCCATCGCACCATCGCCGAGGAACTCCCGCCGCACGTGCGCCTGTTCTCCGTGCGGGGCCGGGTCACCGCCGTGCGTCCGGGCGCTCCGGGCGAGTACCGGGTGACCCTGGACGACTCCCGCACGCTCACGGCGCACAAGGTCGTGCTCGCCACCGGGCATCCCCGCAACGAGCCCGACGACTTCGACCGGGCCATGCACGCCTTCGCCGCCGAGCACCCGGGCCTCGCCTACATAGCCGGCGACTCGGCCGCCGACATGAACCTCGCCTCGGCCGTGCCCGCCGGGGCCACCGTGGCGGTGCGCGGGCTGGGGCTGTCCTTCTACGACGTCGTGCTGTCGCTGACCGTCGGGCGCGGCGGCACCTTCACCCGCGGGGACGACGGCCGGCTGCGGTACGTGCCCGGTGGGCGCGAACCCCGCATCGTCGCCGGCTCCCGCAGCGGCCTGCCCATTCCGGCGCGCGGCCGCAGCCAGAAGGATCCCGGCTATGTGCACCCGGCGCTGTTCCTGACGAAGGAGGCCGTCGCGGCCGCCCGGGCCCGGCGGCGCGAGGCGACCGGCAGCGCGCTGCTGGACTTCGCCGAGGACCTGCTGCCGCTGCTGCTGAAGGAGGTGGAGCACGTCTACCGCACGACGTACGTGCGGATGCGCTCCGGCGAGGAGGCGGCGCAGGAGTTCGCCCGCGCGCACGCGCAGATGCTGCACGCGGACGAGGACACCTCCGTCCTGCTCAAGGAGGCCGGGCTGGACGACGTTCCCCCGCTCGACCTGTGGCGGCTGGCCCGCCCCTTCGAGGGCGAGTCGTTCGCCGGCCCCCTGCAGTGGCGCGAGCGCCTCTTCGACGTCCTGCGGCGCGACGTGGCCGAGGCCGCGCTGGGCACGGTGGACGGTCCGCTGAAGGCCGCCCTGGACGCCCTGCGGGACCTGCGCGGGATCGTCCGCTGGGCCATCGACTACGGCGGGCTGCTGCCGCACTCGCACCGCGACGCGTTCCTGCGCGACTACGTGCCCGTCAACGCCCTGCTCTCCGCCGGGCCGCCCATGGTCCGCACCGAGCAGCTGATGGCGCTGATGGACGCGGGCGTCGTGGAGGTCGCCGGGCCCGGCACCCGGTTCACCACCGACGCCGCCACCGGCCGCTTCGTCGTCGGCTCGCCGCAGGTGGCGGGCTCGGAGCGGACGGCCGAGGTGCTGATCGACGCCCGCATCCCCACCCCGTCCCTGCCCCGCGACACCTCGCCGCTGACGCGCCAGTTGCTCGCCGAGGGCGTCGTCCGCGAGTTCGTGAACACCGACGAGCCGTCCGGCACGCACTTCGCGACCGGGGGCATCGACGTCGTCGAGGGCTCCTTCCGGGTCCGCGACGGCCAGGGGCGCGTGCACCCCGGCCTGTACGCCCTGGGCATCCCGACCGAGCACGTGCGCTGGTTCACCCAGATCGGCAACGGCCGCCCGGGGGTGGCCACCGACTTCATGAAGGTGGCCGACACCGTCGCCCGCGACGTGCTGGCCCCGCTCGCCGCGGGGGGCGGCCCCCGGGCCCACCATGCGCTCGTCGCCGCGCAGGCCGCCCTCGCCGGGCCCGAGTCCCGTACGCACGGCTAGCCCACACCCTTCCACCACGAAAGGCACCACCGGCAATGACACTGCACGAGAGCGAGGCCACGCGCGCCTTCCGGCAGGCACGCGACGTCCTGCTCGACCACCGCGACGACCTCGACACGGCCCGGCGGCTCTTCCGCTGGCCCCGGCCGGAGCGCTTCAACTGGGCGCTGGACTGGTTCGACGTGATCGCCCGCGGCAACGACCGCCCCGCCCTGCGGGTCCTGGGCCCCGACGGCGTCACCGACCACTCCTTCGACGCCATGGCACGCCGCTCGGACCAGGTGGCGTGCTGGCTGCAGGCGCTGGGCGTGCGCCGCGCCGACCCGCTGCTGCTCCTGCTGGACAACCGCGTCGAGCTGTGGGAGGTGATGCTCGCGGCCATCAAGCTGGGGGCCGTCGTCGTCCCCACGTACACCACGACCACCCCGGCCGACCTGGCCGACCGGGTGGAGCGGGCCGGCATCCGGCACGTGGTGGCCGCATCCTCCCTGGTGGACCGCTTCGCGGGCATCCCCGGCGACTTCACGCGCATCGCGGTGGGCGACGACCGGCCCGGCTGGCTGCCGTACGCCGCCTCGCGCACCGCACCCGAGGAGTTCACGCCGGAGGGCGTCACCCTCTCCGGCGACCCGCTGTTCCGCTACTTCACCTCGGGCACCACCTCGCGGCCGAAGATGGTCGAGCACACCCACCTCAGCTACCCGGTCGGCCACCTGTCGGGCATGTACTGGAACGGTGTGCGCCCGGGCGACCTCCACCTGAACGTCTCCGCGCCCGGCTGGGCCAAGCACGCCTGGAGCTCGTTCTTCGTTCCGTGGAACGCCGAGGCCACGATCGTCGTCCTCGCCGACCCGCGGCCCGGGCCGGCCACGGTCCTCGACGCGCTGCGCACCCACGGGATCACCACGCTGTGCGCCCCGCCGACCGTCTGGCGCGGCATGGTCCAGCAGGGCCTGGGCGAGCGGCCCGCGCAGCTGCGGGAGGCGTCGGCCGTCGGCGAGTCGCTGGAGCCGGCCCTCTTCCACGCCGTCCACGACGCCTGGGGCATGCCGGTGCGCGACGGCTTCGGCCAGACCGAGACCACCGCCCAGATCGGCAACCCCCCGGGGCGGCGCATCACGCCGGGCCGGATGGGCTGGGCCCTGCCCGGTTACGACCTGGTGCTGATCGACAAGGAGAGCGGACGCGAGGTGCCCGACGGCACCCCGGGCGAGCTGTGCGTGCGCCTGGACCCGCGCCCCGCCGGCATGATGACGGGCTACGCGGGCGACACGGAGCGCACGGCCCGCGCCTTCGAGGGCGGCGTCTACCACACGGGCGACCTGGTGGTGCGGCACGAGGACGGCAGCTTCGCCTACCTCAGCCGCACCGACGACATGTTCAAGTCCTTCGACCACCGCATCTCGCCGCTGGAGCTCGAACGGGCCCTGCTGCGCAGCCCGCTGGTCGCCGACGCCGCGGTCGTGGCGGTCCCGCACCCGGTGGGTCTGTGGGAGCCGAAGGCGTACGTGGTGCCCGCCCGCGGCCACACCGCGGACGCGGCCTGCGCCGAGGCCGTCTTCCGCCGGGCCGTCGAGGAGCTGCCCCGCGAGAAGTGGGTGCGGCTGCTGGAGTTCACCGACCGGCTGCCGCTGACGCCCTCGGGCAAGATCCGCCGCGCCGAGCTGCGGGAGCGGGCCGAGGTGCCCGGCATGGTCCACCGGCTGCCCACCGCCTGGGAGGAGGAGAGTGATGCAGATGCACACCGAGGAGCCGAGTCCGCTGCTCTGCACGTGCCTGCGGGTGACGGAGCGTGAGGTGATCGAGGCCATCGAGGGCGGTGCCCACGACCTGCCGTCCGTGCGCGAGGCCACGGAGGCCAACACCGGCTGCGGTGACTGCGCCGACGACATCGAGGATCTGATCGCCGACCACGTCGAGCGCCGCCCGGCCTGCTGAGCCGGGCCGCGGGGGGCGGGGGCCGGGCCGGTGGCCCGGCCCCCGCGCCGTTCAGCGCCGGACACGGTTGGCCAGCAGCGTGCCGGCGGTGGCCAGGACGAGCCCGCCGAGGGTGAGCGGGCCGAGGTGCTGCCCGAGCACCAGGGCGCCCAGGACGGCGGTGCTCATCGGCACGAGGTAGAACAGGCTGCTGACCTGGCTCGTGCCGTGCCGCTGCAGCAGGTGGTAGAGCAGGCCGACGCCGACGATGGAGTTGATCAGTGCGCTCCACAGCAGCACGGGCGCGTAGCCGGCGGTGAAGTCCACGTCCCAGCCCTCGTACGCGAGCGCCGGGACGAGCGCGACCAGCGAGGCGGCCAGCAGCTGCACGGCGTTGCCGCCCACCGGTTCCATCCGGCCGCAGAACCGCTTCTGGTAGACGGTGCCGACGGAGATGCCCAGCAGGCCCAGGACGAGGAAGCCCAAGCCCAGCAGGTAGCCGCCGCTCACGTGGATGCCCTCGGCGACCGCGAGGGCCACGCCGCCCAGGCCGAGGACCAGCCCGAGGTACTGGCCGGCCGTCACGCGCTCGCCCAGCACCGGCACGGCCAGCAACGAGGCGGTCAGCGGGTACAGCGCGATGATCAGTGCCGCGAGGCCGGAGGGCACGCCGAGGTCCATGCCCACGTAGATGCTGGAGAACTGCACCGCCTGGACGAGGGCGCCCGCCACGCACAGGTGCAGCAGCTGCCGCCCGCGCGGGAGCCGGTCGCGCCGGGCGAGCGCGATGGCCAGGAGCACCAGGCCGGCGATGGCGAAGCGTAACGCCGCGAAGGTGTAGGGCGCCGCGTGCCGCAGCCCGAGCTTGCCCGAGATGAAGCCCGAACTCCACACCACCACCAGGGCGGCGCGGGCGGTGAGGTCGGCGGCGCGCCCGCCGGACGCGGCCGGGGCCGGGGCCGGGGCGGCTGCCACCGGGGCCGTGGGGCGCTCGGAACTGTGCACGGGCGGGTTCGGTATGGACACCGCTGACACTCCCTCCTGTTCGATAAAAAGCACTGTAGAGCAGAATATCGCTCAAGCTCAACGTCGTCCCGAAAGCCGAACAGCCCCACGGACCGTGGTCCGTGGGGCTGTTGAGCAGGAAACAGGAAGCAGGAAACAGGAAGCAGGAAACAGGAAGCAGGAACGCCTGCGGCAGCGGGCCGCTCAGTAGAGGCTGGAGAAGAGGATGCAGACCAACTGGGCCGGCTCGTCGGTGTCGTTGCGGAAACTGTGCGGATGGCCGGCCGACCACTGGGCGCAGTCCCCGGCGCGCAGCACGTGATCCACGCCGTTGTACCGCGCGACGATCACGCCGCGGGTCACCGTGACCAGGTCGGAGCCCTCGTGCTGAAGGTCCTCCGTCAGGCCGCTGCGGGGCTCGAAGTCGCCGGTGACGACCTGGTAGCCGAGCTCCGGCGAGCGCAGGACGCGGTAGAGCACGCCGGGCGCGCGGTGGAGCACCTCCTGCTTCTCCCGGGGGAAGAGCGAGGGGGTGGCCCGGCCCCGGGAGAAGCCGAGGAAGGAGCCGACGTCGTGGTCGAAGACCTTGGCCAGCCGGCCCAGGCGCTCCAGGGCGATGTCGGTCTCGCCCCGCTCCAGCGCCGCGAGGAAGGACACCGACAGCCCGCACTCGGCGGCCACTTGCCGCAGCGACATCCCCTTGTGCGTGCGCAAGCGGTGCAGCACCTCACCGGGAGGCGGGAAGCCCAGTTCCGGGTCCCGCGGGAGGGCGCCGGGCGTGGAGGGGGACGGGTCAGTCATACCCGGCATCCTAGAGGCTGCCGCCCGCCGGCCGACCGGCCCGCAGCCGGGCTCACCTCTGCCCGAGGAGGCCGGACTGGGCGATGAGCACACCCAGCTGGCAGCGGCTGCGTGCGCCCAGCTCCTCGTAGATCTTGGCGACGTGACTGCGGCAGGTGCGCACACTGACGCCGATGCGACGGGCGATCGCCTCGTCGGTCTCGCCCTCGGCCAGGAGCTGGATGATGGACATCCGCACACCGGAGATGAGTTCGCTCACGTCCGCCGCACGGTTGTGGCTCTCGAAGGGCCGGGCGGCCAGCCAGGCCCGCTCGAAGACGCCAGCCAGGTAGCCGACGACGGCGGGCTGGCGGACGACGAGGGCGGTGCCGCGGTCGCCGTCGGCCGGGATGACGGCCACCTCACGGTCGAAGATCAGCAGGTGCTCGAAGGAGTCGCCGAGGGTGCGCACCTCTCCCCCGGCCGCCGCGATGCGCTCGACGTGTTTCCTGGTGGGCGCATCGAAGCGGGTGGCGTGCTGGTACAGCGCCCGGGTGCGCACCCGGCGGGCGAGCTCGACCTCGGGCGACTCCCAGGCGATCTGCAGGATGTCGGCGGCGCTGCGACCGCCCCCGGGCCGGGCGATGAGGACCTCGGAGCGGCACTCCTCGGCGGCTGCCGCGATCTCCGCCGCGATGGCGTCCTCGCCGACCACCGTCTGGAACGGCTCCGCCACCCGGGCCTCGCGCAGCACCTGTTCGTGCAGTTCCTGGAAGACGGCCAGCTCCGCGCGGATCTCCTCCGACTTCCGCTCCATGCGCGCGATCTGCGAGTGCAGTGGGGCCAGCCGGCGGGAGGCGGCCGTGCGCGGGGCGACGGGGACGAAGACGCTGCGCCCGCTCGCCAGGGGCCGCAGCAACTGCCCCTCCACCAGCACCCGCACGGCCCGGGCCACCCGGGCCTCCGGCCAGTCCAGTTCCTCGGCCGCGCGGCTCAGGCACAAGAACTGCCGCCGTATCGCCAGTTCGTAGAGCTCTTCGACGTCTTCGGTCTCCCTTAACGGGTCGGCGTGCCGACTCTTGAGATCCGCCTGCATCAATCCCCCTTTGTGCGGCTGGGCGAGAAGCCAGTCGTCACTTATACTGGCCAATCGTCCTTAATATCGCACGCAGTTGATGCATCCGTCAACGACGGCGGATGAACACATCGTTTCATGGCAGCAGCCGTCCATCCTGGCGGATGACCGGCCGCCGGGCATCCGTTTATCCGGGCGGACGGAGCGCGGTGGCCGCATCACCTCGGCGCGCGAGCCAGGCGTTGAAGCCGCGCACCGCGGGAGAGGTGTACGCCGTTGCCACCTCGACCAGGAAGGACGTCTCCTCGCACAGGTCCGCGGTGCAGAAGTCGCCGACGGTGGACGGCTCCTCCCCCGGCGGCAGCCCGTCCAGTGCGGCACGCCGCGCCTGGCGCACCAGGCAGGCGAGCACGGTGGCGCCGTGGCCGACGAGCGGCGTGCGCACCGTGCGCAGGTACTCCTCCGCCAGGCCGGGCACCTCGGGTCCGCTGTGGGAGCTCAGGACGAGCAGGGCGTCGCGGATCTCGATCACCTTGCGGTACTGCAACAGCGAGAAGGACCCCTGAGGGCGCAGCAGTTCACTCAGCCGCGAGCGCCGCCGGACGAGGACGACGTGGGGGGCGAGCTCCGTCACATCGCGCCACAGCGGCCACAGCCGCCGGACCGTGACAACGTTTTCCCAGGCGCCGGTCACCGAGGTGACCACGGGCACGAGGACCGCCCCCGCCCGCAGCAGTCCGTGCAGGACCATGCAGTACGGCAGCAGCATGCCGATGCCCGGCACCGGCAGGGTCACCCGCAGCAGCTGACCGGACCAGTACAGGCCGGAGAAGGCGGTGCCCAGGCCGAAGAGCCACAGGCCGCGCCGGGCCGGACGGCTCGCGCTGCGGCGGGCGTAGTGGCAGCACACCCACGTGCAGGCCGCGTCCGCCGTCAGGTGGGTCCCGATCAGCAGCAGCCAGTACGCCGGTCCCGGGTGGCACAGGCCCACGCGGTGGATGGCGTGCAGCGCGTGCGCGTCGCCGGTCCGGTCGAGCACGACCAGCACGGCGATCACCACGGCGGTGGCCAGGTACAGGGCGCACCGGCGTCTTCGCCCCCTGCCCGTCGCGACCATGACAAAGTCCAGAACGGCGCCGGCGGAGACGACCCCGAAGAGGTTGGTGGCCAGCCCCAGGACCTCGGCGGTGCCGAAGAGGCGTTGCAGGAGGGGCGCCGGCACGATGCTGAGCGTCATGGCCGTGGCGGCGGTGGCCACCGCCAGCCACAGCCCGCGCTGCCGGGGCCGGCGGATCGACGACGGGGCGCGCAGCACCACGGCGATCCACAGGACGACGGCCGCCGCGATCTCGAGCCGGCGGCCGAGGGTGGTCAGCTCAGCGATCACGGGACGTTCCGACTCCCAGCGCCGCCTCCGGTCCGGCCGGCGACCCGGCGCCGCCCGGCGCCGGCGCATCGTGCCTGCCCTGCCAGGTCCGCAGCACGCTCGCGAACATCTCCGCCTCCTGCTCCTCGCGCGTGGTGTAGTCGGTGCGACCGAGGAGGCGCCGGATCAGGCGCGGGCTGAGATCCGGCAGCAGGGCGCCGAGCCCCCCGAAGTCGTCCGACCGCAGGGACCGGTGGTCGAAGAGCATGTGCCCGATCTCGTGGAGCACGATGTGCTCCTGGTGCGCGCGCGTGGTGCGCTGCTCGTAGAAGATGTGGTCGTCGGTGTCGGTGGCCAGCCACAGGCCGCACGCCCCCGACGCCGCCGCCTGCAACGGCAGCGGGTGTAAGTGCAACGGGCGTCCGCGCCGGCGCACCAGGGCGCGGCGGAGCTCGTCCAACGAGAACGGGCGGGGCGGGTCCAGCTCGTCCAGCATCGCCTCGCACCGGCGGCGAAGTTTGACATACCTGGCCGGCATCGACTGTTCCCCCGTGCTGTGTCGCGTCCGCTCCGAGCGCCCGTGAGCACCCGCGCCGGCGGATGGGCGGTTCAGTCCTGCGCGGCGGTCCGCGGGCCCTCACGCCCCTCGTCACCGATCCGCGGCAGGTCCTGCATCCGCCGGACGTCGTCCACCATCGCCAGCAGGGCGTCCAGGCTGGCCGGCGAGAGCCCCTGCGCGCGCAGCGCCAGGTTGCGCACCTGGGCGTCTCCGAGGGCCGAGGCCAACGCCAGCTGGGAGTTGACCCTATCCGCCACGCCGTCATTCAGGAAATACTCGGTGGGAACGCCGAAGAACTCGGCGAGCGCGTCGAGATGATCGAGCGTCACATTCGACTTCTTGCCCGTGGCCAGCTCCCACAGGTACGTACCGGAGATGGGCCGCCCGGTCGTCTCCCGTATTTCCTCGGCGAGTTTGGCGTACCCGGGCCGCTTGCGCTCGTCCGGGTAGACGGTGGCGATGAGCGCGGTGAGCCGCTCGTCGATCCTTCGTCCGGTGGCGGCCCCCGGGCGACGGGACTGGCCTCTCGTCATGTTCCTCTGCGCTCCTCGTTCATCGGACCGGCGCCGCGCGCCCTCCGCTGGCGTGGACGAGGACGGCGCCTATAGCAGTACAGCCAACCGCCAACGTTGACAAGCCGACCATGAACGCCATGCGCGAACACGCGCCGCGAAGCCGCGGCCGCCGCGGTCAGAGCGACGACGTACGCGGTTCGATGCGGAATCCGAAGCCGACCGTGCCGGGGTCGACGGCCGTGACGCCGCCGTCCACGGTGAGCACCGCGCCGTTGACGAACGAGGCGGCGGGCGAGAGCAGCCACGTGACGGCCTCGGCCACCTCGTCGGGTTCGCCGGGGCGGCCGGTGGGGATCAGCCGGGTGGCCTGGGCGTAGGCGGCCTCGATGCCGTCCTCGCCCGGGCCGAGGTCCGCGTCGTCGGCGAAGCGCCTCATGCGCCCGTCGGCCATGTCGGTGCGCACCCAGCTGGGGCACACCACGTTGGCCCGCAACCCCTGGGGGCCGTAGTCGACGGCCACCGAGCGGCACAGCTGCAGCAGGCCCGCCTTGGACGTGGCGTAGGCGGGGTTGCCGATGCCGTTGCGCAGGGCGGCGACGGAGGCGACGGCGACGACCGCGCCGCGGGTGCGCAGCAGGTGCGGGAGCGCGGCGCGCAGGAGCAGGAACGGGCCGGTGAGGTTGGTGCGCAGCACCGCCTCCCAGTCCTCGACGGGCAGCTCCCCCACCTTCCCGGGCCGCCCGGTGCCGGCGTTGAGGACGAGCCCGTCGAGCCGCCCGTACGCCGTCACTGCCGCCTCCACCAGGGCGGTGACGTCCGCGGGGTCGCCGGTGTCGGCCGGATGGGCCAGTGCGCCGCTCTCGCTCGCGAGGCGCTCCAGCGGCTCCGGCCGTCGCCCGCTGACGACCACGTTGTGGCCGGCCGCCCTCAGGGCGCGCGCGGTGGCCGCGCCGATGCCGGTGCCTCCGCCGGTGACGAGGTAAGTCTTCTGCTCGGCCATGGTGTTCATCCCTTCCCAGCCGGTCGGCGCAGGGTGCGGTGAGCACCTTACCCGTGGCCTTTACCGGCGGCCCGACAAAAAGCGGAATAAGCAATTCCGGCAATGGGCGCACCGAGGCCATTGTTCCTGCAACGCATGGAGTCGGCACAGGCGTTGCAAGTCATAGCTATGCTGATCATATCCATCACTTCCGGTTTGACTACCATCCGGTAACTCTTCAAGACTTCGCCTTCACCAGCCCTTTACTTACGGGGGGCTTATCGCGATGAAAAGGGTCAGTCGAACCAGCATGGACTTCAGACACACCACGTCCGCCCGCCTGCGGCGGATCCTCACGCACGGCCTTGTGACCACCACCGCCCTCGCCGCCGTCACCGCCGTGGCCGCGCCGCAGGCCGCCCTGGCCGCGCCCGCCGGCGCGGTCGCCGCCGCCGGCATCGGGACCACGGACACCCAGCGCGTCGACGCGGCCGCCGTCGTCCGTCTCGACCCCACCCCGGACGTGCTGCTGCTCAGCGACGAGGACTTCATCCACGCCCTGTGGCAGAAGGCCCGCGATGCCGGCGAGAGTCTGGAGGCCGTGCGCCTGGCCGCCGAGGAGGCCATGGTCGGCGCCAGCGCCGAGGACCAGGTGCGGTTCATCACCACCGGCATCCACGAGGCGTACGCCGTCGACAAGCAGCGGGAGAAGGACCGGGCCGACGCCGACCGCGCCGCCCGGCTCGCCAAGTCCCAGGCGCTGATCGCCGTGGGCATACCGAGCACCCCGGACCTGCTGGCGCTCAGCGACGACAACTTCATCCGCGCCGTCATGAAGCACGAGGCCGCGGGCCCCGAGGTGCGGGCCGCCGCCGCGGCCGCCCTGGCCGGCGACGCCGCCGCCTGGCAGGCGTTCATCGCCAACGGCGCCCGCGAGGCCCACCAGCGCGACGTGGCCAACGAGCTCAAGGACCTGGAGCAGAAGAACCGCGAGGAGGCGCAGCGCCGTGCGGAGCTGGCCGCCCGCAGGAACGCCGCGGCGCTCTTCGGCCTGACGCCCTCCGACGCCGTCCTGAGCCTGAGCGACGACAACTTCATCCGCGAGCTGCTGCGCAGCGTGCCGGCCGACGCCCAGGGCACCGAGCTGTACGCCGCGGCCCAGAAGGCCGTCCTGAGCCCGGACCCGGCCGTGTGGAAGGAGTTCATCCACACCGGCGCCGAGCAGGCGTACAAGCGCGACGACGAGGCCCGCCGCAAGAAGATCGCCGAGGTCAACCGGCGCCGCGCCCTGGCGATCCAGGCCGCCGCGGAGAAGACCGGCATGAACCCGT
Organism: Streptomyces sp. NPDC049585; assembly: GCF_040675615.1. Taxonomy (NCBI): domain Bacteria; kingdom Bacillati; phylum Actinomycetota; class Actinomycetes; order Kitasatosporales; family Streptomycetaceae; genus Streptomyces; species Streptomyces sp. NPDC049585. The sequence continues at coordinate 130,452 of NZ_JBFAPE010000003.1, read as the reverse complement.
GGCTGGTGGCCCAGGCCAAGAAGGCGCTGGCCGGCAGCGACGAGGCCGTGGCCGCCTTCCTCAAGGACGAGGCCCAGTACCGCGCCAAGCGCCAGTCGCTGGCCCCGGCGAACGGCAAGCCCGCCGGCTTCCACGTCCGCCAGTCCTCCCCCGACGGCGGCGAGGTCTTCCTCGCCCCGGTCGACCCCAAGGGCAAGCAGGCCGACCGCGACGACGCCACCTGGGTCGTGGTGCCCTCGCTCAACGCCCAGCCCGGCTGCTACTCCTTCGAGTCCGTCCGCAAGCCCGGCTACTACCTGGCGCAGAAGGACCTGCGCGTGCGCCTGATGGCCGACGACACCGGCGCCGCCTTCCGCAAGGACGCCACCTGGTGCCCCCGCAAGGGCCTGGCCGGCGCCGGCACGTCCTTCGAGTCGGCCTCCCAGAAGGGCCGCTTCCTGCGCAGCTCCTGGGGTGACCTGTACGCGGCCTCCGGCAAGGGCGGCAAGAACCGCTACGACGCCGAGAAGGACTTCGCCCAGGAAGCCACCTGGAAGATCTCCGCTCCCCTCGCGCCCTGAGCCGTCCGGCGCCGCAACCCCCCATGAGATCTCCTGAGAAGAACGGAACACCCATGTCTCGGATCACCCGGGTCGCGCTGGCCATCGGCGCGAGCGTGGCCGCCCTCGCCGGCGGCGTGAGCGCCGCCCACGCCGACGAGGCCCCCGCCACCGCCGCGGGCAGCCCCTCGGTCGTACAGCTGCAGGCCGCGCACAGCGGCAAGTGCCTGACCATCGCGGGCGGCAGCCTGCGCAACGGCGCCGACGCCGTGCAGGCCAAGTGCGCCGACGGCCTGGACAACCAGCTCTTCGAGCTGGTGCCCGGCCCCTCCGCCACCTTCGAGCTGCGCGCCGAGCACAGCGGCAAGTGCCTGGAGGTCGAGAACGGCAGCATCAACTCCGGCGCCAAGGCCCAGCAGTGGTGGTGCGTGAACGCCCCGCACCAGCGCTGGCGGCTCGTCCTGGCCGACGTGACCAAGGACCTGTACGAACTGCACCCCGACCACGCCGACGCGCGCTGCCTGGACGTCAAGAGCTCCAGCAAGGACGACGGCGCCGTCATCCAGCAGTGGAACTGCAACGGCACCACCGCCCAGCAGTGGCGCATCCAGACGGTCAAGGGCTGAGCTCGAAAAGTCGAGAGGAAACGAGACACACCATGGCACGGATCACCCGGGCCGCGCTGGCCCTCGGCGCGAGCATCGTCGTCCTGAGCGGCAGCGCCCTGACCGCTTACGCGGACACCGACGACCCCTCCGACGCCGCCAAGAAGGCGGCCGAGGCCGCGTACAACGCCACCCAGGCGGCCGCCGCCGGCGCCCAGGAGGCCAAGAACCGCGCGGCCATGCCGGAGACGGTCGTGCGCCTGCAGGCCGCGCACAGCGGCAAGTGCCTGACCATCGAGGACGGCAAGACGGCCGACGGCGTCAAGGCCACCCAGGCCGCGTGCACGGAGGGCAAGCCGCAGGAGTGGCGCATGGTCCCCAGCGCCGGCTCCTCCTACCAGCTGCGCTCCGCGGCCAGCGGCAAGTGCCTGGAGATCGAGAACAGCGGCACCCAGCTGGGCGCCGACGCCCAGCAGTGGAAGTGCATCGACGGCGCCAAGCAGATGCGCTGGCAGGTCGTTCTCGTCGACCCGGTCAAGAAGCTCTTCCAGCTGCGGCCCACCCACGCCGAGGACCGGTGCCTGGACATCCCCGAAGCGAGCAAGGCCGACGGCGCCATGGCGCAGTCGTGGAGCTGCAACCAGACCCCGGCCCAGCTCTGGAAGATCGCCCCGGCCAACGTCAGAGGCCCGCAGTGAACCGTCGGTGGCGCGTGGCACAGGCCGTGACGGTCGTGCTGCTGGCGAGCGGCGGCGCCGTGGCCGGGGTGGCTCCGGCGTGGGCCGCCGGGCCCGTTGCCGTCGCCGTCACGGCCACCGGTCAGCCGGCCGGCACGGCCGCGCAGATGCAGGCCACGGCGGCGGAGGACGCGCGGGGCCGCGTGCTGTACTACGCGAAGTACCACCCGGCCGCGGAGGTGCGTGTCTCCGCGTGGAATGCGCTGCGCAGCTCCGGCGGGGATGCGGCGATCGCGCAGTGGCTGGCTCCGGGCGGTGGTTTCGACGCCGCCAAGCAGCGGGCGCGTGAGGTCCGTGCGCGCAACCGGGCGTTCTGCGAGCGGGTGGTGGCCACCCACACCAAGGAGTTCTCTCCTGAGGTGCGGGCGGCGGCCGAGCGTGCGCTGAAGGGTACGGCCGCGGACCAGGCGGCGTTCGTCAAGAGCGGGTACGCCGCGGCGCAGGAGCGCGACCGGGCCGTGCGTGAGGCGGATGCCGCGCACCGGGCGGAGGTCACTGCGAAGGACCGGGCGTTCGTCGGTTCGGTGGCCGAGCACGATCCGGGCGAGCAGGTGCGGGTGGCGGCGCAGTGGGCGCTGCGGCCCGGTGCCGCGGATGCGGACGTGGCCGAGTTCTTCGGCTACGGCTGGGCCACGGGCGGAACGCTGGACCTTGAGGCGTACCGGACGCGGGTGGCGGACGCGGAGATGCTGCGGCATGCCGTGCTGTCGCAGCTGATCGCGAAGGCGGCGGCCGCCGAGGAGGCCGTCAAGGGCGCGGCGGACGCGGCGAAGGCGCGGGCCGACGCGGAGGCGGCGTGGAAGGCGGTGGCCGATCACGCCGGTGCCGCGCGTGCGGCGTGGCTGGCGGAGCAGGCGGCCGCCGCCGCGCAGGCGGAGAACTGGCGCGCCATCGCCGCGGCGGCCCAGGAGTCCGCGGACGTGCTGTGGAAGAACATGGGCAAACCGGCCGAGGCCAACCAGAGCTCCTGGTCGCTGGAGCAGGCCGAGGCGGCCAAGGCCGCCGGTTTCTGGCAGGACATGGCCGATCAGGCCCAGGAGGCGGAGAACCGCGTGAGGGGCTGACCGGCCCCATCGCCCCGGTGCCCGGCCGGCCCGACCCGCCGGCCGGGCACCTTTTCGGCCTTCTGCCCGGCTCTGCATGCCGGGCAGGGGCGGCTTTTTCTTTTTCGTCAATTGAGGGGGATTCATCCCGTGATGGGTAGATTCCGGCCGAGGGCCGGAAGACCACGCAGCCGTTGGGCCGTGACGGCGTCGAGGACGGTGTCCGCGGCGCTCGCGCTGGCGATCCTGGGCGGTGCGACCGGCCAGGCGACCGCCGCCACGACCGCCCGCGCCGAGCAGGCCTCGTACGCGAACTCGCTGGCCGCGCTGGACAAGCTGGCCGCGGCGCTGCCGAAGCCGGCCGGCGCGCCGGCGGCCGCCGCCCCGAAGTCCGAGCTGGACAAGCTCAGTGCGGACCGGGACCGGCAGCTGGTGGAGGACTTCGCGGAGTTCGACGAGGAGGAGGAAGTCCGCGCGGCCGCCAAGGCTGCGCTGGAGAGCTCCGACCCGGGTGCGATCAAGGCGTTCCTGGAGCACGGCGAGGCCGAGGCCCGTCAGCGCGCCAAGGACAAGCGCGACGGCGTCGACGTCGAGAACCGCAAGAAGATCGAGGCGATGCGGGGCACCGGCGGCCCGGTGTTCAACGCCGAGGTCGAGCGCGTCCTGAAGCTGGATGCCAAGGCGCGGGCGGACTTCCTGGCCTACGGTGCGGACATCGCCCGCGCGCAGGACAAGAAGAACGAGCAGAACGCCAAGGACCGCGCGGCCGAGCTGCGCAAGCGCGTCGAGATGCTGGCCGCCTCCGGTGGCCCGGAGGTCAAGAAGGCGGCGACTGCCGCTCTGGCCACCAACGATGACAAGGTCATCGAGGAGTTCCTGGAGAAGGGCTACCAGGTCGCGGCCCAGAAGGACGCCGACGACCGCGCCGCCCACGAAAAGGCCCTGAAAGAGGCCCAGGAAGCAGCAGAGAAGCTGCGCCAGCTGGCGGAGAAGGCCGCCCGCGCGGCCGAGGCCCGCACCAAGCTCATCGCCGCCCACGGCACCGCGGTCAAGGCCCTCAAGGAGGCCTCCAACGCGATGACCTCGGCGGCCGCGCAGGCCCGCGAGGCCGACCGGATGCTCTCGGCCGACCGGGCCGGCAAGCGCCTGTCGTCCTACGACGGCGCCAAGGCCGAGGCCGCCCGCCAGGTCGAGATCGCCGGCGGCGCCGCGAAGGCCGCCCAGGTGGCCGCCGCGCAGGCCAAGGTCCAGGCCGACGTCCTGGTCGAGACGGGCCTGACGTACGGCACGCAGTGGTCGGACGTCGCCTCCGGCATCGCGGCCGCGGCGGACGCCGCCGTCCAGGCCGCGAAGACCGCGCAGAACGCGATCGACGCCACCGAGGCCGACGCCAAGGGCCTCAACGCCAAGAACCAGGCGGAACTGCACGAGCAGCAGGCCAAGCAGTGGCGCGCCAACGCCGAACAGCACGCCAAGACCGCCGCCAAGCTGGCCGAGGCCGCCGACAAGCAGGCCAAGATCGCCGCCGATGCCGCCACGCGGACCCGCGACGCGCGCATCGCGGCGGAGAAGGCCGAAGCGGAGGCGTGGGAGCACGCCAAGAAGACCCGTGAAGCCCGCCTGGAGGCGGAGCGCCAGGCGAAGATAGCCGCCGAGCAGCGCGCGATCGCCGAGCGCGAGCGCGACCTGGCCGCCGCCGCCCGGGCCCGCGCCGAGCAGGAACGCGACAACGCCGCCGCAGCCCGCGCCCGCGCCGAGGCCGAGGCCCGGACCGCGGCCGCGCAGCGGGCGGAGGCCCTTTCCGCAGCCGCCACGGCAGCCGCGGCGCGTGCCGATGCGGCGGAGAAGGAAGGCATCGCCGCCAAGGCGGACGAAAGCGCCCGGGGCGAGGAGAGCAAGGCTCGCGAGGCCCGCAACAAGGCCCGCGCGGCGGAGAAGGAACACCAGGAGAAGGAAGCCCGCGCCAAGGCGAGCGAGGCGTTGGCCGCAGCCCTTCGGGGTGATGCTCAGGCCGGTGTCGCCAAGTCCGCGGCCGAGGACGCCAGGGCGGACGCCAATGCCGCCGGCAGCGCCGCGGGCCAGGCCCGTGGTGCCGCCGACGCGGCCAGTGGTGCGGCTGTCAGGGCACGTTCCGCAGCCACCGAGGCTGCCGGTGCAGCGGCTCGGGCGCGGGCCGCGGCTGCCGAGGCCACCGCGCATGCCGCGCGTGCGAACGCCGCGGCGAACAAGGCGGAGGCCGCCGCGGCCGCCGCCAACGCCGCTGCCAACCGTGCCGAGGCCGAGGCCGCCGCCACCCACGCAGCCGCCCTGCGGGCGAACGTCAAGGCCGCCGAGGCCACCGCGCAGGAGGCCCGCGCGGGTGTCGCCGCCCACGAGGCCGCGCGACTGGCGGGTCTGGCCGCGATGGAGGCCAAGAACGCCCTCCAGGCCGCCAACCGCACCAAGGACGAGGCCGAAGGCGCCACCCGCGAGGCGGCCATGGCCAAGGTCCAGGCCACCGTGGCCGTACAGGCCGCCGCCGCTGCCCGCGGTACCGCCGCCGGCATCGCCGACCCGGCCAACACCGCGATCCAGCTGACCGCCCCCTTCGCCGGCAGCGACGTCGACGCGGACTTCGCCGCCGCGGTCGCCACCGCCGCCCAGGAAATGGGCGACGAGCAGGTCGCCTCCGCCGAGGCCAAGGCCGCCGAGGCCCTCAAGGCCGCCGACGCCGCCGCAGCCGCCGCCAAGAGCGCCAACGCCCAGGTCGCCCCCGCCTTCAAGGCCGCCGCCGACGCCGCCCGCTCCTCCGCCGACGCAGCACGCTCCATGGCCGCCGCCATGAAGTCCGCCGCCCAGGCCGCCGTCGACGGCGCCAAGGCACGCGCCGCCGCAGCCCGCGCCAACCAGGCCGACGCCCAGGCCCAGGCCGACGCCGACCAGGCCCGCAAGGCCGCCAACCAGGCCTACGCCGACGCCGCAGCAGCCCGCCAGGCTGCCAACGACGCCGAAGCCGAAGCCGCCCGCGCCCGCAACGCCGCCGCCCAGGCCGACAACGAGGCCGCCGCGGCCGACAGTGCCGCCAGCCGCGCCGAGAACGACGCCAGCGTCGCCCAGAGCGCCGCCACCCAGGCCGAGAAGGACGCCGCCGACGCCGGAAAGCTCGCCGATTCCGCCGAGAGCCACGCCAAGGCTGCGGAAGAGGCCGCCAAGAACGCGCACAAGTACGCGACCGAAGCGGACGAGGCGGCCAAGCGGGCCGAGGAGTACCAGAGGAAGCTGGAGGACGACGCACGCCGCGAGGCCGCCAAGGCGGGCAAGGAGCACGGCGAGAACCTCACGGACGAGGAGTTGGAGGCCCTCGCCGAAGCCGGCATGACGCGGGAGGAGTACGAAGAGGCCCAGAAGCTCTCGGACCAGGACCTCATCGACTACCTGATGGAGAACGGGGGCGAGCTGCTTGTCGAGCTCTTCCTCGAGGACATCAAGAAGTGCATTGAGGACCCCGACATCCCGACCTGCCTCTGGGCGATCGTCCAGAACGTAGGCCCGGGCAAGGCCCTCAAGCTCCTGGAGAAGTTCCCGCGGATCGCCAAGGCGATCAAGGGCATCACCGGCTTCCTGGACAAGGTCACCGAGGCCAAGGGGAAGCTCAAGAAGGCCCAGGAGATCCTCCAGAGCGTCTGGAAGAAGCTCGACTGCCCCCGGAAGCACAGCTTCCTGCCGGGAACGCAGGTCCTGCTGGCGGACGGAAGCCACCGGGCCATCGAGGATGTCCGCATCGGTGACCGGGTGATCGCCTCCGACCCCGAGAGCGGGCAGACCGAAGCCCGTCCGGTGACGAACCACTTCACCACTGAGGACGACAAGGACTTCACCCGCCTCACGGTCGCCACCTCCCAGGGACCCGCCACCATCACGGCGACCGCCAACCACCCGTTCTGGGCGACCGACCGCAAGCAGTGGGTGGATGCCGGGGACCTGCGCACGGGCAACATCCTGCGCACCCCGTCGGGTTCCGGCCTGGCGGTGACCGCGGTCGTCAACTACCACAAGCGCCAGCGGACGCATGACCTCACGGTCGGCGAATTCCACACCTACTACGTGGGTGTCGGCGCAACGGACGCCCTGGTCCACAACTGCGGCGACCTGTCGGCCGCGGAACGCCGTTTCGGGGAGGACTTCGCCCACACGCTCAAGGACCACGTCCGCATCACCAATGACCAGATGAGGGCAAAGGCCGCCAGGGACGGAATCGCCACCCGCTGGACGGACGCGGACACGGCGCAGAAGGCGGTCGACCACGTCCTGACCGACCCGGACATCAAGGAGTTCATCAGCAAGCGGATGGCCAAGTGGGAGGAGGGCCGTACGCTGGAACTTCCCTCCAGGTTCTACAAGGACCTTCCCTCGCTGGGCACGTACCTCAAGAGGGACGGCTCTGCCGGAGCCACGGGGAACAAGGTCAGGGTCGTCCTCATGAGGGCCAAGAAGGACCCGTCGGGCAAGAAGGTCCCGGGCGGTTTCTACGTCTACACGGCCTACCCGGAGTAGACAGGAACAACAGTTCCGTTCCGAGAGACGAAAGGGAGACAGTTGGAATTCGATTTCGGGCTGACCGCGCTGGGCGAACAGTTCCACATGGACTGGCGGTACAGCGGGGACACCCCTCAGGACGTGGTACGCAGCTGGGCCAGGACCGCCGGCGGCGACGAGGGAAGCCCGGAAGAGATTCGACTTCTCCGCGAGGACATTCAGCTGTTGCTCGCCTCATCGCTGTCCGATGAGGAGTTGCACGCCTTGTGGAGGGTGGCGGCCGCGTACTATCCGGATTTCCCGGCGGACGGCGTGGAACCCCCGCGTGGACGCGCCTGGCTGCAGGACGTCGACCGCGAGATCCGGCCGTTCCTCCGGGAACCGGTGGACGCAGCCCCCGCCCCCCGGGATGCGAGCGCATCGGCGCAGTCGGCGGTCTGTGCACTCGCCGAACGCCTGACGCCGCAGCGAGAGCTTCCGCTGGAGCCCCTGCCCGCCCGGGCGGTGATTGCGGCATTGCAGCGTTGCGCAACGGAGGTCGGCGCGGCCCTGGCCTTCCGCTTCCTCCTTCGCGCCTACGCCGCATACGAAAGTCCCGTGACCGCTGATTCCTGGCGCACTTTCGAAGAACTCAATCGCCATTTCGGATACGGCAAATTCCTGCTCTTGACGATCGACTACCTCAAGGAGGACTAGGCGAGAAGCGCGCGGTGCCCCGCCGGGATACTCCCGGCGGGGCACCGCGCGTTTTCACCTCATCTGCCGCCGCACCAGCTCGTGGAAGAGCCCGCCCTCATCGGCCAGCAGCTCCCCCGGCGTGCCCTCCTGGACCACGCGGCCCTCCGACATCACCAGCACCCGGTCCGCGTCCATCACCGTCGACAGCCGGTGGGCGACGACGATGCGCGTGGCCCGCAGCGCTCGCGTCGACTCGATGACGATGCGCTGGGCCTCGTTGTCCAGCGCACTGGTCGCCTCGTCCAAGAACAGCAGGCGCGGCTTGCGGACGAGGGCCTGGGCGATCATCAGGCGCTGGCGCTGGCCGCCGGAGACGGTGCCGCCGCCCTCCGAGAGCATGGTGTGCAGGCCCATGGGCATGGCCTTGATGTCCTCCGCCAGGCCCGCCAGGGCCGCGGCCTCCCAGGCCTCCTCCGGGGAGTAGCTCTCGGCGCCGCCGATGCACTCCAGGATGGAGCCCGCGAAGGGCTGGGCGTTCTGCAGGACGACGCCGCACTGCCGGCGCACCGCGGAGCGGTCGAGGGCGGCCAGGTCCTGGCCGTCGTACAGGACGGTGCCCGAGAGCGGGGTGTCGAGGCCGATGAGCAGGCGCAGCAGGGTCGACTTGCCGCAGCCGCTCGCGCCGACGATCGCGACGAACTCCCCGGGGTGGATGCGCAGGGAGACGCCGTCGAGGACGAGGGGGCCCTCGTCCGTGTAGCGGAAGGTGAGGTCGCGGGCCTCCAGGGCGCCGGTCAGTTCGCCCGGTGGGGCGTCGCCGGAGCGGGTCTCGGGGTGGGCCTGCAGGAGGGGGCGCAGCTGTTCGTACATCGGCTGCACGGCCGCCGCCGACAGCAGGGCGCCCGTCAGCTGCGTGACCGAGGTCAGCAGCATCGTCACCGACGTGCTGAACGTGAGGAAGTCGCCGGCCGTGAGGCTCCCCCGTGCCGGGCCCGCGAGCAGGACGAAGAGGACGAGCGTGCACAGGGGCAGGCAGACCGCGTTGAGCACGGTGACGGTGTTCTTCAGGCGGCCGATGCGCTGCTGCAGTTCCCTGGTGCGGGCGAATTCCTTGGCCCACGCCGCGTACGCGAAGCTCTCGGCCGCCGCGACGCGCAGTTTGGGCAGGCCGCGCAGGGTCTGGAAGGCCTGGTTGTCGAGCTTGTGGCTCAGGGCGACCAGCCGGCGCTGGTAGCGCAGCTGCCACCAGCCCAGGCCGAGGAAGACCACGGCGATCCCCAGCAGCATCGCGAGGGCCACCAGGGCGAGCGGCACGCTGTAGACGAGCAGCAGGACGAGGTTGACCGCGCCCACCGTGCCGGCCTGCAGGAGCACGGGGGCGATGCCGGAGACGGTGCGGCGGATGGCGCTGATGCCCAGGGCGGCGCCGGCCAGTTCGCCGGTGGAGCGGCCGGCGAAGAAGGCGGCCGGGAGCCTGAGGAGCCTGTCCCACACGGCCGGTTGCAGCGCGGCCTCGACGCGGCCCTCCAGGCGCAGGACGCCGATGTTCTGCAGGAGCATGAAGGCCGCCGAGACGATTGCCGCGGCCACCAGGGCCAGGCCGGTTTGCACGATGAGGCCGGTCTCGGCCCGCGGGACGTACACGCCGAGCACCCGGCCCGTTGCGACAGGGACGAGGGCGCCGAGGAGGACGGCGAGGAGGACGCCGAGCGCTATGGCGCGCAGTTCGCGGCCGCTGCCGCGCAGGCCGAAGCGCAGCAGGGTGCGCAGGGTCACCGGGCCGTCGGGCAGGGGGCGGTAGAACATGACGGCGCGGGGTGCGTAGTGGTCGTGGTTGTGCCGGCCGATGCGCTCGCGGCCGCCGGTCGCCGGGTCGAGGGCCTCGTAGCCGCCGCGGTGCCAGAGCAGGGCGACCGGGGCCGCGTCGTCCTCCCGGTGGCCGACGAGGGGGCCGGTGTCCTCCTGCCACCAGGGGCCGGCCAGGCGCACGGTACGGGTGCGGACGTGGGAGGCGAGGGCGATGCGGGCGACGGGGTCGTGGCGGGGGGCTGCGCCGGGGGGGTCGGCGGGTTCCCGCAGGGCGATGCCGGCCGCCTCGGCCACCAGGCGGCAGGCGGCGTACGTCGCGTCGGTGCCGGCGGCGGTGCGGCGGGAGCGGCGGCCGGGGCCGCCGATCGAGGCCAGCAGGGTGCGGTCGGCGCCGGCGCGGGCCGCCTCGCCGGCCGCGATGCCGGCCGCCGCCCGGTCCTCGTGGGCCCGTTCGCTCTCCTCGATCCAGCGGTCGACGGCGTACAGCAGCCGATGCTGCTGTTCGACCATGCCCTGCCACAGGGCGGGGTCGACCAGGAGCGTGCCGTCCGCGTACCCCTCGTACGCCGCGCCGTAGCGGACGCTGCCCGCGGGGACGTGCACGCCGAGGACGTCGTCGGGGGTCTGGCACAGCACGCGCAGTCCACGGCCCACGCCGAGCGCGAAGGACTGTTCGAGGGGGCCGGGTTCGCCGGTGCCGTACCAGGACCAGGCGTCCTGCTCGGTCCACTGCAGTTCGCGCAGGTCGATGCGGCGCAGGACGCAGCCGCGGCCGGGGCGCCCGACGAGGGTGTGCCGCGGGCCGGGGGCCGGGCCCAGCAGCAGGGAGCCGGGCGCCAGGCGGCCGAGGGGGTGCCAGGGGCCGGCCGCCTGCGCGTCCACGGCGAAGAGGTCCATCTCGCCGGCCGCGACGAGCCAGAGGACGTGCGGGCCCTCCAGAGCGAGGCTGCGCAGGCCGGTGCAGTCGACCGGGGTGCCGAGGGCGCCGAAGGCCGCAGCCACGGTGTCGTGGTGCCAGGTGGTCGTCTCGGTGGTCATGCCGGCAGTGCTCCTTGCCCGCTGATCAGCCGGGCGTAGGCGCCGCGGGCCGCGAGCAGGTCCTCGTGCCGGCCGCGTTCGACGACGGTGCCCCGTTCGAGGACGACGATCTCGTCGCTGTCGCGGACCGTGCTCAGGCGGTGGGCGATGACGACGCAGGCGCAGCCGCGGCGGCGCAGGTTGTCGATGACGAGCCGTTCGGTGACGGCGTCCAGGGCGCTGGTGACCTCGTCCAGGACCAGCACGCTGGGGCGGCGCACCAGGGCGCGGGCGATCTCCAGGCGCTGGCGCTGGCCGCCGGAGAAGTTGCGGCCGTCCTGCTCGACGCGGCTGCGGATGCCGCCGGGCCGGCGGGCGACCACGTCGTACACGGCGGCGTCGGTGAGGGCGGCGACGACGGCCTCGTCGGTGACGGAGGGGTCCCACAGGGCGACGTTGTCGCGGACGGTGCCCTCGAAGAGGAAGACGTCCTGGTCGACGAAGGAGACGGAGGCGGCCAGCGCCCCGCGCGGGATGTCCTCCAGGCGCATGCCGTCGATGCGGATGGTGCCCTCCCAGGGGGCGTGCAGGCCGGACAGGAGGCGGGAGACGGTGGACTTGCCGCTGCCGGAGCCGCCGACGAGCGCGACCTGCTGTCCGGGGCCGACGGTCAGGTGGAAGTCCTTGAGCAGGGGTGCGTCCAGGGGGCTGTGGCCGAAGGTGATGCCGTCCATCTCGACGTGGCCCGCGAGGCGGCGGGTGGTGCCGGCGGGTGCGGTGCGGGTGTGCAGGGGGTCGGCGGGGAAGTCCTCGACGTCCTTCAGCCGGGCGACGTCGGCGGCGAAGTCCTGGATGCGGCCGGCCACGCCGTTGAGGCGGGTCAGGGGTGCGGTGAAGCCGGTGATCAGGGCCTGGAAGGCGACGAGCAGGCCGATGGACAGGTGGCCCTCGACGGCACGGACGCCGCCGGTCGCCAGGATCAGCGCGCTGTCGATCGCGGCCAGCGCGGGCGCGGTGACCGCGAGCCGGGCGGCGGGCACGCCGAGGCGCTGCTGGACGTCGAGGGTGACCGCGTGCCGGCCGGCCCAGCGGCGGAAGAAGCCGTCCTCCGCGCCGGTGGCCTTCATGGTCTCGATGAGCTGCAGGCCGCTGTAGGAGAGGTTGGTGAGCCGGGCGTTCTCGGCGCGCAGCTTCTGCGCACCGGTGGCCCGTACGCGCACGGTGATGCGCAGGGCGACGACGTTGAGCAGGGCGATCAGGACGCCGAGGACGGTCAGTTGCGCGTCGTACGTCCACAGCAGCACCGCGTACAGGACGACGACCACGGCGTCCACCGCCGCGGCGGCCAGGTCCCGGGCGAGGGTCTCGGCGACCGCGTCGTTGGAGCGCAGGCGCTGGACGAGGTCGGCGGGGTTGCGCTGGGCGAAGAAGGCGACCGGGAGCCGGAGCAGGTGGCGCAGGAAGCGGGCGCTGCCGAGGGTGGAGGAGATGATGCGCCCGCGCAGGAGGTTGGCCTGTTGCAGGGCGGTGAGGGTCGCGGTGAGCACCAGGGCGGCCGCCATCGCCGTGAGCAGCACGCCGAGGGAGGAGGTCCGCCCGCCGATGAGGAACTCGTCGATGTACGTGCGGCTGAGCGCGGGCACCGCGGCGCCGGTGACCACCAGCAGCAGGCTGGCGAGGACGGCGGCGAGCAGGGTGCCCGACATGCCGCGCAGCCTGCCGCGCAGGGAGGTGGCGGGGCCGGGGCGGCGGCCGGAGCGGCGGAAGCCGGGGCCGGGCTCGAAGGTGAGGACGACGCCGGTGAAGCTGGTGTCGAAGTCCTCCATGGGCACGTGTCTGCGGCCGCTGGCGGGGTCGTTGACGTACACGCCGCGGCGGCCGGGGCGGCGGGCCGTGCCGTCGTAGACGACGTAGTGGTTGAACTCCCAGAACAGCACGGCCGGCGGGCGGACCCCGGCGAGCGCGGCCAGGTCCATCTGCATGCCCTTGGCCTGGAGGCCGTAGCTGCGGGCGGCCTTGAGGAGGTTGCTGGCGCGCGAGCCGTCGCGGGAGACGCCGCAGGCGATGCGCAGCTCCTCCAGGGGCACGTGGCGGCCGTGGTGGGCCAGGACCATGGCCAGCGCGGCGGCGCCGCACTCGACGGCCTCCATCTGCAGCACGGTGGGGGTGCGCACGGCCCGGGGCGGGCGGCCGGCGGGGCGGGTGCGGCGGCGGGCGCGGTGTGCGGTGGTGCTCACGGCAGGAGACAGTCGACGGGCCGGCGGTCGGCGAGGTGGACGGCGGCGGTGACGGCGGTGGTGGTGCGCGGGGCGTCGGGGGGTCCGCCGGCGCGGGACCAGCGGTAGCCGGAGGGGGTGGCCGCGCGGTCGAGGCGCACGACGACCGCGACGGGGTCGCCCTGGCGGGCGAACTGTGCGGCCAGGCGGGTGTCGCCGAGGAAGCCGGTGATCTGTTCGGGCGTCAGGGGGGTGCGGCCGACCTGGGCGACGTGGCCGCGCAGGACGCCGTACCGGGCGGCCGCGGTGGGGACGGTGAGGTCCACGGGGGCGCCCGCGGCGATGCCGGCGCTGTCCGCGCCCGGCAGGTACAGGACGGCCACCGGCGCCTCGGCGGGGTCCGTCACCTTCTCCACGGTCGCCACGTCCGCGCCGGTGGCCAGGACCGATCCGATCCGGGTGCGCAGGGTCGTCACCCGGCCGGCGGCCACGGCGCGCACCGTCTTCTCGCCCCGGTCGGTGGTGAGGGTGAGCAGGGGCGCGCCCGGGGTCAGCTGCTGGCCCTCGCGGGCGAGGACGGCGGTGACCTGTCCGGCGTAGGGGCTCTGCAGCAGGTAGCTGCCCTCGGCGTGGGTCAGGACACCGCTCGCGCCGAGCGTGGCCGGAACCGTACCGGTGAGCGCCCAGCAGCAGCCGGCGGCCAGGACGGCGAGGGTGACGGCGAGCACGAGCCGACCCTGCGGCCGGGCGAAACGCACGGGCAAATCGAGTTCTTCGGGCGATTGCAGCTTGGAAAGCGCCTTTTGGCGGAACTGCACGGATGGGTCCTTCAACTGCATTCGTGACGCGGCGGCAAAAAGAACGGAACGGCAATGAACCCCGGAACGGGGAGGGTTCCGGGGTTCATTTGCAAGCCGTCGCTCAGAGGCCGGCAATACCGACGTGGACGCCGGCGATGCCCTCGACCTGGCCGGGCAGGGCGGTGGCGGCGTGGACGGTGTGCAGGCCGGTCACGGTGCCCAGGACGGTGTCGACGTCGCCGGTCACGGCGCCGAGGAGGCCGCCGGAGATGCCGACGCCACCGGCCACGGCGTCCAGCTCGGCGTCGGCGATCTCGCGGGTCTCGAGGTTGTCACGCATGGGTGCGCACCCTTCTTTCGTGTTTTCCCGGGGGAATTCGGGCAGGAATCGGGCAGGCGCGGCCAAAGGCCGGCCATTCCAGCAGCGGCCCGGTCTGATCGACCACCGTTCGAAGAGCCGCTGCGGTGCGCAGATGTAAGCACGGGAACGGGTGGTAGTTCCAACCGCGTTGCCCTGCGGTGCCGCATGCACGGGCCACCCAAATGGCGCACTTTCCTGTTCCTTTACTGGATCATCACAACTTCTCCACATGATCGAGTAACAGATCCGGGCCGCCCGCCCCGCTCGGGGAACACATCCGGACACACGGTCACCAAGCGCGTGCGGCAAACCCGGCATTTCGCGGGACGGCCGTGTGGTGACGGACACACAGCTTCCGCCATGTGAAGATTCATTGAAGTGACGATGCGTGACCGGTCCACCACGGGCATCGCACGTGTGGGCCGCGCCCGGCCGGGCAGGAGCCACCGCGTCCCGGCCCCGAGCACAGCAGGTGAAGGATTTGAGCGCCGATCGCAGAAGATTCCCGAAGCGGCAGCCCGCGCCCGGGCGCACCCCGCAGCGCGGCGGCACTTCGGCCACCGACCGGATGCTCAGGACCGTGCTGCGGCGCGGCAAGAAGTCGCTGACCATCGAGGACGTCACCGTCACCGACCGCCCCGAGGTCCACCGCGCCGTCTCGGCCGCGGCGCTCGGGAACATGATGGAGTGGTTCGACTTCGGCGTGTACGCCTACATGGCGGCCACGCTCGGCAAGGTGTTCTTCCCCGCCACGTCCCCCGGCGCCCAGGTCGTCTCCGCCTTCGCCACCTTCGCCGCGGCCTTCGTGGTGCGCCCGCTCGGCGGCCTGGTGTTCGGCCCGCTGGGCGACCGCATCGGACGGCAGCGGGTGCTCGCGGCCACCATGATCATGATGGCGGTCAGCACCTTCGCGGTCGGCCTGCTGCCCGCGTACGCCACGGCCGGCTTCGCCGCCCCCGTACTGCTGCTCCTGTGCCGCTTGGTGCAGGGCTTCTCCACCGGCGGCGAGTACGCGGGCGCCACCACGTACATCGCCGAGTACGCCCCGGACAAGCGGCGCGGCTTCCTCGGCAGCTGGCTCGACTTCGGCACCTTCATCGGCTACGCCCTCGGCTCGGGCCTGGTGACCCTGCTCACCGCGGCCCTGGGCACCGACGGCATGACCGACTGGGGCTGGCGGCTGCCCTTCCTGGTCGCGGGCCCGCTCGGGCTGATCGGGCTCTACATGCGCATGCGCCTGGAGGAGACGCCCGCCTTCCGCGCGGAGGCCGAGAGCGAGGCCGAGGTGGCCAGCGCCGAGCAGGCCCGGCAGTCCGGGCACGGCAGACTGAAGGAGATCTTCACCGGGCACTGGCACGCGGTGCTCATCTGCATGGGCCTGGTGGTGGTCTACAACGTCACCAACTACGTGGTGACGTCCTATCTGCCGACGTTCATGACCGAGACGCTCGGTCAGAACCCCACCACCGCACAGCTGCTCGTCCTGGCCACGATGATCCTGGTGGCGCTGACCATCACCACCGTCGGCCGGCGCTCGGACACCTGGGGGCGCCGCCCGCTGTTCATGGCGGGCAGCGCCGCCCTGGTCGCCCTGGCCATCCCGGCGGTGCTGCTGATCCGGGCCGGCGGCGTGCTGCTGCCGGCGCTCGGCTGCTTCGTCCTCGGACTGCTGCTGGTGGTCTTCGCCGGCACCTCGGCGGCGACGCTGCCGGCGCTCTTCCCCACCCGGATGCGCTACGGGGCGCTGTCGGTGTCGTACAACATCTCCGTCTCGCTGTTCGGCGGCACCACGCCGCTGGTGGTCTCGGCGCTGCTGGAGAGCACGCACAACGAGATGATCCCGGCCTACTACCTGATGGGCGCGGGCGTCATCGGCTTCTTCTCGGCGTTCTTCCTGCACGAGACGGCGGGCAAGCCGCTGCGCGGCTCCGGCCCGATGGTCGAGACGCCGGAGCAGGCGCGGCGGCTGGTCGCCCGCAGCCGCACCGAGGCCGGCCGCCGGGCCCGGGACATGTGGATGCACCTGCGCCACCCCGCCCGCCGGCACGACGAGGAGTGAGAAGGAGTCCTGACGGCGGGCCGGCGGCCCGCCGTCCTCCGCCTCAGATGTTGGTGAACGCCAGCTTGGCACCCAGCGCCACGAAGGCGCCGGCGAAGGTGCGGCGCATCCACATCATCACGTGGGGCCGGGAGATGACGTGGTCGCGGACGGAGGCGGCCAGCAGGCCGTAACCGACGAAGACCACGAACGTCATCAGCATGAAGACGGCGCTCAGCTCCAGCATGCGCGGCACCGGGTCGGCCTCGTCGGTGCTGACGAACTGCGGCAGGAAGGCCAGGAAGAAGATGGTCAGCTTGGGGTTGAGGATGTTGAGCAGGATGCCGGTCAGCGTCACCCGAGCGGCCGAGGGCGGCTCGCCCTGCTGCTCGTCGACGCTCAGGGTGCCGCGGTCGCGCCAGGTGTTCCACGCGACGTACAACAGGTAGGCGACACCGAGGTACTTGAAGGTCTGGAAGGCGAGGGCGCTGGTGTGCATGAGCGCCGCCAGGCCCATGATGGTGGCGGCCATGTGGGGAACGATGCCCAGGGTGCACCCGAAGGCGGCCACGATGCTCGGCCGGAAGCCGCGCGAGAGCCCGGTGGCGAGGGTGTACAGGACGCCGGTGCCGGGCGAGACGGTCACGATTAACGACGTGACCAGGAATTCGATGCCCACGGGCGGTGCTCCTTAGCGACGGAGGCGGGATCGGATCGTACGGAAGTCACCGTACGAAAGACGTTCTACTCGATCGCCGCGTCGCGCTCGGGCGTTTCGCGCGTCAGGATCGCACGGGTGGCCGCCTCGATGTCCGGTTTCCGCATGAGCGACTCGCCGACGAGGAAGGCGGTGATGCCCACCCGGGCGAGCCGGGCGAGGTCGGCGGGGCCGGTCAGGCCGCTCTCCCCGACCACGACGCGCTCGGCCGGCACCCGCGGCGCCAGGCGCTCGCTGGTGGCCAGCGTCGTCTCGAAAGTGTGGTGGTCGCGGTTGTTGATGCCGAGCAGGCGCGAGCGCAGCCGCAGGGCGCGCTCCAGCTCCCCCTCGTCGTGGACCTCGACGAGCACGTCCATGCCGAGGCCGAGGGCGGTGTCCTCCAGATCCTTGGCGGTGGCGTCGTCGACCGCGGCCATGATGATCAGTACGGCGTCGGCGCCCCAGGCCCGGGCCTGGAGGACCTGGTAGGGGTCGTAGAGGAAGTCCTTGCGCAGCACCGGCAGGGCGGTCGCCTCGCGGGCCGCCGTCAGGTGCCCGGGGGCGCCCTCGAACGAGCGGGCGTCGGTGAGCACCGACAGGCCGGTGGCGCCGCCGGCCTCGTAGGCGCGGGCGATGGCGGGCGGGTCGAAGTCGGCGCGGATGAGGCCCTTGGAGGGACTGGACTTCTTGATCTCGGCGAGCACGGCGTACGCGCCGCTCGCCGTGCGGGCCTCGATCGCGGCGAGGAAGCCGCGCGGCGGCGGGGCCGAGGCGGCCTCGCGGGCGAGGAGGGCCGGCGGGCGCTCGCGCTGGGCCGCCGCGATCTCCTCGCGCTTGTAGGCCTCTATGCGGGACAGGAAGTCGGACAAGACACGCTCCTCGCAGGACGGTTGCGGTGGGGCAGGTCAGGCGTTCGAGGCGGCCACCAGGAGCTCCAGGCGGCGGTGGGCCTCGCCGGAGTCCACGGACTGCGCGGCCAGCGCCACGCCCTCCTCGAGGTCCGCGGCCCGGCCGGCCACCACGAGCCCCGCGGCCGCGTTGAACAGCGCCACGTCGCGGTACGGCCCCGGCTCACCGCGCAGCACGGCCCGCAGCGCGGCGGCGTTGGCCGGCGCGTCGCCGCCCCGCAGCCGCTCGGGGGCGACGCGGGGCAGGCCCACGTCCTCCGGGGCGACCTCGAAGGTCGAGACCGTGCCGTCCTCGAGCGAGGCGATCGTGGTGGGACCGGCGGTGGTGATCTCGTCCAGGCCGTCGGAGCCGTGGACGACCAGGGCCCGCTCCGAGCCGAGTTCGCCGAGCACCCTGGCCAGCGGCTCGGTCCACTCGCGGGCGAAGACGCCGACGACCTGCCGGCGCACCCCGGCCGGATTGGTCAGCGGGCCCATCAGGTTGAAGACGGTGCGGGTGGCGAGCTCGATGCGGGTGGGGTGCACGTGGCGGGAGGCCGGGTGGTGGTCGGGGGCGAACATGAAGCCGATGCCGGCCTCGGCCAGGCACCGTTCGATGGCGGCGGGCGGCAGCTGGATGCGTACGCCGAGGGCGGCCAGGACGTCGGCGGCGCCGCTGCGCGAGGACAGCGCCCGGTTGCCCTGCTTGGCGACGGGCACACCGGCACCGGCGACGACGAAGGCGGCGCAGGTGGTGATGTTGTACGAGCCGGAGGCGTCGCCGCCGGTGCCGAGCAGGTCCATCGCGCCGGGCGGGGCGGTCACGGGGAGCATCCGCGCGCGCATGGCCGTGACGGCGCCCGTGATCTCCTCGACGGTCTCGCCGCGCAGCCGCATGGCCATCAGCAGCGCGCCCATCTGGGAAGCGGTGGCCCGGCCGGCCATCATCATCTCGAAGGCGTGGGCGGCCTGTCGGCGGGTGAGCGCCGCCCCGGTCGCCACGGTGCGGACCACGTCCTTGAAGTCGGTGAACGCGGCGTCGGTGGATGCGGGGTCGGTGGATGTCGCAGCTCCGGTCATGGGCTTCGTCTCCTTCAGCGCGTGGCCCGCAGGTCGGCACCGAGCAGGGGCAGGGGCCGCTCCGGGCGGAGCTCGACGTTCTCCCGTCGGTAGGGCGTCTCGTCGGTCAGGGCGGTGTCGAGGGTGCGGGCGAACAGGTGGCCGCTGTGCACGGCGGCCGCGATGATGCCCGGCCCCAGGCAGTCGCCGACCCGTACGACACGGCGGATGCCCGCGGCCTCCAGCGCCTGCTCGCCGTGGGCGCGCAGGTCCCGGTAAAGATCGTCGCGCGGCACCATGCCGGTGACCAGGACGACGGCGTCCGCGGCGACGGTCCGCTCGCGGCCGGTGTAGGTGCAGGCCAGCACGGCGGCCTCCGGCTGGAGGCGGACGAGGGCCGTGGTCGGCAGGACGGCGGCGCACACCTCCATCACCCGCCGCTGCACCCGCTTGTGTTCGGCCGTGAACTGGGTGAAGGCCGACACCAGTGGCTCGGGGGTGACGAAGGTGACCTCGCAGCCGTGCGCGGCCAGCCGCTCGGCGAGGACCCCGCCCATGTAGTAGTGGTCGTCGTCGAAGACGACGACCCGGCCGGTGGGCAGGCGCCCGGCCATGATGTCGTCCGGGGTCCAGGCGGGCACGGCGCCCAGGCCCGGCAGGGGCTCGCTGTGGACGCGCCCCATGCCGTCGGCGCGCCAGGCGGCGCCGGTGGCCACGGCGACGAGCGAGAAACCGGCCTCCAGCACCATGTCCGCGGTGATCTCGTTGTCCGGCGCGATCCCGACGTTGCGCATCCGGCGCAGCTGCGTCAGGCGCCAGTCGCGTACCCGGGCCCACTCCCCCAGGCCGGGCAGCCGGCTCTCCAGGGTGACCCGGCCGCCGAGCTCGCGGGCGCGCTCGGCCAGCAGCACCTCGTACCCGCGCTGGCCCAGGGCGCGGGCGGCCTCCAGGCCGGCGGGGCCGGCGCCGACGACGAGGACGGTGTCGTCGGTGTCCTTGGGCGGGATGTACTCGGGGTGCCAGCCGCGCCGCCACTCCTCGCCCATGGTGGGGTTCTGGGTGCAGCGCATGGGCACCCCCGCCTTGTCCCCGGCCACGCAGATGTTGCAGCCGATGCACTCGCGCAGGTCGTCGAAGCGGCCTTCCTCGATCTTGCGGGGGAGGAAGGGGTCGGCGATGGAGGGACGGGCGGCGCCGATGAGGTCGAGGGTGCCGCCGTGCACCATGGCGGCCATGGTGTCGGGCGAGGTGAAGCGTCCGACACCGACCACGGGTTTGGTGGTGACGCTCTTGACGAACTTCACGTACGCGGCCTGGAAGCCCTCGGCGGCGAAGCGGGAGGTCTGCCCGTCGTTGTCGAAGTTGCTGAGGTTGACGTCCCACAGGTCGGGCAGCTCGGCGAGCATCTCGACGACCTCGCGCCCCTCGTCCTGCGCGCCGATGCCGCGCGGGCCCATCAGCTCGTCGACGCCGAAGCGCAGGGCGACGGCGCAGGTGTCGCCGACGGCCTCCTTGGCGTCCTCGACGAGCTCGCGCAGAAAGCGGACGCGGTTGGCCAGGCTGCCGCCGTACTCGTCGGTGCGGTGGTTGTGGCGGCGGGAGAGGAAGTGGACGGGCAGCGACATGTCGTGGCCGGCGTAGACGTAGATGATGTCGAAGCCGGCGCGCCGGGCGTTGAGGGCGGCGGTGCGGTGCCAGCGCCGGGCGGCGCGGATGTCGTCCTTGTCCATGGCCCGGGCGGTGACGGGCGCGATCCCGCGGGTGGGCCGGAGGCTGGGCGCGATGGGGACGGTGCGGCTTTCGAGGTTGGCGACGTGGAAGCCGTTGTGCGCGAGCTCGATGCCGGCCAGGGCGCCGTGGCGGTGGATCGCCTCGGCGGCCCGGGCGAGGTGGGGGATGTCCTGCTCGTCCCACAGGCGCAGCTCGCGCAGGTGGTTGCCGGAGTGGTGGACGTCGCACTGCTCGGTGACGACCACCCCCCAGCCGCCCTCGGCCTTCACCCCGCGCATGGCGGCCATGGAGCTGGGGAAGGCCCGGCCCATGCCGTTGCAGTGCGGCACCTGGAAGAAGCGGTTCTTCGCGGTGACCGGGCCGATGCGCACCGGCTCGAAGAGGATGTCGAAGCGCGCCGGCCTGCTCATGCGGCCGTCCACGGCGGCCGCGCACCGAATATCGCGCTGCCCACGCGCACATGGGTGGCCCCGTGCTCGACGGCACTGGCGTAGTCGCCGCTCATGCCCATCGACAGCAGGCCCAGCCCGTTGCGCTCGGCGATCTCCGCGAGCAGGGCGAAGTGCGGCTGCGGCGGCTCACCGGCCGGCGGGATGCACATCAGGCCGCGCACGTCGAGGCCGTAGGTCTCCGTGCAGGCGGCGACGAAGGCGTCGGCGGCGTCGGGCAGGACGCCGGCCTTCTGCGGCTCGGCACCGGTGTTGACCTGGACGAAGAACCGGGGCATGCGGCCCTGGCGGGCGCATTCGCGGGCCAGGGCCTGGCACAGGCTCGCGCGGTCCAGGGAGTGGACGACGTCGAACAGGGCCACCGCCTCGCGGGCCTTGTTGCTCTGCAGGGGCCCGATCAGGTGCAGTTCGAGCTCCGGACATCGCTCGCGCAGGGGCGGCCACTTGGCGCGGGCCTCCTGGACGCGGTTCTCCCCGTACACCAGGTGCCCGGCGTCGATCGTGCGCGCGAGGACGTCGGGCGGCACGGTCTTGGAGGCGGCCACGAGGGTGACCGAACCCGCCTTCCGCCCGGCGCGGGCGCACGCACGGTCCACGGCCTGCCGCACGGCCGCGAGGCCGGCCGCGGGATCGGTGCGCGGGGTCTCCTCGGTGGTGGTCACGGCCTCTCCTCGCTCGGGGATTCCTCGCTGGCGGATGGGGAGAAGAACTCCAGCCGGCGCTCGGTCGGCCGCACGAGCTTGGTGGCGCCGACGCGCACCCGGCACTCGCCCAGGACGGTGGTGATCTCCTGCTGGAGGGCGGTCAGGTCGGCCTCGGCGCTCGGGTGCAGGGCCTCGGCGACGATCAGGACGCGCTCGGTGTGCGGGCCGACCACCGAACGGGCGCTCTGCCGGAACGTCCAGCGCCGGGAGTGGGCGTACCCCGCGGCGTCGGTGAAGACGACCTCGCCGGGCGCGGGGTGCTCGCTCTCGCCCTGGAAGGTGGTGTACTCCTCGGTGCCCTCGGCGGGGCGGACGGTGATGCCCTCGGCGACGCGGTCGCAGTCGAAGACGGCGACGGGCACGGCGAAGGCCATGGAGACGGTGTTGAGGTAGTCCACCAGCGGGTGGAAGGCCGGCAGCGAGCGCTCCTTGCGGTAGCGGCGCAGCAGGGCCTCGGAGGCGCAGCGGTACTGGGTGGGCTTCAGGCCCATGGCGGAGAACGCCTCGCGCCAGGCGGAGATCTCCGGCATGGCGGATTCGCCGCCGGCGGCGAGGCGTTCCTCGATGCGCGGCAGGAGCTTGTCCTGGTAGGCGCGGGTGGCGGTGATGCCGAGGACGCCGTCGACGGCGATCACGGCGGCGCGCAGGCCCGGGTGGGCCTCCCAGACGGCATCGGCGTGCGTGAAGTACATGCGTGCTGTCCCTGAAGTGTGTGCCGGTTACGGGATCGTGCGGTGGTACGGGCCGCTGGGCGCGGGGCCGTCACTAGGGGTAGAGCCGGCCCCTGTCCCAGTCCCCTTCCGGCTTGTCCCGGGTGAACACCAGGCGGTCGTGCAGCCGGAAGGGCCTGTCCGTCCAGAACTCCAGATAGACGGGCCTGACACGGTAGCCGGTCCAGTGCGGCGGGCGCGGCACCTCGCCCGCGGCGAAGCGGGCGCTCTCGCGGGCCACGGCCTCCTCCAGCTCGGCGCGGCCGGACAGCGGGCGGGACTGCCGGCTGGCCCAGGCACCGATGCGGCTGTCGCGGGGGCGGGAGGCGAAGTAGGCGTCGGCCTCGCTGTCCGTGACGCGCTCCACGGGCCCGCGGAAGCGCACCTGCCGGCGCAGGGACTTCCAGTGCAGGACGCCGGCCGCCTGCATGTTGGCGGCGAGTTCGGTGCCCTTCTGCGACTGGGTGTTGGTGTAGAAGACGAATCCGTCGGTGTCGTACCCCTTGAGCAGCACCATGCGCACGTCGGGCAGGCCGTCGGGGCCCGCGGTGGCGATGGCCACGGCGTTGGGGTCGTTGGGCTCACCGGCCTCCGCATCGGTGAGCCAGGTGCCGAAGAGCTCGAAGGGGTCGCTGTCGGGTGAAGGCAGTGCTCGGTCGTCGGTGGGCACGGGCCCGCTCCTCGCCGTGGGGTGGAAATCGTCCGGACGCTGGTGGCGATCGGGCGCTAACGCCCGACGGGCTGCTTCTCGTGCAGCAGGTGCCGCCACTTGTCGAGGTCGTCGCCCCGGGCGGTGATCAGGTGCGGCGTTCCGGCGGTGTCGATGAGCACTTCGGCGGCCGGCGGGATGTTGAGGAACTCCATGTGCTGGGTGGCGCAGTAGGCGCCGACGTCGAGGATGAGCAGGTGGCCGCCGGCCCCCACGCCCTCGGGCACGGCGTACTCGCCGGGCAGGATGTAGTCGTGGCGCAGGATGCTGCGGCCGCGCAGCATCGCCTCGACGCCCTTGGTGCCGTCGCCCGGCGGGATCTCCTTCATGTCCGCGTCGAGGAAGACCACGTTGTGGCGGCGGTCGCGCAGCTGGGCGGAGGGCATGAGCATGCGGGAGCCGTCGGTGACGACGAGGCTGCCGACGGAGTGGGTGATGACGTTGCGCTCGACGCTCAGCAGCAGCGCACCGGTGTCGGCGAGGACGTCGCGGGCCGGCTCGAAGAGGAAGGTGACGTGCTCGGGGATGCCCATCCGGTCGGCGATCGCGCGCAGGGCCGCGAAGTACTGCCGCCAGTCGAAGTGCTTCTCCTCCTCGTCCCATTTCTCGTACACGAACCCGTGCCCGCCGGCGAAGTTGATGGACCGCGCGGTGGGGAAGTGGGTGGTGTGGATGCGGAACAGGTTTTCGATGATGCCGACCATGTCGTCGAGCGAGTTGCCGCTGCCGCAGTAGACCTCCAGGCACTCCAGTTCCCGCCCGTGGTCGGCGAGGAGTGCGGAGAGTTCGCCCAGCTGGCTGAACTTCACCCCGGGCTTGCCCGAGTCGAGGCTGTCGATGCGCGCGCTGATGGTCGGGGCGCCGGTGCGCAGGGAGTGGGCGACCTCGTCGAGGCTGGAGAGGAAGACGGGGTGGCCGGCGCGGTCCCAGAAGGTGATCTCCTCGTCGGAGACGTGGCCCGGCGAGACGATGAACTTCTCGAAGCCGAACCGCCGTAACAGCCGGTACTCGCTGGGCAGTTGCAGCAGAATCCCCACGCCGAGCTCCTGGAAGGGCTTCAGGACGTGGGGATTGGAGTTGGGGAAGAACGGTACGTACAGCTCGACGCGCGAGCCGAGCCCGGCGGCCTGAGCGGCCTCTTTGATGCGGGCTATGTTCTTGAGGATCTGTTCCTGGCTGTAAAGGAAGACCGGCGTCCCTACCTGATCGGCTATCAGCCGAAGATCGGCTCTGCCGACCCAGGAGCCGGTCAGCCTACAGTCGCTCGCGGTCATGTGCCGCCCTCGCTCTCGTGATTACCGAAGCTCTTGCCGTGTGTCGACGTGCCTTGGTGCGTGGAGAGAAACGGGAGGTGCGTGAAGGAGAAAACGCGCGGGAACGAGAAGTGGAAGGAAACCATCCACAAGGAAGCCGATGACGGAGCCACGGTCACCGAAATGACGTTCACTCATCGTGTCGGCGTTCGAAGCATACACCGGCACCGTGTTCCGCGCGGCGGCCGGTCTGATTCCGTTTATTCCCCGGAACGGACGGCGGCGGAGCGGGCCGCGGCAATGAACT
The DNA here is from genome assembly GCF_040675615.1 of Streptomyces sp. NPDC049585. Classification (NCBI taxonomy): domain Bacteria; kingdom Bacillati; phylum Actinomycetota; class Actinomycetes; order Kitasatosporales; family Streptomycetaceae; genus Streptomyces; species Streptomyces sp. NPDC049585. The sequence continues at coordinate 105,588 of NZ_JBFAPE010000003.1, read as the reverse complement.
CCTCGATGAGGACGGGGTCCTTGACGCCGCGGCTCGCCTCCACGCCGCTGGAGACGTCCACGCCCCAGCAGCCGGTGGACCGCACCGCCGCACGGACATTGCCGGGGGCGAGGCCGCCCGCCAGCAGCCAGGGGCCCTCGGGCGCGACGAACCCCTCGTCCCCCCAGTCCCAGGGCCGGCCCGCCCCCGGCGCCGGGGCGTCCAGCAGCAGGTGGTCCTCCCCCAGCTCACCGCAGCGCAGCGCGGTGCCCCGGAAGGACGTGGCACGGATCAGCGTCCAGCCCTCGGGCCGCAGCGCCTCGTAGTGCTCGACTCCCTCGTCGCCGTGGAGCTGTACCGAGCGCAGGCCCGCGGCACGGGTCAGCTCGCGCACCTCGGCCACGGACTGCCCGCGGAAGACCCCGACCGTCAGCACGTTGCCGGGCACCCGGTCGGCCAGGCGCCGGGCCGTGTCCGCGTCCACCCGGCGGGGACTGTCGGCGAAGACGAAACCGACCGCGTCGGCACCCGCCGCGACGGCGGTGTCGACGTCCCGCGCGGTGCTCAGCCCGCAGATCTTGATGAACAGCGACGATCCCACGCGCGGCGTTCCTCCCCCTGCGTCCTGCTGTGTCCCTCGGCCCCGAGAACGTACCCCATGTCTCACCCCCGGGTGAACAGGTTGCGCACCCTGCGCTGGGGGCGCCCGCCACGGCCGTAGTCGTCCGCCTCACCGTTGTCCTCGTCCGCCGGGCCGCTCAGCACCGTCCAGCTGACGGCCGAGACCGCCGGCTCCAGCGACAGCCTGCTGACGGCCTCCTCCAGCATCCGCTCGTCGCGCCGCTCGGTGCTGAGCTCCGCCGAGACCGTCACCTTCCCCGGCGTCTCGGCGTCCCTGCTGTGCACCGACCGCAGCAGGAACCCCGGCCGCGCCACCGCCTGCACCACCAGCGTGCGCACATGGGCCTCCTCCGGCTCGGTGCACACCACCTCGAAGAGATAGTCGGTGACGACCTCCGCGCCGCCCCGGCTCCCCCGGTCCAGCCCCCGCGCCAATGGCCGCAGCGCGGTGTTGGCCGCGATCACCCCGGCCGTGCCCAGCCCCGCCAGCACGTACAACCCCGTACCGGCCAGGGCGCCGACGGCGGCCGAGCACCACAGCGTGGCCGCGGTGTTCAGCCCCCGCACGTTCAGCCCGTCGCGCATGATGACACCGGCACCGAGGAAACCGATGCCCGAGACGATCTGCGCCGCGACCCGCGAGCCGTCGTAGCCCGCGCTGCTCGTCGCCGTCGAGAACCCGTACGTCGACAGCAGCACGAAGAGAGCGGACCCGGCGGCCACCAGGGCATTGGTACGCAACCCCGCCATCCGCGCCCGCCACTGACGCTCCAGCCCGATACACGCACCGAAGCCCAGGCCCGCGCCGATGTTGGCCGCCATGTGCCACTCGTTGATCACGGCCATGGTCCGCTCTCCTCCTTCGTCGTCTCCTCGCCTGCGTACCGGCGGATGCACACGACGGCACGGCGGCACAGCTGCATGATGAATTCAACGAAAACGAAAGCCGTGCCGGGCAGAATGACGGGCGGCAGAAATTCGCCCGAAAGAAAAAGCCCATCAGGGGCTCAGGGAACAGGAAATCCCGCGCAACAGCGCGACACGGCTCAGTGGGCCGAAAGGCTGATGCGAGGACTTCCCTCGGGACTCCGACTCCTCATCCCGACCACCTCCTCGCTCGCGGGCCACCGTCGGCCACCCAGGATGCCACAAGCGGTGCAGAGGGCCACCATGGGGAGGCAATGAACCAGCCAAAGGAAACGGAAAGGATTTCCATGAACGACACGCCGGCGAGCGTCGTCGCGGCGGCGTTCCACCACTACCGTTCCCAGAACCGCGAAGCGGCCCTGCAGCTGTACGCCGAGGATTTCACGTTCACCAGCCCCCAGGACGACCACATCGACAGGACCGCCTTCTTCGACCGCTGCTTCCCGACGGCGAGCCGTATGAAGGAACAACACCTGCTGCACATCACCCCCGCCGGCCCGGAGCTCGTCTTCGTGCTCTACGAGTACGAACTGACGACGGGCGCACGGCACCGCAACATGGAGGCGATCACGGTACGGGACGGCCTGATCCACGAGGCCCAGGTGTTCTTCGGGGGCCCGGCGTGACCGGCACCGGCCGGTACTCCACGACGCAGCGGTTGCACGCATAGACATGGGCGGCGACCTGATCGCCGTACACGACGTCCACGACGTCCACGACGTCCACGACGTCCACGACGAGGGCCTCCCCCGGCGGCACCATCTCCTGGTGCCAGGCGCACCACCGCATCACGATGCCGCCACCAGTGCAACCACGGCCGCGGCGCTGCACAGCTCGCCCGGCCCCTCCGGCGGGGGCAGCAACCAGTAGCTGCCGGGCGGTGCGTCCCGCTCCACGGCGGGTACGCCGAGGTAGTCCCCGGGCCCCGCACAGGCGATCCGGCCGTCGTCCCACGTGCGGGACGTACCGGGCGGCACGAGCACGTAGTACGACCGCCCGTGCACCCCCACGATCACCCCCCGCCCCACCCCACCCCGCCGCAACGCCTCCCGCACGACGCCCGGCTCCTCCCCACCGGCAACCCGATGCACGAGCCCGGCCGGCAACCGCAGCGCTTCGAGGTGCGCGCCCATGCGCAGCATGGCGGGCCGGCCGTAGGCCCACTCCTCCCAGGCGTCACGCGGGTGCGTCGTGCGGGAGACGAGCCAGCGGGCGGCGGCTTTCTCTTGAAGGGCACCAAGCCGGTCATGCGTCATCGATCGTCCTCCTGCCGGGGTCGGCGAGCACCGTCGGCACTCGCGACGAGACAACCGCCCCCGTCGCCTCACCGGCGGACACACGAGCGGACTTTGCGACGGACTTTCCGGAGAACGGACTTTCGCCGGGCGCAACGGTCGGTACCGTCGCGGTCGGGGCTGACTCGGGAGGGGAAACCGTGGCGGAGGGCAGGACGCTGTTCGCCCGTGAGTGCGCAGCGCGGGGCTGGGACCAACCCGCTGCCTTCCTGCGGGCATTCGCGAAAGCCGCCGACATGGCGGGCGAGTGCGTCGCGCTCACGGACCGACAGCTGCGCCGCTGGCGGCAGCCGAACCCGCCACGTCCGCGTCCCCGCGCCTGGCGCGTCCTGCACGCCATGTTCGGCATGTCCCCGGCGGAACTGGGCTTCCCGGAGCCTTCCTCCAGTGCCACGGTGGATGCGCAATACAGCCGGCTGTGTGAGGAGGGTGGCGTGGACCGGCGCTCCTTCGTATCCGATTCCCTGGGCAGCGCCGCTGCCCTGGCGTTCCGCCCTGCCGATGCCGTGGGATCGGCACACGTGGTCGAACTCCGCGAGGGCCTGCGCTCCCTGTACACCCTCGACGACGCCTACGGCGGTGATGCGGTGCGCTCACTGGCCGTCCGCCACCTGCGCCGGATCTCCCGCGTGATCAACACGGGCACGTTCAGCGACGCGATCGGAAGGCAGCTGCAACTACTGGTCGGTGAAACCGCCGAGCACTGCGCCTGGCTCCACTACGACGCCGATGAACAGGACACCGCTCGTCGCTACTGGGGCCAGGCCCTGGCCACGGCCACGATGCTGCAGGACGACGGCCTGGAAATCCTGGTCCTGGCCAGCCTCGGCATGCAGGCCATCCACGAGAACCGGCCACGCGAGGGCTACGACCTGGCAAGGGCGGCCCACCAGCGCGCCGTCCCCCTCGGGTCACCGACCCTGCTGTCACTGATCGCAGCCCGCGAGGCACGCGCCCTCGCGGGCATGCGGGACCACATCGGGGCCCGGAAGCGCCTCGCCGATGCCATGCGCCTTGCGGGACACCCCGGCCGGGGGCGACCTGCACCGGCCTGGGCCGCCTTCCATGGACAGGCCGAATTGGAGTTCGCGCAGGGACTCGTCAACACGGAAGCGGGCCACCACAAGGCGGCCGTGCCCTTCCTGCGGGCCGCTCTCGCCCGGCAGAACAAGGTGTACGGCCGCAACCGTGCCCTGTACCGCCTGACTCTGGCACGGGGGCTCGCCCGCGCCGGCGAGGTCGACGAGGCAGCAGCCGAGGCCGTCGGCAGCCTCGAACACCTGGCGGAGGTCGAGTCGGGACGCGTCATGCGTCGCTTGACGGAGGTACGGGACCTCCTGGCCCGGGCTGACACTCGCACCGCCCGGGAGTCCGTCGAAGCCCTCGAAGTCCACATCCGGTGAGGAAACCAGCGTGACCGAAGTGACCTACCAGCGCACCGACGGCCCCCAGGCGGCCGGGCAGCTCGATGCCTTTTTGCCTGCCTACGAAGAGGTGTACGTCGAGCCGCCGTACTGCGAGGGCCCCCGGGACGTCGCCGAGTTCCTGGAACGTTTCCGGCGCCAGGCGCGGCGCCCGGGCTTCCGCCTCGTGCTCGCCCGGGCCGGTGAGGAAGTCGTCGGCTTCACCTTCGGGTACCGGCTGCCCGCCGACACCACCTGGTGGAACGGTCTACTGGACCCGCTGCCCCAGGACTTCACGCGCGAAACCGGACACCGCACGTTCGCCGTCATCGAGCTCGCCGTGCGCAAGCCATGGCGCCGGCGGGGCATTGCGGCCACGCTGCACGCGCACCTCATCGATGGCGCCGGCGTCGAACGCATCACCCTGACCATGCGGCCGGAGCCCGAGGCCGCACCGGCGCAGTGCGCGTACCGCGCGTGGGGGTACGCGAAGGTGGGCCGGTCCCAGCCGTGGGACGAGGCCCCGGTGTACGACGCAATGGTGCTGCGGCTCACTTGATGTGCGGGACGAGTGGCGCAGTGTGCGCTGCGCCGCTGCGCGGCTGAAGAGCCAGCCCGCCGCTTCGCGGCTTGGCAGCGTTACCCCGCACCGTGGGGGCACCCCCACGAGGAGCTCCGCTGCCAAGACGGCACCCGTGACCAGCGCGGACCTCCTGGCAGCGCAGCGAAGCGGAGCGGTCTGCCCGCGGGGAGGGGAAACGCTGCCACTCTGGGACACGCCGCGCAGCGGCGAGCCCCGCTCCACCAAGCAAACGATTCCGCTCAGCCGCGCCGTCCCGTTCGTACCGCGCCCGCGCTCGCCGCCACCACCAGGGCGATTGCCGCGCACTGTGACAGCGACAGGGACTGGTTCAGGATCAGGAAGCCTGCCAGGGCCGCCACCGCCGGGGCGAGGCTCATCAGGACCGCGAACGTCGCTGCGGGCAGGCGGCGCAGGGCCAGGAGTTCCAGGGCGTACGGGACACCCGAGGACAGGAGGGCCACCGCCAGGCCCAGGCCCAGGACGTGCGGTTCCAGCAGCGTCGTGCCCGCCGCGACGGCGCCCAGCGGCAGGCTGACGAGTGCGGCCACCGTCATCGCCAGTGCCAGTCCGTCCAGGCGGGGGAAGCGGGCTCCCGCGCGGGAGTTGAAGACGATGTACGCCGCCCACAGGGCGCCCGCGCCGAGGGCGAAGGCGGCACCTGCCGGGTCGGTGCGGTCGAGGCCGTCCCGGCCGAGGAGGAAGACGCCGGCGAGAGCGAGTGCGGCCCACAGCAGGCTGGTCGCGCGGCGTGCGGCGACCACCGACAGAGCCAGCGGGCCGAGGACCTCCAGCGTGACCGCCGGTCCCAGCGGGATGCGGTCGATCGCCTGGTAGAAGAGGAGGTTCATGCCGCCGAGCGCCAGTCCGAAGGCGCCGACGACGGCCCAGTCGCCCCGGCTGTGGCCCCGCAGCCGGGGCCGGCACACGGCCAGCAGCAGGGCCGCCGCGAGGCTCACCCGCAGGGCGACCACGCCGAGGGCGCCGGCGCGCGGGAAGAGGAGGGCGGCCACGGCGGATCCGAACTGCACCGAGAGCGTGCCGGCCAGGACCAGGGCGATGCCGCCGAGGCTTCCGGGGCCGGGGGTGGTCGTCCTGCGGATGCGGGCGGGCGCCGCCACTGCCGCCACCGGGGACTTCGTTCGCGTCATGCCCTCCACGCTACGAAGCGGACCGGCCTCCCGTGAAATGCCGGTTCATCGGCCATTATGCTTGCCAGGCATGACCATGGAGCTGCGCCACCTCCGTGCCTTCCTCGCCATCGCCGACGAAGGCACGATCACGCGCGCCGCCGCCCGGCTGCACACCGGCCAGCCCGCCCTGTCCCGTACGCTGCGCCAGCTGGAGGACCACCTCGGTGTGCGCCTGATCGACCGTTCCACGCACCACTTGGAGCTGACGGCCGCGGGCCGGGCGTTCCGGGAGAGGGCGGCGGCCGCGCTGGCGGCGGTCGACGCGGCTCTCGACCCGCGCGCGCTGCCGGTGCTGCCGTTGCGCCTGGGGCACCCGTGGGCCGCGTTCGGGGAGCACACGGTTCCGCTGCTGCGCCGCTGGGACGCGGAGCACCCGGACGTACCGCTGCAGCTGCGCCGCATCGACGACCGGACGGCCGGGCTCACCCGGGGTGCGGTGGACGTCGCGCTGCTGCGCGGCGAGGTGACGGCGCCGGGGCTGGTGACGGAGCTGCTGCTGGAGGAGGAGCGGGTGGCCGTGGTGCCCGCGGGCAGCGAGCCGGCCGGCCACGAGACCCTCACGCTGGCGGATCTCGCCGCCTGGCCGATCGCGCTGAACACGGTGGCGGGCACCACGACGCTGGATCTGTGGCCGGCCGGGGCGCGCCCCACGCGCACCATCGAGGTGGCCAACACGGACGAGTGGCTGACGGCCATCGCCGCGGGCCGGGCGGTCGGCATCTCGACGGCGGCGACGCCCCGCCTGCACGACCACCCGACGATCGCCTACCGCCCGCTGGCGGACGCCCCTGCGGTGCCCCTGTTCCTGGCCTGGCGCGCCGGCGTCCCGGTCCATCCGGCGATCCCGGCGCTCGTCCGGTTGGTCCGCGAGATGGTGGCCGCACGTCCTTGAGGCGTGCTCAGGTGATGCGGGTGCATTCGACGAGCGCGGACTTGTAGACGGTCTTTTCTCCGCGGAAGCCGGGCTCGGACCAGAAGCAGATGTTGCCGGCCGTGCAGTCGTCGTGGGCGACGGCCTGCCCCCTGTCGTGGGCGCCCGCCGCGGCGCCACATGCGGCCCGGGGACGACCCTCAGCCGTCCAGGGGGTTCGTCGTGGCGCGCTCGGTGATGCCCCCGGCGATCGCCGAGGCCGCCGCGCTGCCCGGCTTGCGGGTGGCCTGGTCCTTGAAGCAGGTGATGAATTCGTCCGGGAGCCCCAGGCGCGGGTAGCGCTCCAGGACGTCGGTGCGCAGGGCCGCGGGGAGGGCGTCGGCGCCTCGGCCCGAGATGTCCAGGGAGGTGGCGTACTCCAGCAGGTGGCCCTCGGGGTCGTCGGCGAGGTCGACGCGGCTCCACATGTGCCGGACGATGACGTCGGAGACGCGCCGGCGCCGGTCCGCGGGCCAGCCGGCGGCGGCCGCGAAGACCCATGCGACGTGGCCGCCGGCCTCCTCGAAGGGCACGGTGTGGCTGTCGAACTCCGGCACCAGGCCGAGGTCGTGGAGGAGGGCTGCGACGTACAGCAGCTCCGCGTCGAAGGCGATGTCGTGGGCGGTGGCGTGGGCCGCGCCCCACAGGTAGGAGCGGATCGAGTGGTTCAGGAGGGCGGGCGAGCAGTACGCGCTCGCCACCTCCAGGGCCGCCGCCGAGGCCCCGGTGTCGGGCAGGACAAGATCGTCGATTCTCATGGCACGATTGTCGCCCACCGGCCACAGCCCTGGAGGGGGGCGTCACGGTGACAGTGACGTACGAACGGCACGAGGGCCCGGAGGCGGCGCGGCTGCCGGGCGCCTTCCTGCCCGCCTACGAAGAGGTCTACGCCGAACCGCCGTACTGCGAAGGCCCGCAGGACGCCGAGGCGTTCGTCGGGCGCTTCCGGCAGCACGCGCAGCGTCCCGGTTTCCGGCTGGTGCTGGCACGGGAGGGGGCGGAGGTCGTGGGGTTCGCCTTCGGCTTCCCGTTGCCGGCGGAGGCGACGTGGTGGGGGTTCATGCTGGAGCCGTTGCCGCCGGAGTTCACCCGGGAGACGGGGACGCGTACGTTCGCGGTCGTCCAGCTCGCCGTGCGCAGGCCGTGGCGCCGGTGCGGCACGGCGGCCGCGCTGCACGCGGCGCTCCTGGACGGCGCCGGCGTCGAGCGCGCCGCCCTCCACGCGTACCCGGCGGCGGGACCGGCCCAGGCCGCGTACCGCGGGTGGGGCTATGTGAACGTGGGCCGGTGCCGGTTCGCGGACGGCGGGGACGAGTTCGACGCCCTGGTGCTCACTCTGCCTCGATGCTCAGGTGCGTGAAGCCGGTGCTGTGCCGGATGCCGCCGGCCAGGGCGCAGTCGGTGGGCAGGCCGTCGGGCAGCGTCTGAATCGTCTTCTGCGCCGTGGAGCCCTTGCCGCGGCCGGCGACCACGACGCCGTGGAGGGTGGCGCGGTTGACGCCCAGCACGCGGGTGGATGTGCCGTTCTTGTACACGATGACCGACGTGGTCCCGTCGCTGTACCGCACGGTCTCCCGTGACTGGTTGGAGGCGAACAGCAGGCACGTGCCCGGCGTGGTGCCCTCGGTGTGGTACGGCGCCGTGGCCTTCCAGCCGGAGTCGTCCGTGCAGTGGTAGAGACCGTCCACCGACACCGTGGTGGGCTCGGACGACAGGCCCAGGCCGCCGTAGGTGATGTTCTCCTGGCCGGTGCACTCGAAGGACGACGACCCGTGGGCGTGCGCGGCCGGCGCCCCGAGGGCGGTCGCGGCGACCATCGCGAAGGAGCCCAGAACCATTCCGACACCACGCCTGCTGACCGGCATTGCTTCCCCCTCGTCCGTCTCCTCTTGAGCCTCCTGGCTACCCGGCCGTGCCGCGCGTTGCACCGTCCGCCCGAGCCCTTCCGAAGCACTGCCGGCCCACAGCGCCGGATCCCGCACTTCGCGCCCTGCCCGTACGCCCCGGCGCCCCCGCACCGTGAGGCGACGTGAGCCGCGCACGCACCCAGGGGGATCCGTGACCACCGATGCGCACGTCCCCGGTCCGCGCGTGGCCGCCGTCGCGGTCGCCGTACCGCCCCACCGGTACCCGCAGCGGGACATCGCGGCGGTGTTCGGGGAGGCGTTCCTGTCCGACGACGCCGCCGTGCGGCGCCGGTTCACCGCGATCGCCGCGCGCTGCGGCATCGCGCACCGCAACTTGTCGCTGCCGCTGGACGCGTACCGCCGGCCGCGCACGTTCACGGAGTACAACGAGGTCTGGACCGCCACCGCGTCCCGGGTCGGCCACGAGGCCCTGACCCGGGCGCTGGCGGCGGCCGGTGTGCGGCCGGACGAGGTCGGGGTGCTGGTGAGCACGACCACCACGGGCGTGTCCGTGCCCTCCTACGACGCCGGGCTCGTCCGCGACGCCGGGCTTGCGCCGGACGTCGTGCGCGTGCCCCTGCTGGGGCTGGGCTGCGCGGGCGGGGCGGCCGGCCTGGCCCGGGTGCACGACCACCTGAGCGCCCACCCGGAACGGGTGGCCGTGCTGGTGTCGGTCGAGCTGTGCTCGCTGACCTTCCAGTGCGCGGACACCTCACCGCCCAACCTCGTGGCCACCGCCCTCTTCGGCGACGCCGCGGCGGCCGTCGTCGTCCTCGGCGCCCGTCATCCGCGCGCGGCGGCGCACGGCCCGGCGCTGCTGGCCGGACGCAGCCGCCTGCACCCCGGTACCGGGCACCTGATGGGCATGCGCGCGGGGACGCACGGTCTCGCCGTCTTCCTCTCCCCCGAGGTGCCCGAGGTCGCGGAGAAGCACCTGCCCGACGAGGTCCACCGCTTCCTCGCCGACCACCGCCTGGCCGTGGAGGACGTCGCCGCGTGGATCGTCCACCCGGGCGGTCCCAAGGTCGTCGACGCCGTGGCCCGGCCCCTGGGCCTGCCGCCCGCCGCGCTCGTCCACACCCGCGCCTCCCTGGCCGAGCACGGCAACGTCTCCTCCGCCTCCGTGCTGGACGTCCTGCGCCGCCACATGTCCGCCCCGCCCGCCCCGGGGTCGGCGGGCCTGCTGGTGGCCATGGGCCCGGGCTTCACCACCGAACTGGTGCTGCTGCGCTGGTAACCGGGCACAGGAGCGGCGGGTGGCGCCCCCGAAGGGGCGCCCTAGGGCATGTCCGGCGGATCATGCAGTGCCCCGTAAGGGGCGCGGGGAACTGCGCGATCGGCCAGCGACGGCCCGCAGCCGACACACCACCCCGAGGGGCCGACTGCGGGCACGTCGTGGCTTGTCGCGCAGTTCCCCGCGCCCCTTACGGGGCGCCGTGGTGGCGCGTGACGAAGATCCGCCGGACACGCCCTAGAAGCCGCGGTTCCCCGCGCGGGCCTTGGCGATGCGGGGTCCCAGGACGCCCACCAGCACGGCCGGTACGGCCAGGAGGGCACCGAAGAGCACGTCGCCCACGCCGAGGGTGCCGAGCAGGACCGTGTCCGCGACGATGACGGCGGTGGGGGTCAGCAGCAGCCAGCCGGCGGCGAGGAAGCCCGCGGGCGGCCGGCGCGGCACCGCCGCGGCGAACGCCGCGACCCCGAGCAGGAGCCAGCAGACGGCGAGCCGCCACAGCAGCGAGCTGCCGGAGTCGGGCAGCAGGCGGGTGGTGCGGCCGCCGACCGCGACGCTGGTCACGGTGCCCTGCCACATGCGCAGGTCGGCGGGGGCGTGGACGTGCGCCGCCTCGAAGGTCTCCCGGTCGACGCTCAGCCAGGTGGACTCCTCTCCGTGGCGGACGCGCAGGCGGTGGTCCTCGTGGCACTCCTCGCCGGGGCATCCTCTGATGCCCTTGTCCACGACCTCGCCCCGCACCTGTGCGACGCAGTGGCCCTCGGCATGCGCACCGGCACACGCGGGCGCCTCGCGGTACGCGACGCGGTCGCGGTACGCCTCCTCCGCCCACGAGGTGGCCCGGACGAGGCCGAGGACCGCGACCGCCAGGATCACCACGCGCAGGCACACCGTGAGCCACCGGCTCATTTCCGGCTCTCCCCCCCTTGTACTGAACGGGCTCAGCCTAGGTACGCACCAGGCTGTGCGCATCGGGGTGGATCGGCATGGTGCCGGCCGTCAGGGGGGCGCCGGAGCCGCCGTGCCGTACGGCGACGATCTCGGCGGCGATGGACAGGGCGGTCTCCTCGGGGGTGCGGGCGCCCAGGTCGAGGCCGATCGGGGAGTGCAGGCGGGCCAGTTCGGCGTCGGTCAGGCCCGCCGCGCGCAGCCGGGCCAGGCGGGCGGCGTGGGTGCGGCGCGAGCCCATCGCGCCGACGTAGGCGACCGGCAGCCGCAGGGCGCGTTCGAGCAGTGGGATGTCGAACTTGGCGTCGTGGGTCAGGACGCACACCACCGTGCGCGCGTCCAGCTGCTGGCGTTCCAGGTAGCGGTGGGGCCAGTCGGCGACCACCTCGTCGGCCTCGGGGAAGCGTGCGGGGGTGGCGAAGACGGGCCGCGCGTCGCACACGGTGACGTGGTGGCCGAGGAACTTGCCGGCGCGCACCAGCGCCGCGGCGAAGTCGATCGCGCCGAAGACGAGCATCCGCGGCGGCGGGACGCGGCACTCCACCAGCAGCCGGACCGGCTCCCCGCAGCGGGCGCCGTCGGCACCGACCTCGACGAGGCCGGTGCGGCCGGCGTGCAGCAGGGCGCGGGCCTCGCGGACGGCTGTGGCGTCCAGTGCCGCGCCGCCGCCCAGGCCGCCCTCGTACGTGCCGTCCTGCGTGACCAGCAGGGCCCGGCCGAGCAGGCCGGGCGGGCCGGCCAGGAGGCGGACCAGCGCCACGCTCGCGCCGTCCGCCGCCGCGCGGACGGCCGCCGTGGTCACCGGGTCCACGGGCGCGACGAGCATCTCGATCTCGCCGCCGCAGGTCAGGCCGACGGCGAAGGCGTCGTCGTCCGCGTAGCCGAATCGCTGCAGCACCGGCTGCCCGCTCGTCAGGGCCTCGCGGCACAGCTCGTAGACGGCGCCCTCGACGCAGCCGCCCGAGACCGACCCGGCGGCCGTGCCGTCCGCGGCGACGGCCAGGGCCGCCCCCAGCGGGCGGGGGGCGCTGCCGTGCACGCCCGCGACCGTGGCGACGGCGAAGGTACGGCCCTGCGCGCTCCAGCGGGCGAGTTCCTCGGCCAGTTCCAGCACGGTGGTCGCACGCTCCTCACGTGACGCCGAGCCACTGCTCGATGGGGTGCAGGGCGAAGTAGCCGGCGAAGACGGCGGTGAGCACCCACATGAAGGCGCCCGGCTCGCGCCACCTGCCCTGCGCGGCCTTGATGACGGTGTACGCGATGACGCCGCCGCCCACGCCCACGGTGATGGAGTAGGTGAACGGCATGAGGACGACGGTGAGGAAGACCGGCACGGCGACGGCCCGGTCGGCCCAGTCGACGTGCCGGGCGTGGGTCGTCATCATGGCGCCGATGACGACGAGGGCCGCGGCGGCGATCTCGCCCGGCACGATGCGGGTGAGCGGGGTGAGGAACAGGCAGGCCGCGAACAGCAGGCCCGTCACGACCGAGGACAGGCCGGTGCGCGCGCCCTCGCCCACGCCCGTGGCGGACTCGACGAAGACGGTCTGCCCGGAGGCGCCCGCCACGCCCCCGACGGCTCCGCCTGCGCCGTCGACCAGCAGGGCCCGGCTCAGTCCGGGCATCCGGCCGCGCTCGTCGGCGAGCCCGGCCTCCGTACCGACGCCGATGATGGTGGCCATCGCGTCGAAGAAGCCGGCCAGGACGAGCGTGAAGACGGTCATGGCGACGGTGACGCCGCCCACGTCGGCCCAGCCGCCGAACTCGACGCGGCCGAGGAGGGAGAAGTCGGGCAGCGAGACGGCGCCGCCGTCGAGCGTGGGGGCGCCGTTCTGCCAGGCGCGCGGGCCGGGATGGAACACGGCGTCGACGACGACGGCGAGGACGGTGCCGCAGGCGATGCCGATGAGGATGGCGCCGGGCACCTCGCGCGCCTGCAGCACGAAGATCAGCAGCAGGGTGACGCAGAACAGCAGGACGGGCCAGCCGGCGAGTTCGCCGGCCGGCCCGAGGGTGACCGGGCCGCCGGCCTTCGCCGCGTGCACGAAACCGGCCTTCACCAGGCCGACGAGGGCGATGAACATGCCGATGCCGATGGTGATGGCGTGCTTGAGCGCGAGCGGGATGGCGTTCATGACGCGCTCGCGCAGCCCGGTGAGGACCAGCAGCATGATCACCACGCCGTAGACCACGCACAGGCCCATGGCCTGCGGCCAGGTCATGTGCGGGGCGACCTGGGTGGAGACGACGCCGGAGACGCCCAGGCCCGCGGCCAGGGCCAGCGGCACCCGGCCGACGAGGCCCATGAGCAGGGTGGACACCGCGGCGGCGAGGGCGGTGGCGGTGATCAGAGCGGTGCGGGCCAGGGTGTGCTGCTCGGCGTCGGGGCCGGAGAGGATCAGGGGGTTGAGCAGCAGGATGTAGCTCATTGCCATGAAGGTGGTCACGCCGCCGCGCACCTCGCGCGCGGGCGTCGAGCCCCGTTCGCCGATGCGGAAGTACCGGTCGAGCCGGGACCGTCCGGCGGGTGGGCGCGGGTGGGGGCCCGCCCGGTCGGCGAGGCCGTCCGGTTGCACGGGTGCATGGGTCATGGTGCCTGCTCCAGGGATGTCCGGGTGGGGGCTGCACGACCCGGCCCGGGGGACGGCCCGAGACGGTGGATGCGGGGTCGGGGGGTTCAGGTGCCGGTGAGGTGCTCCGGTCGCAGGGGTACGCGGGTCAGGGCCAGGCCCGTGGCCTGGCGGACGGCCGCCACGACGGCGGGCGTGGAGGAGAGCGTGGGGGCCTCCCCCACCCCGCGCAGTCCGTACGGGGCGTGGGTGTCGGCCAGTTCGAGGACGTCGAGGGGGATGGCCGGGGTGTCGAGGACGGTGGGGATGAGGTAGTCGGTGAAGGAGGGGTTGCGGACCTTGGCGGTCACCGGGTCGACGACGATCTCCTCCATGAGGGCCAGGCCCAGGCCCTGGGTGGTGCCGCCCTGGATCTGGCCGGCGACCGACAGCGGGTTCAGGGCCTTGCCGACGTCCTGGGCGCAGGCCAGCTCCACGACCTTGACCAGGCCGAGTTCGGTGTCGACCTCGACGACGGCGCGGTGGGCGGCGAAGGAGTACTGCACGTGCCCGCGGCCCTGGCCGGTGCGCAGGTCGAAGGGCTCGGTGGGGCGGTGGCGCCACTCGACCTCGGCGTCGACGCCCTCCTCGCCCAGGACGTCGGCCAAGGAGGCGAGGACCTCGCCGGCGTCGGTGACGACCTTGCCGTCCTCCAGCAGCAGTTCGGCGGTGTCCCAGGCCGGATGGTACGTGCCCAGCCGGGCCCGGCCGAGGGCCAGCACCTTCGTACGGACCTCCTCGCAGGCCCGCTTGACGGCGCCGCCGGTCACGTACGTCTGCCGCGAGGCCGAGGTGGAGCCGGCCGAGCCGATGCGGGTGTCGGCGGGGCGCAGGGTGACGCGGGCGACGCCGAGTTCGGTGCGCACGATCTGCGCGTGGACGGTCACCCCGCCCTGGCCGACCTCGGCCATGGCGGTGTGCACGGTGGCCACCGCCTCGCCGCCGACGATCCGAAGGTGCACGTGGGCGGTGGAGTAGTCGTCGAAGCCCTCGGAGAAGCCGACGTTCTTGATGCCGACGGCGTAGCCGACGCCGCGCACGACGCCCTCGCCGTGGGTGGTGTTGGACAGCCCGCCGGGCAGGGCGCGCAGGTCGGCGGCGCCGCCGGCGCTCTCCCACTGCCGCTCGGGCGGCAGGGGCATCGCCTTGACGCGGCGCAGGAGTTCGGCGACGGGGGCGGGCGCGTCGACGACCTGGCCGGTGGGCATGACCGAGCCCTGGGACATGGCGTTGCGGCGACGGAACTCGACCGGGTCCATGCCGAGTTCGGCCGCGAGCCGGTCCATCTGCGCCTCGTAGGCGAAGCACGCCTGGACGGCGCCGAAGCCGCGCATGGCACCGCAGGGCGGGTTGTTGGTGTAGAGGGCGAGGGCCTCGACGTCGACGTGGCCGACGTCGTACGGGCCGACGGCCAGGGAGGCGGCGTTGCCGACGACGGCCGGGGAGGAGGAGGCGTAGGCGCCGCCGTCGAGGACGATGCGGGCGCGGACGTACAGCAGCCTGCCGTCGCGGGTGGCGCCGTGCTCGTAGTGCAGGCGGGCGGGGTGGCGGTGGACGTGGCCGAAGAAGGACTCGAAGCGGTTGTAGACCATCTTCACGGGCCGGCCGGTGCGCAGGGCCAGCAGGCAGGCATGGGCCTGCATGGACAGATCCTCGCGGCCGCCGAAGGCGCCGCCGACGCCGGAGAGGGTCATCCGGACCTTCTCCTCGGGCAGGCCGAGGACGGGCGCGATCTGACGCAGGTCGGCGTGCAGCCACTGGGTGGCGATGTACAGGTCGACGCCGCCGTCCTCGGCGGGGACGGCCAGGCCCGACTCGGGGCCGAGGAACGCCTGGTCCTGCATGCCGACCTCGTAGTCGCCGGTGACGACGGCGTCCGCGAGCGCCTCGACGGCCGCGACGTCGCCGCGCACGACCGGCTGGCGGTGGACGACGTTGGGGTGCGGCACATGGCGGGCGTGGGCGTCGGTGCGGCCGGGGTGCAGGACGGGGGCGCCGGGGGCGGTGGCGCTGCGCTCGTCGGTGACGACGGGCAGGGGCTCGTAGTCGACGACGATCTTCGCGGCGGCGCGCCGGGCCGTCTCGGGGTGGTCGGCGGCGACCAGGGCGACGGGCTCGCCGTGGTGGCGCACGACGCCGTCGGCGAGGACGGGGGTGTCCTGGATCTCCAGCCCGTAACGGGTGGCGGCGGGCAGGTCGGCGTACGTCAGGACGGCGCGGACGCCCGGCGTGGCGAGGGCGGCGGAGACGTCGAGGGAGCGGATGCGGGCGTGGGCGTGGGGGCTGCGCAGGGTCTGGCCCCAGAGCATGTCCTCGTGCCACAGGTCGGAGGCGTAGGCGAACTCGCCGGTGACCTTGAGCGTGCCGTCCGGGCGCAGGGTGGACTCGCCGATGCCGCCCCTGGTGCGGCTGCTGCGGGTCGGGCCGGCGGGGGTGATGTCGCGCATGCTCACGGGGCCTTTCCGGTGCGGGCGGCGGCCAGGCGCACGGCGTCGAGGATCTTCTCGTAGCCGGTGCAGCGGCAGAGGTTGCCGGAGAGGGCCTCGCGGATGTCGGCGTCGGAGGGGTCGGGGTTGCGGGTCAGCAGGTCGTCGGCGGCGACGAGCAGGCCGGGGGTGCAGAAGCCGCACTGGACGGCGCCGGCGTCGACGAACGCCTGCTGCACGGGGCCGAGTTCGCCCTCGGTCGCGGCGAGGCCCTCGACGGTGACGACGTCGCGGCCCTCGGCCTGGCCGGCCGCCACCAGGCAGGCGCACACGGGCACGCCGTCCAGGCGGACGGTGCACGAGCCGCACTCGCCCTGTTCGCAGGCGTTCTTCGAGCCGGGCAGGCCGAGCCGTTCGCGCAGCACGTACAGCAGGCTCTCGCCCTCCCAGACGTCGTCGGCCTGCCGCTCGCGGCCGTTGACGGTGAACGTCACGCGCACCGTGCCGCCCTCCCTTCGCCCCGCCGGTAGGCGTCCCAGGCCCAGCCGAGCGTGCGGCGGGCCATGACGGCGACGGCGTGCCGGCGGTACGCGGCGCTGCCGCGCACGTCGTCGATCGGGTTGCAGGCGCCGGCGGCGAGGCCGGCGAACTGGCGTGCCACCGCCTCCGGCACGGCCGCGCCGGACTCCCACAGGCCCTCCTCGGCCAGGGCCGCGGCGAGGAACTCCTCGGCGGCCCGGGCCCGTACGGGCGTGGGCGCCGCCGAGCCGATGCCGGTGCGCACCGTGCGGCGGTCGGGGTGCAGGGCGAGGGCGAACGCGCAGACGGCGATGACCATCGCGTTGCGGGTGCCGACCTTGGAGAACTGCTGGGGGCCGGTGGCCTTGCGCACGCGCACCGCCCGCACCAGCTCGTCCGGGGCGAGGGCGTTGCGCTTGACGCCGGTGTAGAACTCCTCGACCGGGATCAGCCGCACCCCCCGCACGGACGCGGCCTCCACCTCGGCGCCCGCGGCGAGCAGCGGCGGGTGGCTGTCGCCGGCCGGGGAGGCGGCGCCGAGGTTGCCGCCGACGCTGCCACGGTTGCGGATCTGCGGGGAGCCGACGGTGCGGGCGGCCAGGGCGAGGCCGGGCAGCGGCGCGGCGAGCTCGTCGATGATCCGCGCATAGGGGACGGCGGCGCCCAGGCGTACGTACGTCCCCTCGTCCTGCCAGTCGTGGAGGTCGCCGATGCGGCCGAGGTCGAGCAGGTGTGCCGGCCGGCGGTGGTCGAAGTTGATCTCGACCATCACGTCCGTGCCGCCCGCCACCGGAACGGCCGAGGGGTGGGCGGCCTTCGCGGCCAGCGCCTCCTCCCAGCTCGCGGGGCGCAGGAAGTCCATGGGCGGTCTCTTCTCGTGGAGCCGGATGGAGCGGGATGGAGCCGGATGCAGCCAGTACAGCGAGGGCCGGGCGGGCGGGTGCAGTCACCGAAACCATGAAGCGGTTGGCTGGTCGGGCGCAGTGTCTTGTAGATTCGAACGAAAGACGGGGTTCGGAAACCTCACTGCATTCCACTGGTGACAAGAAGACAGATCGGCGGCGACGACGATGCGGCTGCGCGCACTCCTGGAGACCGAGGCGCTGGGCCTGAGACTGCTGGGCGGCGAGGAGGAGCTCGACCGCACGGTGCGCGGCGTGATGACCACCGACCTGCGCGACCCCAGCCGGTACCTCTCCGGCGGGGAACTGGTTCTCACGGGTCTGGCCTGGCGGCGCGAGCCCGCGGACTCGGAGCGCTTCGTGCGCATCCTGACGGCCGCCGGGGTGGCCGGGCTCGCCGCGGGCGAGGCGGAGATCGCCTCCACCCCCGACGACCTGATCGAGGCCTGCGGCCGCCACCGGCTGCCGCTGTTCTCCGTGGACGAGACGGTGTCCTTCGCCTCGATCACCGAGCACGTCGTGCGGCAGGTCTCCAGTGAGCGGGCGGGCGACCTGGCCGCCGTCGTCGACCGGCACCGCCGGCTGATGACCGGCGGCCCCGCGGGCGGCGGCCCCGAGGTCGTCCTGGACCTGCTCGGCTCCGACCTGGACCTGCGCGCCTGGGTGCTCTCCCCCACCGGGCGGCGCATCGCCGGCTCCTCCCTCGCCGACGCCGGCCCCGGCCTGCCGGCGACCGCCGGGGCCGCCCTGGCGGGCGAGCACCTGGCCGCCGCGCGCGGCGGCCGGCCCGGCCCGCACCGGGTCACGGTCGGCGGCACCACCTACTCCCTCTTCCCCATCGCCGGCGACAGCCGCCCCGCACCCGCCGACACCCGCGAGACCCTGCTGTCCGACTGGCTGCTGGCCGTCGAGGCCGACGCCGGCGACTGGCCCGAGGAGCGCCTCGACCTGCTGCAGGGCGTCACCCAGCTCATCGCCGTCGAGCGCGAGCGGCGCGACGCCGCGCGCACGGTGCGCCGCCGCCTGGCCCAGGAGGTCCTGGAGCTCGTCCAGGCCGGCGCCGCGCCCGCCGAGATCGCCGCCCGCCTGCGGGTGGCGGCACCCGTGCTGCTGCCGGGCCTGGGCACGGCCCCGCACTGGCAGGTCGTCGTCGCCCGCGTGGAGTGGGAGGGCGCGGACATCCCCGGCGGCCCGGTGGCCCAGTCCCTGCTGGAGGAGGTCCTGGTCGACCCCGGCGCCACCGGACCCGAGCCGTCCGACCGCATCGCCGTCGCCCACACGGGTGATGAGGCGGTGGCCCTCGTCCCGCTGCCCGCCGTCTCCCCCACGGTGGCCGACGACACCACCGCCACCGGCCTCGACGCCGCCGGTCTGCATGCCGACGCGCTGCTCGCCGCCGTGCGCGACCCGCTCGCCCGCGGCCTGGACGGCGACGGGCGCCTGACCTTCGGCGTCAGCGCCCCCGTGCACTCCGCCGAGGGCCTGCGCGGCGCCCTGGAGGAGGCCCGGCACGCCCGCCGCGTCGCCGCCGCCCGGCCCGGCCGGGTGTGCGCCGCCGGCCACCAGGAGCTGGCCTCCCACGTACTGCTGCTGCCGTTCGTCCCCGACGACGTGCGCCGCGCCTTCACCGCCCGGCTGCTGGACCCCCTGCGCGACTACGACCGGCGCCACCGGGCCGAGCTCATCCCCACGCTGGAGGCGTTCCTCGACTGCGACGGCTCCTGGACCCGCTGTGCGACCCGGCTGCACCTGCACGTCAACACGTTGCGGTACCGGGTGGGGCGCATCGAGCAGCTGACGGGCCGCGACCTGTCCCGCCTGGAGGACAAGCTCGACTTCTTCCTCGCCCTGCGCATGAGCTAGCCGCAGCGCTCATCCGACTTGGACCCCCGCTCACATGCGGGGGTCTTCGGTAAGGTGCCCCTGCCCGCTCCGTGGGTTTGTGAATTCCTTCACACCGGACCCTTGGCCGCGCCGGGGTCCGCGTGCTGAGATCGGAGCAGGCTTCCGGCTCGACGGCGCGCTTTGGGGAGGGCACTGTGGCGGAAACCGCCATGCGGAACGCGGGGTTGTCGAAGCAACGAAGGCCACCGGGCAGAACATCCCTCGACCGGGCCGTCTGGCGGCTGCGCTCCCGCGCCTGCTGGCACGACGCCGCAGCCCTCCTCACCCCCACCGCCACCACCGACCCGGCCGCCGCCCTGCACCGCACGGCCGTCCTCGTCGAACAATGCCTCTACACCGCCGACGGCTGGGAACCCGCCGAGGACTCCCTGCGGGCCGCCGAGGCCCTCGCCACCGGCGACGAGGAACGCGGCGCCGCCGCCTGCGAACGCGGCCACCTCGCCTACGCGGCCACCCTGCTCGGCGTGCGGGACCGGGCCGACGAGGCCCGCTCCGCCCTCGGCCGGGCCGCCGCCCTGCTGCCCCCGGGCTCGCCCACCCGGCCCCTGCTGGACTTCAGGCGCGGCCTGATCGCCCAGCACCTGTCCGACAACCCCTCCGACGCCACCGCCGCCTTCGAACGCGCCCACGCGGGCGCCGCCGCCCACGGCCACCGGCTGCTGCTCTCCGCCACCTGGCGGCACCTGGCGGCCATGGCCGAGCACGACGGACGACAGGAACAGGCCCGGCACGGGTTCGCGGAGTCGCTGCGGATCAGGGAGGAGCTGGGGTACCTGGTGGGGATCGCGCCGGCGCTCGCGTCGCTGGCGGCGGTCACGGAGGAGGAGGCGGAGGCGCGGCGGCTCCGCGAGGAGGCGCGGCGGCTGGTGCGCGTGCTGGGCGGTGTGCCGCGCTGGCTGGCGGACCAGCTGGGGTGACCGGGGTCCGGGGCGGAGCCCCGGGAGACGGGGAGTGGGGGCACCTCCCAGCGGTGGCCGGGGGAGGCGGGGCCGGGGCTCAGCCCGCCGCAGGCGCGCCGCAATGGCGCGTCGCCAGGGCCTCGACCGCCGCGAAGTCCTGCGCGGCCAGCGCATCGAGGAGCTGGACGTGCTCCGCCGCGTCGGCGGCCAGCGCCCGCGCCCCCGCCGGGCACTGGGCCCGCCGGTGCACCTCCGCGGCCACCGCCACCAGCTGCCGGTTGCCGGTGAGCTCCAGAACGCCCGCGTGGAAGGCCCGGTCCGCCTCCGCGTACGCGGCCCGGTCGCCGGTCGCCGCCGCCCGTACGCCGGCCTCGGCGAGGGGGCGCAGGTCGTGCCAGCGGTGGGCGGGCACGGTGCGGGCGAGGCGGAGGAGGACGGGGACCTCGAGCAGGGCCCGCACCTCGCCGAGCTCGGCGAGGTCGCGGGGGCTGCGGCTGGTGACGCGGAAGCCGCGGTTGGGCACGACCTCGACGGCACCTTCGAGGGCCAGCTGCTGCATGGCTTCACGGACGGGCGTGGCGGAGACGCCGAAGCGTTCGGCGAGGGCGGGGCCGGAGTAGACCTCGCCGGGTGCGAGCTCGCCGGCGACGAGTGCCCGGCGCAGGGCGTCGAGGACCTGGCCGCGCACGGAGTAGCGCTGCGGCATGCGGCGCGGTCCGTAGGCGTACTCGCTCTCGTCGTGCGTGTGCTCTCCCCGTGCGGCCGGCACGTCGGCCCGGGGGCGTGCCAGGGGGCCGCGGGGTCTGCCCTGCTCCATGGGGGTTCCTCCTGTGTTCACCCGGAACCATAGGCGGCCTGTCGCGCAGGTCAAACCCCGGACCCCGCCCACTAAGGCAAGGCTTACCTATAAACGATCGGCACCACGCATCGTCCACGCCACCCGATCGAGTGGATTGACGGGAACGCAATTCCCTTACCCGGCCCGCCCGTTCGAATTCTGTCGTCGCTCTCCGTATATCCTTGCCGTCCATTCGCGGGGAGTTGCCGTGAAACCCCTTGGCAGCGGGCGGGATTCCGTCAGGATGGCGCGCGAATCGCCGTACTGCATGCAAGGGAAGCAAGATGAGAGTGACCGACATACCGCTGAATTGGGCGCTCCCCAGTGCCGTTGCACTCATCGGGGCAGTGGTGGCGGTGACGGTGTACGCGCGCGGCCGGCAGCCCGGCCGGGAGGACACGGCGGCCGGCACGGACTCCTGGGAGCGCAACGAGGAGCGCAGACGCCGCAAGGAGGCCGTCTACGGCGTGGCCTCGTACGTCCTTCTCTTCTGCTGCGCCGCGGTCGCGGCGGCCCTCTCCTTCCACGGCCTGGTCGGCTTCGGCCAGCAGAACCTGGGACTGAAGGACGGCTGGGAGTACCTGGTGCCCTTCGGCCTCGACGGCGCCGCGATGTTCTGCTCGGTGCTGGCGGTGCGCGAGGCGAGCCACGGCGACGCGGCCCTCGGCTCGCGGATGCTGGTGTGGACGTTCGCGGGGGCCGCCGCCTGGTTCAACTGGGTGCACGCACCCAGGGGCCTGGACCACGCGGGGGCGCCGCAGTTCTTCGCCGGCATGTCGCTGTCGGCGGCCGTGCTCTTCGACCGGGCGCTCAAGCAGACCCGCCGGGCCGCGCTGCGCGAGCAGGGACTGGTGCCCCGCCCGCTGCCGCAGATCCGGATAGTGCGGTGGCTGCGGGCGCCGCGCGAGACCTTCGGGGCCTGGTCGCTCATGCTCCTGGAGGGCGTGCGCACGCTGGACGAGGCCGTGGAGGAGGTCCGCGAGGACAAGCGCCAGCGCTCCCAGCACCGGATCCGCCGCCGGGAGGCGGGCAAGCTGGAGCGGGCCCGGCTCAAGGCGTACGGGCAGCAGTACCGTGGGTGGGGCAAGGCCCGCGGCGGCCGGCAGGTCGAGATGACCGGCCCGGCCATGCCGGCGGCCCCGCAACCGGCCCAGATCGGCTCCCAGGCGGGGGCGGAGCCCTCCATAGTCGGCGAGGACCACCTTCCCCTGCGCCCCCGTCCCCGGCAGCAGGTCGCCGGCAGGTCCGATCCCATCGACCTCACCGCGGAGGACGACACACAGGCCATTCCGCGGCTCGATTCACTGGAGGCGAAACTCGCGCAGATCGAGCGGCAGTTCGGCTGACGCTCGTCCGCCCTGAGCCGTCGCGTGCGACCGGCTCAGGGCTCTTTCGCGTGCAGCGCCGGGTCCAGGACGAACCAGACGGCCTTGCCGACGGCGTGCCGCCGCACGCCCCAGGCGTCGGCGAGGCAGTCGACGAGCAGCAGGCCCCGCCCGGAGGTGGCGACGGGCCCGGCGTCGGGTGAGGCGTCCGCGGTCCACTCCGCCGGGCCGGTGACCGCAACCGGCGGGCGGGAGAGGAAGTCGCGCACCGCGACGTGCAGCCGCCCGCCGGTCAGGCGGGCGGTGAACACGGCGGCGCCGTCGGTGTGCACCAGGGCGTTGGTGACGAGCTCGCTGGCGAGCAGCTCGGCGGTGCCGGCCAGTTCGGAGCCGGCCCGGCCGGCGAGCAGGGCGCGCAGCCCGGCGCGTACCTCCCGGACGGCGCCGAGTTCATGGGGGCGCAGTCGTCTTTCCCATGACGGCCCGGATTCCTCCCCCGCCCCCTCGGATATCCCCTCTCCCGCGGCTCCTTGCCTGCCCCCGCGCCCGTGCGCGCCCGCCCAGTGTGCAGTCCGCCGCTTCATCCCTCGCCGCCCCGACCCCTCCCCGGCCATCGAACACGTTCACGGCAATGCATGCCCCGCGCCAGGGGGAACAACTCCTGTTGACGCATCAACAGGACACCTCGGCAGAACAATGGCCCGTAAATTCACGAGGTGTTCTTCATTCCTCCCAGACGGCGCACGCGGTGCGGTCGTCGGCGTAGCCCTTGACCCGCAGCTGGACGTCGGCGAGGAACTCCGCAAGGCCCGGGGGTTCGGTGGTGCCCGCCCAGCGCTCGGCCAGGCGGACACCGAGTTCGGCTTCGCCGCGGAAGGGGTCGGCCAGGCCGGCGGTGCACAGCAGCAGCGCGTCGCCCGGGCGGGCGATGGAGGCCCGGAAGCGGAAGGGCTCGCCCGGCACTTCCTCGGGGTCGATGACGGGGGCGGTGCCGGGGGTCTGGATGCCCAGGTCGACGGTGAGGCGGTCGGCGGCGTCGTAGCCGGAGAGCGGATCCGCCCCGGTCGCGACCGGGTCCGCCTCGTGCGGCTCGGGGTCCAGGTCCTGCCAGGCTCCCTCGCGCAGCCGGAACAGCCCGCCCGGGCCCACGCCGAAGAACAGGCGGGTGCGGCAGCGCACGTCGGTGGGCAGCAACAGGCAGCGCAGGGCCGCGGTGTACTCGCAGGACTGCAGGCCGAGTTCGGCCGCGCGGGAGCGCAGCCGCCCGTACGTGCGGTCGGTGAGCCGGTGCAGTCCGGCCTTCAGCTCGTCGCGGCGGCCGGCGTGGATGTCCTCGACGAGCCGGGGGTGGCTGCGGCCGACGGCGCCGGCCAGCCACTGGCAGACCTCGCGGGCCGCGCGGTGGGCGCCCTCGGCCGCCCGGGCGCCACTGGCCATGGCCACCAGCAGCAGGGCCGTCTCGCCGCTGCCGAACCGGGCGGTGAGCAGGGCGTCGCGGCGCGGTTCGCCGCGGAAGCGGGCGGAGTCCCCGCGCAGGGAGGCCGCCCGCAGGGTCATCGTGCCGTAGCGGGCGCCGTCCAGGACCGTGTCGGGGACGAGGTCCTCCAGGGCTGCGGCGTCGGCCTGCGGCCAGCAGGTCGGCTCGGGGTCGTACGTCGGGGGGCGCCGGCCGACGAACTCGGCGGCGCGCAGCCGGGAGCCGTTGCGCGAGCGCAGGACGGGCTCCGGCTCGGGCACCCCGCCGGCCCGCAGGCCGGCCGCCGTCGCGGAGACGTCGCGCACGGTCCGTACGCCGAGCACGTCCCGTACGTCGGCCGCCTCCGACACCTCGGGCACGTCCCGGCCGGCGGGCACCTCGGTGGCCTTGGTCACCTCCGTGGCCTCGGTGATCCGTGCGACCTCGGCCGGCGGCCCGGCGGTCTCCACCGGGGCGGCGGTCTCGCGGGGCACCGGCAGGGGCGGGGGCGGCGGGGGCGAGACCCGCGTGCGGGGGTCGGGCGGCGGCGGGGCCTCCGGCCGCTCCTCGGCGCCCGCGGGCGGCCGTGCCTCGGGATCGGGCGGCGCAGGCGGCGGCCGGTGCCGGGAGGCGGCGGGGACGGGCAGGGAGCCGTTGGTCGGGCCGGCCCAGCGCTTGGTCTGCCGCGGCACGCCGCCGGCCAGGGCGGGCGAGAGCCCGGTGGCGGCCACGGTGGGCGGTGCGGGCGGCTCGTCGGCGGGTCCGCCGCGCCGGGGCCCGGGCCGCTGGGGGCCGCCGCGCTCGGGCGCGGGCCTCCTGGGCTCCGCTCTCGGACGCAGCGGCTCCGGACCGACCACGGCCGAGGCGGAGGAGAAGCGCTCGTCGAGGCTGTCGCCGCCCGGGCAGCCGCCGGTGTCGGACTCGCTCCGGCCGTACAACTCGCGCCACCAGGCGTCCTCTTGTTCGGCGTGCTGGTCCCCCTGCTGACTCATGCCCTTATTGTCCACACTGCGGGGCATACGGGAAGAGTGCACGGCGAACACCACCCCAGGGATGATGTCCGCAAGTCACGAGGACGATTCCGGGGACGGGGAAGGAAGTCACGTGCTCGATTCGGTGGGTGGGGGCGCCGTCCGGCAGGCGCCGCACGGGGAATGCCCGGTGGCACGGCCTGTACGGGTGGATACGGTGGAGGTGGTGACGGGTGCGGACGCGGTCGTCCGGCGGCTGCTGGGACTGCGCTCGAGTGCCGTCAACGAAGTGTGCGTCATGGTGTCCGATGGACGCAGCGTGTTGACGGACGGTCCGACAGGAGGCGCTGCGGTGCCCCGGCGGATCGTGGTGGACTCCGCGGCGGTGCACGTGCCGCAGGACGCCGGGCGGCTGCGGGTCGTCGACCGGATACCGGCGGAGGTGGTCATAGCCGACCGCAGCACCGCGCTGGTGCGGCTGGCCACCGGGGACGCGGCCCCGGCCGCGCTGCTCGTGCGCGGCGGCCCCCTGCTGGACCGGCTCGTCGGCCTGTTCGAGGACGCCTGGCGGGCCGGGCGGCCACCGCGGGCGGACGACGCCCACGGCCGGCCCGTCGTCCCCGACCCCACGGACCTCGCCGTGCTGTCGCTGCTGCTGGACGGGCTGACGGACGCCAGCGTCGCCAAGCAACTGGGGCTGGGCCTGCGCACCGTGCAGCGGCGCGTGAAGCGGCTGATGGAACTGGCGGGCGTGACCACCCGCCTGCAACTGGGCTGGTACGCCGCCGAGCGGGGCTGGTCGGCCCGCGGCGGCCGGGGCCCGGCTCAGGCACCCGCTTCCAGGGCCAGCAGGTAGCGCTTGCGCTCCAGGCCGCCGGCGTAGCCGGTCAGGGCGCCGTCGGCGCCGATCACACGGTGGCAGGGCCGCAGCACCAGCAGGGGGTTGGCGCCGATCGCGCCGCCCACCGCCCGTACGGCCGCGCGCGGGGCGCCGATGCGGGCGGCGAGTTCGCCGTAGCTGGTGGTGGCGCCGTACGGCACGGCGTCCAGCGCGTCCCACACCCGGCGGCGGAACTCCGTGCCCGCCACGGCGAACGCCAGGTCGAACCCCTGCGCCCCACCGGTGAAGTACGCCGCCAGCTGCCGCTGCGCCTCCGCGAAGGCAGCGGGCTCGCGCTGCCAGCCGGTCGCCGGCACGGGGGCGTTCTTCTGCCCCGGCACCGTCAGGGAGCACAGCGCGGTGCCGCCGGGGGCATCCACGGAGGGCACGCCGGTGAGCAGCAACGTGCCGAGGGGGCTGTCGACTTCTGTCCAGAGCACGGGGTCAGGCGTCCTTCGGTGCGGTGGCGGCGTGCCACAGGTGGTGCAGGGCGTACGAGCGCCAGGGACGCCAGGCGTCCGCATCGGCGGGGGCGGCGCCGAGGGCGGCGAGCCCGTGGCGGGCGCCGGCGTCCGCGGGCAGGAAGACGTCGGGGTCGCCGAGCGCGCGCATGCGCACGTACCCGGCCGTCCACTCCCCGACGCCCGGCAGGGCCAGCAGGGCGCGCGTGGTCTCCTCCCGGTCGGCGCCGGGATCGAGCCGGACGGCCCCGTCGGCCAGCGCGGCGGCCAGGGCGCGCAGGGCGTCCCGGCGCCGCTGCGGCATGCCCGTCTCCTCCAGGGCGGCGCCGGCCAGTGCGCCGGGCTCGGGGAACAGGTGGGTCAGGCCGCCGTCGGGCGCGGCCAGGGGTTTGCCGTAGGCGGCGACCAGCGCGCCGGCGAGGCCGGCCGCGGCGGCGACGGAGACCTGCTGGCCGAGGACGGCGCGCACGGCCAGCTCGGCGCCGTCCGCGGCACCGGGCGAGCGCAGCCCGGGCCGGGCGGTGACCAGGGGCCGCAGCCGGGGGTCGGCGCCGAGGTGCTCGGCGACGGCGTACGGGTCGGCGTCGAGGTCGAACAGGCGGCGTACGCGCTGCACGGCGGCCGCCAGGTCGCGCGGGTCGGTCAGGCGCAGCCGGCACGCCAGCCAGTTGCCGGCCTCCCGGTCGGGGGCGGGCTCGGCGACCTCGGCGATGCCGGTGCCGTAGGGCAGGAGCAGGGTGCGGCGGTAGGTGCGCCCGCCGGGCGGGCCGAGCACCTCCTCCACGCCGGGGACGGCACGGCGGGCGAGGAAGCCGAAGACCTGGCCGGCGGCGTAGGGGCCGCGGTGGGCAAGCCGCAGCGGGATGCCGGCGGCGGCCGCGCCGTCGGCGGCCCGCCGGTGCGCGGGGGCGGCGCGCAGCTCGCTGGGCGTGCGGTCGTACACGGCCCGGACGGTGTCGTTGAACTGCCGTACGCTCGCGAAACCGGCGGCGAAGGCGATCTCGGTGATGGGCATGCCGGTGGTCTGCAGCAGGATGCGCGCGGTGTGGGCGCGCTGGGCGCGGGCGAGTGCCACGGGGCCGGCGCCCAGTTCCTCGGTGAGCCGCCGGTGGACCTGGCGGGAGCTGTAGCCCAGCCGGGCGGCGAGGCCCGCGACGCCCTCGCGGTCGACGACGCCGTCGCCGATCAGGCGCATGGCCCGGCCGGCGAGGTCGGCGCGCACGTTCCATGCGGCGGAGCCGGGGGCGGCGTCGGGACGGCAGCGCCGGCAGGCACGGAAACCGGCCTGCTGGGCGGCGGCGGCCGAGGGGTAGAAGCGCACGTTGGCGCGCTTGGGGGTCACGGCCGGGCAGCTCGGACGGCAGTAGATGCCGGTGCTCGTCACGCCGAAGAAGAACTCTCCGTCGAAACGTGCGTCCCGGCTGCGGACCGCCTGGTAGCGGGTGTCGTCGAGCGGTGGTGCGGGGGCCGTCATGAGTACCAGTCTGCGCCACCGCCGGCCGCGGCACTGGCGGAAATCGGACACGGCCCTCGCCCCCGTAAAGGGGCGCGGGGAACTGCGCGACAAGCCACGACGCACCCGCAGAGGGTGGTGCCGGGCTGCGCCCCCGCGCCCCTTACCGGGCGCTAGTGGGCGGTACCCCGCTTGCGCTCGTACATCATGCGGCCCTCGGCCTGCTTGCGCTTCCATTCGCGGCGGATCTCCGCACGCAGCCGGACGTCGGTGCGGGCGGTGATCCACTCGTTCTCGCGCAGCAGCTTGTGGTAGCTGTCCAGGCGGCGCTGCGGGAGCTCGCCGCTGTCGACCGCGGCCAGCACCGCGCAACCCGGCTCCACGGTGTGGGCGCAGTCCTGGAAGCGGCAGCGGCCGGCCAGCCGCTCGATCTCGGTGAAGGTCCGGCCGACACCGCCCTCCGCGTCCCACAGGCCCACCCCGCGCAGCCCGGGGGTGTCGATGAGGACGCCCCCGCCGGGCAGGGCCAGCATGTTGCGGGTGGTGGTGGTGTGCCGGCCCTTGCCGTCGCGGTCGCGCACGGCCTGCACCGTTTGGACCTCGGCGCCCAGCAGGGCGTTGGCGAGGGTGGACTTGCCGGCGCCGGACTGCCCCAGCAGCACGGAGGTGCGGCCGGCGAGCACGGCGGCCAGGACGTCGACGCCCTCGCCGTCCTCGGCGCTGACGGCCAGCACCTGCACGCCGGGCGCGGCGGTCTCGGTGTCGGCTATCAGATGCGCGAGGACGACCGGGTCGGGGACGAGGTCGGCCTTGGTCAGCACGACGAGCGGCTCCGCGCCGCTCTCCCAGGCCAGCGTGAGGAACCGCTCCACCCGGCCGAGGTCGAGCTCGGCGGCGAGGGAGACGGCCACCACGGCGGCGTCGATGTTGGCGGCCAGGATCTGGCCCTTGGAGTGCTTGGAGGAGGCGGACCGCACGAAGGCGGTGCGCCGCGGCAGCAGGGCGCGGACGAAGCCGCCGGCGAGGTCGACGGCGGCCCAGTCGCCGGTGCACATGATGGCCACCGGGTCGCCGGTGGCGACCAGGGAGGTGTCGGCCAGGACCGTGCGGACGCCGTCGCCGTCGGCGACGACGAGGTCGCAGCGGCCGCGGTCGACGCGCACGATCCGCCCGGGCACCAGGCCCTCGGCGGCGTGGGCGGCGAAGTCGTCAGCGAAGCCCGCGTCCCAGCCGTAGGCGGTGAGCGGGTGGTCGGCGGTGAGCTCGGACAAGGTGGTGGTCCTTATCGAAGGAGGGGGAATGGATCTGCTTCTGAGTGCGGGCAGGGCCCGTGACGACGGCAGCCATTGCGTACTCACCTCCTGTTGGAGCTCGGTCGGTCACCCGGATCGTAGGGCGCGGGTGCCGCCGGCCGCGAAGGGTTTTTTCTCCCCCTTCTCAGCCCTCCCCCTTCCCAGCTCTCCTCCTTCTCAGCCCTTGCGGTGGGGCTTGGCGTGCTTGGGCCCGTGCTCGGGCTTGTGGAGCCGGGAGCGGACGTCCTCGGGCGGCAGGAACTGGGCCCAGCGCTCGGGGAACTCCGAGGGCGGCTCCCGGTCCTGACCCATCACGCCCTCCTCGGGCTCCTCGAAGGGGTCGTCCTCGATCTCGTGCACCAGCGCGACGGCGGCCCGCTCGGCGGCCACGCGGGCCGCGGCGGCCGCGCGCAGCCTGTCGACCTCGGCGCGCGCGGCGGCAGTGGTGACGGAGGGCCACACGCGGTCCAGGGCCGCGTTCACGGCGGCGCCGACGAGCACCGCGAACGCCGAGACGCCGATCCACAGCAGGACGGCGACGGGTGCGGCCAGCGAGCCGTAGATGGTGACGCGTTCGACGGTGTGGGTGAGGTAGATGCGCAGCAGGAAGCTGCCGAGCACCCACATGGTCAGGGCGACGAACGCCCCGGGGATGTCCTCGGCCCACGGTGAACGCACGGGCACGGACACGTGGTAGAGGGTGGTCAGGAAGGCGATCGACAGCACGATGACCACCGGCCAGTACAGGAAGCGGACGACGTCCGCGCTCCAGGGCACGAGGTGGACGACCGTCTCCGGCCCCACCACCATCAGCGGCAGCGCGACGGCTCCCACGACGAGGGCGACGAGGTAGAGCAGGAAGGCCAGCAGCCGGGTGCGGATGATGCCGCGCTTGCCCTCCAGGCCGTACATGATCGTGATGGTGTCGACGAAGACGTTGACCGCCCGCGAGCCGGACCACAGGGCGATGGCGAAGCCGACCGACATGATCTCCGGCCGGCCGATCTTGATGACCTCGCTGACCAGCGGCTCGGCAATCTGCCGGGTGCCCTTCTCGGAGAGCACGGCGGCCGAGGCCGTCAGGATGTTCTCCTGGATGCCCGGGATCGTGCGGGTGCCCGTCCAGTCGTCCAGGTACTGCAGCAGGCCGATCAGTCCGAGGAACAGCGGCGGCAGCGACAGCAGGGTGAAGAAGGCCGCCTCCGCGGCCAGTCCGGTGACCCGGTGTTCCATGCAGGAGTTGACCGTGTCCTTCAGGAGCAGCCAGGCCGTCCTGCGTTTGGAGACGTTCCGGTACAGGGCCCGGGCCCTGTGGAGCCGGCCGGGCCGGCCCGAATGTTCTTTTGCTGCCTGCACGCGCTAACCGTATCGGCCGCGGGCACCTTGCTTCACCCGGCGGACCGGGCGCGGGCGGGGGTACGGCGGCGCAGGTGGAGGGGCCGCGGAGGGTGATGCTGCGCCGACTCGGCACCACCCTCCGGCCGCTCACCGTCACCTTCCGCCCTGGGGCGGACCGCCCGCAATGGTTGCACGGCGTTGCAATATCGCCGATGCACCGGCGTGGCAGGGTCCCCGACGGGCACCATTGCAGCGTGAAGCGCATACCAATCGATGCGGGGCAGCTGCCCGCCGTGTGGGAGGCGACACTCGCCGGCCAGGCGCCGCCCGCACGCCCGCGTCCGTTGATCGGCGAGTCGTGGCACCGCGTACGCCGGCACGGCGTCGACCCCGAGACCGGCCGGCCCGCCGCGCCGATCGGGCCCGACGAGATCGAGCACCGTCGGCACACCTCCCAGCTGGCCGGGCTGCTGCCGCAGGTGCGCGAGGGCCTGCGCGAGACGGTGGACGCCGTCCACCACCTGATCGTGGTCGCCGACGCCGACGGACGGCTGCTGTGGCGCGAGGGCACCGCGGCAGTACGCCGCAGCGCCGACCGGCTCGGCTTCGAAGTGGGCGCCGCCTGGACGGAGGAACAGGTCGGCACCAACGGCATCGGGCTCGCCCTCGTCGAGCGCCGCCCCGTCCAGGTGCACTCCGCCGAACACTACGTACGCAGCCACCACTCCTGGACCTGCGCCGCGGCCCCCCTGCACGACCCGCGCGACGGGCGGCTGCTGGGCGTGCTCAACGTCAGCGGCCCCGCCCCCGCCTTCAACCCCGCCACCCTCGCCCTGGTGACGGCCGTCGCCAAAGTGGCCGAGGCGGAGCTGCGCACCCGGCACTGGGAGTCCGTCGACCGGTTGCGCTCGGTCGCGGCCCCCATGCTCGCCCGGCTCGGCGGACGGGCCCTGGCCGTCGACCGCGACGGCTGGACGGCGGCGGTCAGCGGCATGGCACCGGTCGGACGGGTCGTGCTGCCGCGCGAGGTACGGCCCGGGCCCGCGTGGCTGCCCTCCCTCGGGCCCTGCACCGTCGAACCCCTGCCCGACGGCTGGCTGCTGCGGCTGGACGAGGCCCGCGACGCGGACGCGCCGCCCGGCCGCGTCGTGCTCGACCTGCGCCTCGCCCGCTGCTGGACGGTCACCGTCTCCGGCCCCTCCGGCCGCTGGTCCCACGAACTCAGCCCGCGCCACGCCGAGCTGCTGTACCTGCTGGCGCGGCACCCCGCCGGGCGCACGGCGGCCGAGCTCGCGGCGGACCTGTTCGGCGACGCGAGCCGGACGGTGACGGTACGGGCGGAACTGTCGCGGTTGCGGCGCACGCTGGGGGGTGTGCTGGGGCATCGGCCGTACCGGTTCGCCGACGGCTTACGGGTGGAGCTGCGGACGCCGCAGGACCCGGCGGACCTGCTGCCGTACTCGACTGCGCCGGCGATCGTGGCCGCACGGCGCGGTGCGCCTGCGGCGGGCTGAGCCCCTCAATCGCCGGACGGGCTGCAGTGCAGCCCGTCCGGCGATTGAGGACACCGGGGCCGGGCCCGCGGCAGGCGCACCCCCGCCGTGCGGAGTGGTTTCGGCCATGAGCGACACTCGCACCATGGCCACCACCCGCCCCGTCACCACCTGGTCGATGGCGCAGACCTCGCCGGAGGACCTGCGCCCGTCCCGCGTGCCGGACTCCTCGTCCGGCATCCGGATCGAACAGGCCGCCGTGCCCTCGCCCGAGTTCAGCCGCTTCCTGTACACCGCCGTGGGCGGCGGCATCAGCTGGACCGATCGTCTGCCCTGGTCGTACGCGCGCTGGCAGGAGCACCTGGCCAGGCCGGGCGTGGAGACGTGGGTGGCGTACGAGCACGGGACGCCCGCCGGCTATGTGGAGCTGGACCCGCAGGACGAGGGCGTGGTGGAGATCGTCTACTTCGGTCTGCTGCCCTCCTTCCAGGGGCGCGGGATCGGCGGCCACCTGTTGTCGTACGGCACCGCGCGGGCCTGGGACCTGGCCGAGCGGTGGCCGGGGCGGGAGGCGACGCGGCGGGTGTGGCTGCACACGTGCAGCAAGGACGGCCCGCATGCGCTCGCCAATTACGAGCGGCGCGGGTTCCGGGTGTTCGAGACCCGCGTCGAGGAGGAGCCGGACGTGCCTGCTCCGGGCCCCTGGCCCGGGGCGTAGGAGCCCTCGCCACACCCCCGGCCGTCCCGCCATGCGGGACGGCTTCGCTCATTATTCGGACAACAGTGGACTGGCCGAAGAGCGTCGTGCAACGCTTCCGCCATGTCCCGAGCTGGAATAGCCTTGGTGACCCGACGTCACATCGACCTCTGCCGCATGTCCAGCGCCATGTGTCCCGCGGGCTGACAGTCACAGCGCCGCCGTTTCCACGCCCTCGTTGCCACCGTTGCCGACGAGGAGCCCCTGGGCAATCTTTCTGTTATTTCCGTTTTTGCCGTCCCGCTTTCGCTGCCTTTCCCCTGCCTTCCCGACCGGCATGTGCGGACATTTAAGGACATTTCACCATGACTGACAGCACCCCTCGTCGCGCCGCGGCCCCGCCCCGGCGCAAGGCCGGCCGCCACCGGGGCGAAGGCCAGTGGGCCGTCGGTCACTTCACGCCGCTCAATCCGAACGAGCAGGTCAAGAAGGACGACGACGGTCTCAATGTGCGGACACGCATTGAGACGATCTACTCCAAGGCCGGCTTCCACTCCATCGACCCCGCCGACCTGCGCGGCCGAATGCGCTGGTGGGGCCTGTACACCCAGCGCAAGCCGGGGATCGACGGCGGGAAGACCGCGGTCCTCGCGCCCGAGGAGCTGGACGACGAGTACTTCATGCTGCGGGTGCGCATCGACGGCGGCCGGCTGACCACCGCCCAGCTGCGCGTCGTCGGCGAGGTCTCCCAGGAGTTCGCCCGCGGCACCGCCGACATCACCGACCGGCAGAACATCCAGTACCACTGGATCCGCATCGAGGACGTGCCGGAGATCTGGCGCCGGCTGGAGGCCGTGGGCCTGTCCACCACCGAGGCGTGCGGGGACACCCCCCGGGTGATCCTGGGCTCGCCGGTCGCGGGCATCGCCGAGGACGAGATCGTCGACGGCACCTGGGCGGTGGAGGAGATCCACCGCCGTGTCGTCGGCAACCCCGCGTTCTCCAACCTGCCGCGCAAGTTCAAGTCCGCGATCTCCGGCTCGCCCCTGCTGGACGTGGCGCACGAGATCAACGACGTGTCCTTCGTCGGCGTGCGTCACCCCGAGCACGGTCCGGGCTTCGACGTGTGGGTGGGCGGCGGGCTGTCGACCAATCCGAGAATCGGGGAACGCCTGGGCGCCTGGGTGCCGTTGGAGGAGGTGCCGGACGTCTTCGAGGGCGTCATCGGCATCTTCCGCGACTACGGCTACCGCCGGCTGCGGGGCCGCGCCCGGCTGAAGTTCCTCCTCGCCGACTGGGGCGCCGAGCGCTTCCGGCAGGTGCTGGAGGAGGAGTACCTGCACCGCACACTCCTCGACGGCCCGCCACCGCCGCAGCCGCTCGCCCGCTGGCGCGACCACGTGGGCGTGCACCGGCAGCGGGACGGCCGCTTCTGCGTCGGGTTCGCCCCGCGCGTCGGCCGCGTCGACGGCGCGACGCTGACGAAGATCGCCGAACTGGCCGAGAGCCACGGCTCGCAGCGCGTGCGCACCACCGCCGACCAGAAGATGATCGTGCTCGACGTGTCCGAGGACCGGGTGGAGCCGCTGGTGGCGGGCCTGGAGGCGCTGGACCTGCGGGTGAGCCCCTCGCCGTTTCGGCGCGGGACGATGGCGTGCACCGGCATCGAGTTCTGCAAGCTCGCCATCGTCGAGACCAAGGCGCGCGGCGCGGCGCTCGTCGAGGAACTCGAGCGCCGGCTGCCGGAGTTCGACGAGCCGCTGACCATCAACATCAACGGCTGCCCCAACGCCTGCGCCCGCATCCAGGTCGCGGACATCGGCCTCAAGGGCCAGCTCGTGACCGACGACGCCGGCCGTCAGGTCGAGGGCTTCCAGGTGCACCTGGGCGGCGCGCTGGGTCTCGAAGCCGGCTTCGGCCGCAAGGTGCGCGGGCTGAAGGTCACCTCGGACCAACTGGCCGACTACATCGAGCGCGTGCTGCGCCGCTACCTCGGCCGGCGCGCCGACGGCGAGCGGTTCGCCCAGTGGGTGGCGCGGGCGCAGGAGGCGGATCTGTCATGAGCGAGCGCGCGGCACCCTTCTACTGCCCCTACTGCGGCGACGAGGACCTGCGCCCCGGCGAGCAGGGGCACGGCGCCTGGCACTGCGCGGCCTGCAGTCGCGCGTTCAAGCTGGCGTTCCTGGGCCTGCTCGCCCGGGGCACGGCCCACCGGGAGGAGCGATGAGCGAGCTGCGGGAGCTGGCCGAGCGGGCGGGCCGGGAGCTGGAGGAGGCCCCGGCGGAGGAGATCCTGCGCTGGGCCGCGGAGACCTTCGGCGAACGGCTGTGCGTCACCGCGTCGATGGCCGACGCGGTGGTCGCCCACCTCGCCGCCCGCGTCCGGCCGGGCATCGACGTGCTCTTCCTCGACACCGGTTACCACTTTCCCGAGACCATCGGCACGCGGGACGCGGTGGCCGCCGTCATGGACGTCACCGTCGTCACGCTCACCCCGCGGCAGTCCGTGGCCGAGCAGGACGCGGCGTACGGGCCCCGGCTGCACGACCGCGACCCGGACCTGTGCTGCCGGCTGCGCAAGGTCGAGCCGCTGCGGGCGGGCCTGGCCGGCTACGACGCGTGGGCGACGGGGCTGCGCCGCGAGGAGTCCCCCACCCGGGCGCACACGCCGGTGGTCGGCTGGGACGCCCGGCGGCACAAGGTCAAGGTCGCGCCCATCGCCCGCTGGACGCAACAGGACGTCGACGCCTACATCGCCGAGCACGGCGTCCTGGTCAACCCGCTGCTGACGGACGGCTACGCCTCCGTCGGCTGTGCCCCGTGCACCCGCCGCACGGCACCGGGCGAGGACGTACGCGCCGGCCGCTGGGCGGGCACCGGCAAGACCGAGTGCGGGCTGCACGGATGACCGCACGGGACCACCGCACGACACGACGGGGAGATCGACGAACATGACGGGCGCCACCGTGTGGCTGACCGGCCTGCCGAGCGCGGGCAAGACGACCATCGCCCGCTCGCTCGCCGAGCGGCTGCGCGGCGAGGGGCACCGGGTCGAGGTGCTCGACGGCGACGAGATCCGGGAGTTCCTCTCCGCCGGTCTCGGCTTCTCCCGCGCGGACCGGGACACCAACGTCCGCCGCATCGGCTTCGTCGCCCGGCTGCTGGCCGGGCACGGGGTGACGGTGCTCGTCCCGGTCATCGCGCCGTACGCGGATGCGCGCGAGGCCGTACGCAAGCAGCACCAGGCGCACGGCACGCCGTACCTGGAGGTGCATGTGGCGACGCCGGTCGAGGTGTGCTCGGCGCGCGACGTCAAGGGGCTGTACGCGCGGCAGGCGGCCGGCGAGATCAGCGGGCTGACCGGGGTGGACGACCCCTACGAGGCGCCCGAGGCGCCGGACCTGCGGATAGCGGCGCACCGGCAGGGCGTCGGGGAGTCGGTCTCGGCGGTGCACGCGCTGCTGGTGGAGCGGGGGCTGATATGAGCATCGAGCCGATCGGGGGCGCCGGCGACACGCCGTTCGCCCTCTCCCACCTGGATGCGCTGGAGTCGGAGGCGGTGCACGTCCTGCGGGAGGTGGCCGGGGAGTTCGAGCGGCCGGTGATCCTCTTCTCGGGCGGCAAGGACTCCATCGTGATGCTGCACCTGGCGCTGAAGGCGTTCGCGCCCGCGCCGGTGCCGTTCGCGCTGCTGCACGTGGACACCGGGCACAACTTCGACGAGGTGCTCGCCCACCGCGACCGCACGGTGGCCGAGCACGGGCTGCGGCTGCACGTGGCCTCGGTGCAGGACTTCATCGACCGCGGCGAGCTGCGCGAGCGCCCCGACGGCACGCGCAACCCGCTGCAGACCGTGCCGCTGCTGGACGCCATCGCCCGTCACCGCTTCGACGCCGTCCTCGGCGGCGGCCGGCGGGACGAGGAGAAGGCGCGGGCCAAGGAGCGGGTGTTCTCCCTGCGCGACGAGTTCGGCGGCTGGGACCCGCGCCGCCAGCGCCCGGAGCTGTGGCAGCTGTACAACGGCCGCCACTCCCCCGGCGAGCACGTGCGCGTCTTCCCGCTGTCGAACTTCACCGAGCTGGACGTGTGGCAGTACATCGCCCGCGAGCGGATCGAGCTGCCGTCGATCTACTACGCGCACGAGCGCGAGGTCTTCGCCCGTGACGGCATGTGGCTGGCCCCCGGCGCGTGGGGCGGCCCGCGGGACGGGGAGCGCCTGGAGAGACGGCTGGTGCGCTATCGCACGGTCGGCGACATGTCGTGCACCGGGGCCGTCGACTCCGACGCGGCCACCGTCGAGGCCGTCATCGCCGAGATCGCCGCCTCCCGGCTCACCGAACGGGGCGCGACCCGGGCCGACGACAAGTTGTCGGAGGCCGCGATGGAGGACCGCAAGCGCGAGGGGTACTTCTAGCCATGACCGCCATGACCACACTGTCCGACACCGGCGCACCGGCCTCGCTGCTGCGCTTCGCCACTGCCGGCTCCGTCGACGACGGCAAGTCCACCCTGGTGGGACGGCTGCTGCACGACTCCCGGTCCGTGCTGGCCGACCAGCTGGAGGCCGTGGAACACGCCTCGCGCAGCCGCGGCCACGAGGCCGTGGACCTGGCGCTGCTGACCGACGGGCTGCGCGCCGAGCGCGAGCAGGGCATCACCATCGACGTGGCCCACCGCTACTTCGCCACCGCCCACCGCCGGTTCGTCCTCGCCGACACCCCCGGGCACGTGCAGTACACGCGCAACATGGTCACCGGCGCCTCCACCGCCGAGCTGGCCCTGGTGCTCGTCGACGCCCGCAACGGCGTGGTCGAGCAGACCCGCCGGCACGCCGCGGTCGCGGCCCTGCTGCGGGTGCCGCACGTGGTGCTGGCCGTCAACAAGATGGACCTCGTCGGCTACGAGGAGGCCGCATTCGCCAAGATCGCCGAGGAGTTCGGCGCGTACGCCGCCTCGCTCGGGGTGCCGGAGGTGACCGCGATCCCCGTCTCGGCGCTGGCCGGCGACAACGTGGTCCATCCGTCCGCGCACATGGACTGGTACGGCGGCCCCACCGTGCTGGAGCACCTGGAGTCGGTGCCCGTGGTCGCCGACCCCTCCGCCGAGCCC
Organism: Streptomyces sp. NPDC049585; assembly: GCF_040675615.1. Lineage (NCBI taxonomy): Bacteria > Bacillati > Actinomycetota > Actinomycetes > Kitasatosporales > Streptomycetaceae > Streptomyces > Streptomyces sp. NPDC049585. Next base: position 68,019 of record NZ_JBFAPE010000003.1, on the reverse strand, counting down.
GCGCGCTTCCCCGTGCAGTACGTCATCCGCCCGCAACGCGCCGAGCACCGCGACTACCGCGGCTACGCCGGCCAGCTCGCCGCCGGCGTACTGCGCACCGGCGATGCGGTCACCGTGCTCCCCTCGGGCCGTACGACGACGGTCGCCGGCATCGACGCGCTGGGCCACCCCGTGGACATCGCCTGGGCGCCGCAGTCGGTCACCGTGCGCCTGGCCGACGACCTCGACGTCGCGCGCGGCGACCTCATCGCGCCGGCGGCCGCCGCGCCCGACGTGACCCGCGACGTCGAGGCCACCGTGTGCCACCTGGCCGACCGGCCGCTGCGCCCGGGCGACCGGGTGCTGCTCAAGCACACCACGCGGACCGTCAAGGCGGTGGTCAAGGCCGTGCCGTCCCGGCTGTCCCTGGAGGACCTCTGCGACCACCCCGACCCCGGCGAGCTGCGCTCGAACGACATCGGGCGCGTGGTGCTGCGCACCGCCGAACCGCTGGCGCTGGACCCGTACGCCGACTCGCGGCGCACCGGCTCCTTCCTGCTGATCGACCCGGCCGACGGCACCACGCTCACCGCCGGCATGGCTGGTGCGGCCTTCGCGGCGCCCGCTGCCGCGGGCGCGGCCGCCGACGACGAGGGCTGGGACTTCTGACGATGCACGGACGGGGGGCGGACGTCCTCGCGGCGTTCACGGACGTCTACGCGACGTTCCACAAGGAGGGCGGCCGCATCGGCAGCGGCTCCCTCGGCAGCGGCCAGGGCGGGGTCGGGCGATGTGCGTGCTGCGGCGCGCCGCGCCGCTGACCTGCGCCCCCCTGCGGGTCGCCCGCTTGTCGTCCCCCACCGCCGGATCTCCACCCGACGAGAGGATGTCCCCTCGTGTCCGCTGCCCCCCGCCATCGCCGGCTGCTGCCGGCGCTCGCCGCCGTCCCCCTGCTCCTGACCGCCCTGGCCGCCTGCGGCTACGGCTCCGCCAAGGGCTCCGGCACCGCGGCCGGATCCGGCGCCGCCGGTGCGCAGAAGCTCTCCGCCGACACCGTGCGCCTGGGCTACTTCCCGAACATCACCCACGCCACGCCGCTCGTCGGCGAACAGGAAGGGATCATCCAGAAGGAGCTGGGCGGCACCACGGTGCGCTCGACGACGTTCAACGCCGGGCCCTCCGAGATCGAGGCGCTGAACGCCGGCTCGATCGACATCGGCTGGATCGGCCCGTCGCCGGCGATCAACGGCTACGTCAAGTCGGGCGGCAAGAGCCTGCGGATCGTCGCCGGTTCGGCCTCGGGCGGGGTGAAGCTGGTGGTCGACCCGAAGAAGATCACCTCGCCGGAGGACGTCAAGGGCAAGCGGATCGCCACCCCGCAGAAGGGCAACACCCAGGACGTGGCGTTCCTCAACTGGGCCGCCGAGCAGGGCTGGAAGGTCGATCCGCAGAGCGGCAAGGGGGATGTCTCCGTCGTCCGAACGGACAACAAGGTCGTGCCCGACGCCTTCAAGTCCGGCTCCGTCGACGGCGCGTGGGTGCCCGAGCCGACCGCCTCGAAGCTGGTCTCCGAGGGCGGCAAGGTGCTGCTGGACGAGAGCACGCTGTGGCCGGACAGGAAGTTCGTGATCACCAATGTGATCGTCTCGAAGAAGTTCCTCGACGCCCACCCGGACGTGGTCGAGGCCGTGCTGCGCGGATCGGTGAGGACCAACGCCTGGATCGCCGCCCACCCGGAGCAGGCCAAGGCGTCGGCGAACGCGGCCCTGAAGCGGCTGAGCGGCAAGGGGCTGCCCGCCGAGGTCCTCGACCCGGCCTGGCAGTCGCTGACCACCACCGACGACCCGCTGGCCGCCACCCTGCGGGCGGAGGCCGACCACGCCGTCACCGCCGGCCTCCTCGACAAGCCGGACCTGACCGGCATCTACGACCTGACCCTGCTCAACAAGGTGCTCAAGGCACAGGGCCGGCCCGCGGTCGCCGCGGCCGGGCTCGGAAAGCAGTGATCCCGTGCACGCGGCAGTAGGGGCGCGCATGCCCGTCCGCACACCAGGAGGTGACCGGATGACCCCGGCGCTGACCACCGGCACACCGGAGCCGGCCGTCGTCGACGACGGCACACCGGCGGCCGTCCGCATCGACCACGTCCGCAAGAGCTTCGGCCACCCGGGCCGCGGCCGCACCGGCGGGGACGTCCCCGTGCTGGAGGACATCACCCTCGACGTCCGCCCCGGCGAATTCGTCTGCCTCCTCGGGGCGTCCGGCTGCGGCAAGTCGACCCTGCTCAACCTGGTCGCCGGCCTGGACCGGCCCAGCGGCGGCAGCATCCGCGTGCCCGGCGGCCGGCCGGCGCTGATGTTCCAGGAGCACGCGCTGTTCCCGTGGCTGACCGCCGGCCGCAACATCGAACTCGCCCTGCGGCTGCGCGGGGTGCCCCGGGCCGCACGCCGCCCCGAGGCCGAGCGGCTGCTGCAGCTCGTCCGGCTGGGCGAGGCGTACGGCAAGCGGGTGCACGAACTCTCCGGCGGGATGCGCCAGCGCGTGGCCCTCGCCCGGGCGCTGGCGCAGGACAGCCGGGTGCTGCTGATGGACGAGCCGTTCGCGGCCCTGGACGCCATCACCCGCGACGTGCTGCACCACGAACTGACCCGCATCTGGTCGGAGACGAACGTGTCGGTGCTGTTCGTCACCCACAACGTGCGCGAGGCCGTGCGCCTGGGCCAGCGGGTCGTCCTGCTCTCCTCCCGGCCGGGCCGGGTGGTGCGCGAGTGGACGGTGGACATCCCCCAGCCGCGCCGCATCGAGGACGCGGCGGTGGCCGAGCTCTCCGTCGAGATCACCGAGGAGCTGCGAAGGGAGATCCGCCGCCATGGCCGCCAGCAGTAAGGCCGCGGGCGCCACCGCCGAGCCGGACGTCGCCGGCCTGGAGGCGGGCCTGGACGCCCTGGACACCGTCCAGGTCCGCCGCACCCCCCTGCGCCAGGTGCTGCTGGGCAAGGTGCTGCCGCCGGTGGTGGCGGTGGTGCTGGTGCTCGTGGTGTGGAAGCTGCTGGTGCTGGCCCACGTCACCGAGGACTACAAACTGCCCGACCCCGGCGCCGTCTGGCACAGCCTGCGCGCCCTGTGGCTGAACGGCACGCTCCTCGGCATCATCTGGACCAGCGTCTCGCGCGGCCTGCTGGGCTTCGCCGCCGCCCTGGCCATCGGCACCCCGCTGGGGCTGCTGGTGGCCAGGGTGCCGGTGGTACGGGCCGCGCTGGGGCCCGTCCTCTCCGGTCTGCAGTCGCTCCCCTCGGTCGCCTGGGTGCCCGCCGCCGTCATCTGGCTGGGCATCACCGACTCCGCGATGTACGCGGTGATCCTGCTGGGCGCGGTGCCCTCCATCGCCAACGGCCTGGTCTCCGGCATCGACCAGGTGCCGCCGCTGTACCTGCGGGCCGGCCGCACCCTGGGCGCCACCGGACTGCGCGGGGCGCGCCACGTGCTGCTGCCGGCCGCCCTGCCCGGGTACATCGCCGGGCTCAAGCAGGGCTGGGCCTTCTCCTGGCGGTCGCTGATGGCGGCCGAACTCATCGCCTCCTCCCCCGACCTGGGCCTGGGCCTGGGGCAGTACCTGGAGAACGCCCGCACCGACTCCGACATGCCGGGGGTACTGCTGGGCATCACCCTCATCCTGTTCGTGGGCATCGCCATCGACCTCGCCGTCTTCAGCCCCCTGGAGCGGCGCGTCCTGCGCAGCCGCGGGCTGGCGGCGGCGCGGTGACAGGAGATCCGGCGACGAGACGTCCGGCGACGGCAGACCCGGTGGCAGGGCGCCCGGTGCTGGTGCTCGTCGCCCACGGCAGCCGTGATCCCCGGCACGCGGCCACCGTGGAGGCGCTGCGCCGCCGCGTCGCGGCGCGGCGGCCGGGGCTGCGGGTCGAGGTGGGCTTCCTCGACTTCTGCGCCCCGCCGGTGGGCCGGGTGCTCGAAGGTCTCGCGGCGCAGGGCGTACGGGAGGCGGTCGCGCTGCCCCTGCTGCTGACCCGCGCCTTCCACGCCCGGACCGACGTCCCGTCGGTCCTGGCCCCGGCGGCCGCCCGGCTGCCGGAGCTGACGGTGCGCCGGGCGGACGTCCTGGGCCCCTCCGCCCTGCTGACCGCCGCCCTGGAGCGGCGGCTGCACGAGGCCGGGGCCGGCCTGGCGCCCGGCGCACGACGCTCGACCGGGGTCGTCCTGGCCTCGGCGGGGTCTTCCGACCCGGAGGCGAACGCGGTGATCGCAGACATCGCGCGGGAGTGGCGGCGAACCGGTCGATGGTTCGCCGTGCGGCCCGCGTTCGCCTCCGCCCGCTCCCCCCGGACCGAGGACGCCGTGCGCGATCTGCGCGCGTCCGGCGCCCGCCGGGTGGCCGTGGCCCCCTACGTCCTGGCCCCCGGGCGGCTGCCGGACCGCATCGCCGCCGGCGCCCGGGCCGCGGGGGCCGACGTCCTGGCGGACGTCCTGGGCCCGGCGCCCGAGGTCGCCGACCTGGTGCTGCGCCGCTACGACCGGGCCGCGGCGGCCCCGGCCGCGCTACCCCTCGCCGGCACCGCGTAGCCGCTCGGCCTGGGTGCGGCCCACCTCGGTGCCGCGGGCGAGGTAGTCGCCGATGAGGGCGAGTTCCTCGTCGCTGTAGCGCTCCAGGACCGCCCGGAAGGCGCCGCCCGGCACCTCCCAGGCGGCCCCGATGCGGGCCGCGGCGCCCGGGGCGAGGCCGACCAGGGCGCGCCGTCGGTCAGCGGGGTCGGTACTGCGCTCGACCAGCCCCGCCCTGGTCAGGCGGTCGACGAGCCGGGTCGCGGAACCGGGCGTCAGCCCGGTCAGCCGGGCGACCTCACCCGTGGTCAGGGGCCCGCTTTTCAGGTCGAGCATGCTGATGCACTGCAGGTCGGTGGGGTGCAGACCGAGGTGGTCGGCGAGCGCCTGGTTGAGCAGGGTCCAGGCGGCGTAGTGCCGGCGGGTCTCCTCGGTGATGCGCCGCAGCAGTTCCACCCGGTCGGTCAAGGGTGCGTCCTTTCGGTTCGGTCTCGCGAAAATAATTACTTGCGCGACGCAATATCAGCGCCACACAATCTTAGGTATGACGATTCTAGTGACCGGAAGCCGCGGCCGTGTCGGCCGCACCCTCATCGACCTCCTCCACGACCGCGGCCTCGCCGTGCGCGCCGTCTCCCGCAAGCCCGAGGAGCTCGACCTGCCCGACGGCGTCGAGCGGGCCCGCCTGTCCCTCGACGAGCCGCAGACCTTCGCCGACGCCCTGCGCGGCGTCACCGCCGTCTTCCTCTACGCCGAGCCCTCCCACATCGACGACTTCCTCAAGGAAGCGGTCGCCGCCGGCGTCCAGCACATCGTGCTGCTCTCCTCGACCGCCGTCCTCGAGCCCGACGCCGCCACCAACCCCATCGGCGGCTTCCACTGGGAGGCCGAGCAGGCCCTGATCGCCGCCCCCGTCACGGCGACCCTCCTGCGCCCCGGCCACTTCGCCACCAACGCCCTCGGCTGGGCCCCGGCCATCACCGCCGGCACCCCGCTGCGCCTGCCGTACCCCGACGCCTACACCGACCCCATCCACGAGAAGGACATCGCCGAGGCCGCCCTGGCAGCCCTCACCGACCCGCACCCGACGGGCGGTGCGTACGAACTGTCGGGCCCCGAGTCCCTCACCTTCCGCCGGCAGGCCGAGGTGATCGGCCGGGCCACCGGCCGGGACGTCACGATCGAACCCGTGACGCCCGAGCAGTGGAAGCAGGACGTGTCCGCCTTCATGTCGGACACGTTCGCCGACGCCCTTCTGGGCGCCTGGGCGGCCGGGGTCGGCCACCCGCTGCCCGTACGCCCCGGCGTCGAGCAGCTGACGGGCCACCCGGCCCGCTCGTTCGCGAGCTGGGCCGAGGACCACGCGGCGGACTTCACGGCTGCCGGCTGAGCAGCGCCAGGAGATTCAGGAGATTGGCGACGACGGACAGAAGGGCGGCGGGGTCGTCGTCCTTCCGCACCGTCGCGACGACTGCGGTGACGAGGACGACTGCTGCCATCAGGTTTGTGGTCATGAGGTGAAGTTCGCCGATCGCGCGTTCGCCGGCGTTCGCGCGTACGAAGATGTACGCATGAGTGAGGCCCTGGCCCAACTGGCCGCTCGGCTCCGCCTGTTGCGCATGGAGAAGAAGCTGACGTACGTCGCGCTGGAGCGCCGCTCCGGGCTGGGCCACACCACCGTCAGCCAGGCCCTCAACGGCCGCAAGGTGCCCACGGAAGCCACCCTGGTGTCCCTGGCGAAGGCGCTGGGCGCCGACGCCGGCACCCTGATGGTCCTGCGGGACCGGGCGGCCGCGGAGGCGGCCCCGGTCACCGCCCGGCAACCGAGCGACGAGGACACGGCGTTCGAGGAGCGCTACCGCGACTACATCATCGAGCGGCACAGCCGCCTGGCCATCGTGGGCCTCGACCTCCACGGCCCCCAGGCCGCCTGCTGGCCCCTGGACACCGCCTACCTCAGCCTCGAACTGGCCGTCCGCCGGGACGGGCCCGAGGCCTTCGAGGGCCACGGCCCCGGCACCGTCGTCGAACGCGCCGAACAGGCCCTCGCCGGCAGGCAGCGCACCCTCGTGCGCGGCCTCGCCGGCAGCGGCAAGACCACACTCCTGCAATGGCTCGCCGTCATCGCCGCCCGCGGCAACCCGCCCGAGCCCCTGGCCCACCTGCGCGGCCTGATCCCCTTCGTCCTCCCCCTGCGCACCCTCGACCTGCGCAGCGCACTGCCGAGCTCGCACCGCTTCCTGGAGGCCACGCGCAGCGCCCTCGCCTCGTCCCAGCCCCTCGGCTGGGCGGACCGCGTCCTGGCCGCCGGACGCGGCCTGATCCTCGTCGACGGCATCGACGAGGTACCGGGACACCGGCGCGAGCAGACGCGGGAGTGGCTGCGCGACCTGCTGGCCGCCTACCCGCGCTCGTACTTCATGGTCACCACGCGTCCTTCAGCTGTTCCGGAACGCTGGCTCGACGGCTCCGGTTTCACCGAACTGACCGTACGGCCGATGAACCGCAAGGACGTCATGGTCTTCGCCGAACGCTGGCACACGGCGGCGGGCGCGGGCTCCGCTCTGGAGGAACGCTTCAAGGACGCGGTACGCGCCCAGCCGGCGCTCGCCCAACTGGCCACCACCCCCCTGATGTGCGCACTGATGTGCGCCCTGCACCGCGACCGCCACGGCCACCTGCCGCGCAGCCGCACGGAACTGTACGAGGCGGCACTGGCGATGCTGCTGGTACGGCGCGACGACGAACGCGGCATAGAAGCCCCGGAGGGCATCAGCCTCACGTACCCGGAGGCGGTGCAACTGCTGCAGCGGCTGGCGTACTGGCTCATTCGCAACGGGCAGGCGGCGATGGAGGAGGAGACGGCACTCGCCCTCGTCGAGGAAGCCCTGCCGTCGATGGCATCGGTGGCCCGGCAGGGCAACCCGGAGCAGGTGCTCCGGCACCTGCTCACCCGCAGCGGCCTGCTGCGCCAGCCGTCGGCCGACACGATCGACTTCGTGCACCGCACGTTCCAGGACTACCTGGGCGCGAAGGCGGCGGTCGAGGCCCGCGACCTGGGCGTCCTGGTCGGCCACGCCCACGACGACCAATGGGAGGACGTCCTGCGCATGGCCGTCGCCCACGCGCGCCCGACGGAACGGGCCACGCTGCTCCGCCGTCTGGTCGCCCGCGGCGACCGCACGGCCAAGCACCGCACGCGGCTGCACCTGCTGGCGATGGCCTGCCTTGAGCAGGCGACGGAGCTGGACCCGGAGGTCCGGGCAGCGGTGGAGGAACGCGGGGCGATGCTGTTGCCGCCGCGGAGCTCGCGCGAGGCGGAACAGCTGGCGCGGGTGGGCCCGGTCGTACTGGGGCTGCTGCCGGGGCCCGAGGCGGCGGACAAGGACGAGGCGCAGGCCGTCATCCAGACGGCGCGCGCCGTGGGCGGAGATGCCGCACTGGCGCTGCTCAAGCGGTATCGCTGTGTGCACGCCGGTGCTCACCCCTTCTTGGCCGACGCGTGGAGCTCGTTCGATGAACGGGAATTCGCTGCGGAGATTCTGGAGCACCTTCCAGCGGACTGCCGCATCGTGGTCAGGAATCCTGAAGCCCTGAAGATCCTGCCTTCGCTGCCGCAGAAGACCTCGATCGGCTTCGCCGGGGACTTCTCGGCCGACGAGATACTCACCGCAGTCGATGCGGGCGCTTTGCAGCGGCTCGAGGTGTACCAGAACACCCGGCTGGAGGAGCTTGCTTTCCTTCGCCGTCTCCCCGAGGTTCAGCACTTCGTGCTGTCGGGCAGTCCCATGGTCCAGGACCTGGGGCCGATCGATCGGCGTCCGCTGACGAGCCTGGCCCTGTGGTATCCGGCCGGACGGCTCCTCGGCACGCTCAACGAACTTCCCGAGCTGCAATCGCTCAGCCTGGGCCCGCCCGTTCCGCACTTCGACGCCGACCTGCTCCCCCACCTACCGGTGCTCCGTACGCTCAGCATCTCCAGCAGCAGTCGGTCCGGGCGCCCCTTCGAGGGGATCCCGCGGCTCACCGGACTCAGCTCGCTGACGATTCCGGCCTGGGGCATTCCGGAGCCGGCGCGAGTGGAGCTCACCGCCCTGCCCGCACTCTCGTGGCTCAACATCCTGGACCAGGACGCCTTTCGGCTCGACGCGCAGACGCCCTTACCCGGCATACGCGAACTGATCCTCACCAGGCCGGCCAATCTCACCACTGCCGAGCCCATAGCGAAGGCGTTTCCCGGTCTGCGCATGCTGGAGATCACGTACAACTCGAAGGCCCCCACCCTCGACCTCACCCCGCTCGCCGGCACCGCCGGCCTCCGCATCACCGTCCGCAACGCGCACCGCGTCACCGGCCTCGACCGCTTCCCGCCGGGGGCGGTGACCGTCTCCCCCCGCCCCCGTACCTGACCTACGCCGTCTCCACCGCCGTACCGACCCCCAAAGCAACAAGCACCCCGCCAGTCACCAGCTCCAGGTTGCGGTTGACGTGCGGACGGCGCAGCCACGTCAGGGCGCGGGTGGCGCAGAAGGCCACCAACAGAAGCCACGCCGCCGCGATGACCGCGTCCAACGCGCCGAACAGCAGCGTCGGCGCGAGGAGCGACGAGGAGTCCTCCGGCAGGAACTGGGGCACGACGGCCACGAAGAAGACGCCCACCTTGGGGTTGAGCAGGCAGCTCATCAGGCCCTGGCGGAAAGCACCGGTCACCTCACACGCGGGCCCTTGCTCCGGCACCCTCGGCGCGGTCGCCCGCCTCTGGGCCCACAACGCCTGGGCACCCAGCAGCACAAGATAGGCCGCCCCCGCGAGGCGGACGACCGTGAAGGCCGCTTCCCAGCGTTGGAGCGCGGCCGCCAGGCCGAAGGCCGCGGCGATGCCCCAGGCCAGGGAGCCGATCGCGGCGCCGAGGGCCGTCGTGGCGCCGGCCCTGCGGCCGCCGCGCAGGCAGTTGCGCAGGACGAGCAGCGTGTCGGGGCCGGGGGCCATGGTCACCAGAAGAGAAAAGAGCGTGAAACCGATGATCGCACTTGCCATACCCGGCGAGCGTAGCGGCCGCCGCACCCCGTGGGGGTTGGGTACGGCGGCCGATGGGGAGCGACCGTACCAGGGGGCCGGGCGGTCCGGGGCGCGACGGCCCGCGCGCACGCCCGGCAGAAGCGTTTCGGCCATCCTGTGGTGCCGCGCTCACCCCGTCCGGGGGACACTGGGTCGGACATCTGCACGAAAGGCGGACATGGGACCGGTGGAACCGTTCACGGAACGACGGGCGCGCGAGCTCCTCGCGGCGTCCGGCGCGCCCCTTCCGGCGGCGGAGGCGACGTTGCTGTCGCTGGGCGAGAACGCGGTCTTCGCGGATGGCGGGCTCGTGGCCAAGGTGGGCCGGGACGCCTCGCTGCTGGAGCGGGCGGTGCGCGAGGTGCGTATCGCCTCCTGGCTGGCGGAGTGCGGCGTCCCGGCGGTACGGGCCGCGGAGCCGGACGTCCGGGTGGCCGACGGCCACCCGGTGACCGTCTGGCACCGGGTGCCGGCGGCCGGGCGTCCCGCGGGGCCGGCCGATCTGGCGCAGTTGCTGCGGCAGGTGCACGCCCTTCCGGCACCGGACTTCGCACTTGCGCGCCGTGACCTGCTGGGCGGGGTCGAGCGGTGGCTGCGGCTGGCCGGGGATGCGATCGAGCCGGCCGACGCCGACTATCTGCGCGAGCGTCGCGACGGCTTCGCCTCGGCGGCGGCCGCGCTCGTGCCGCAGCTGCCGCCGGGGCCGATCCACGGGGATGCGCTGCCGCGCAATGTGCATGTGGGTCCGGACGGGCCGGTGCTGGTCGATCTGGAGACGTTCGCCATGGATCTGCGCGAGCACGATCTGGTGGTGATGGCGCTCAGCCATGACCGCTACGGCCTGGGCGCGGACGCGTACCACTCCTTTGTGCACACCTACGGCTGGGACGTGCGCGAGTGGGAGGGCTGTGCGGTGCTGCGTGGGGCGCGGGAGACGGCGAGCTGCGCCTGGGTCGCCCAGCATGCGCCGGGCAATCCGGCGGCCCGGGCGGAGTTCGACCGCCGGGTCGCCTCGCTGCGGGAGGGCGACCCGACGGTGCGCTGGTACCCCTTCTAGCGCTCATCACGGCGCCCCGCCAGGGGCGCGGGGAACTGCGCGATCGGCCGCCGACGGCCCGCAGTCGACGCGCCACCCCGGGGTGCCCCCCCCTACGGGGCACCGTCGGGCAAGGCCGGGAAGCCCGCCCTCGGCCCGTCGAGGGTGGCGTCGACCCGCGTCGCCTGGCCTTGCGTGAACATGAACATGGCCGCGTCGTCGACGTAGTCCATGAAGTTCATGAACATGTCCCCGTCGGGTGCGTTGTGGCAGGACTGGCGGGGGAAGGCCGGTGCGCCGAAGTTGGGGCCGCCCTGGTTGGGCGTGTCGGCGACGAAGTCGCTGCCGCTGCAGCCGGTGCCGTCGTCGCCCCAGATGTGCAGGAGGTTGAGCCAGTGGCCCACCTCGTGGGTGCTGGTGCGGCCGAGGTCGAAGGGCGCGGTCGCGGTGCCGGTCGTGCCGAAGGCCAAGTGGAGGATCACCACGCCGTCGGTGGCCGCCGGGCCGCCGGGGAACTGGGCGTAGCCGAGGAGGGAGTCGCCGAGCGGGCACACCCAGATGTTGAGGTAGCGGTCGGCCGGCCAGGCGTCGTGGCCGCCGCGGGCGGCGGACTTGACGGCGTCGTCGGTGCCGAAGGCGGCGACGTCGGTGGCGGTGCGGGTGATGCCGGTGGTGGGCTGTCCGGCGGGGTCGGTGGTGGCCAGGCGGAATTCCACGCGGCAGTCGGCGGCGCGCTGCTGCCAGACGGGGGGCACCCGGGCGACGTCGGGGTTGCGTTTGCGGAAGTCGCGGTTGAGGACGTCGAGCTGGCTGTGCACCTGGGCGTCGTCGACGTTCTGCTCGTCGGTGTGGTGCACGACGTGGACGACGACCGGGATGCAGGTCACCTCGGCCCGGGCGGTGCGGGCGAGGCCCTGTTCGTAGGCGAAGGCGCGGTTCTCCAGGGCCGTGCGGGCCACTGCGTACGCCGGGTGCTGGGTGAGCAGCCGGCGGTGGACCTCCATGGTGCCGCACAGCAGGCTCTCGGGCGGCCGGGCCGCCCTGTTCGTCCGGTGGTTCTCGGGCACGGTGGGCCTCCTCGAAACGCCGCGCGCTGCGGTGGAGCCGGTGCTGGGCGGGCCCGGTACGGATTACCGTAGAGCCGCACAGCCCGGGCATCCATGGACGTCGCAGAATCCACGGCAACTGCGAGGACATACTCCGCATTCCTGGAGAACCGGGCGTTCCGCGGGACGACGGAGGTGCCCGAGAGATGACCGAGCCGCCCGAGGAGCTCTTCCGGCGCTGGACGCACTCCTTCGAGGAGGACGGGCCGGGAGTGGCGGTCTACCGTCCCGACGGCTTCCCCTTCCCCCGCGCCCGCGGCCGGGACGGCATGGAGTTCGCGGCGGACGGCGGCTTCGTCGACCGCCCGGTGGGGCGCGGGGACGCCCCGGGCTCGTGGCGCGGCGTCTGGCGCAGCGACGACGGCCGGCTGCTGGCGGTCTCCTTCCCGGGCACCGGGCGGCCGGGCCGGACACTGGAGGTTCTCGCCTGCGACGGCCGGGCGCTGGTCCTGCGGGCCTGAGCGCCCGCCCGCCTCAGGCCGGTGTCGTGGCGGCACGTCCCCCGGGTCGGCGCACGGGCCATTGCGGGTCGACGACGGCGTCCGCGCCGGCGCCGCCCTGGCGGCGCAGCCAGCGCTGGTAGCCGTCGGCCCACTGGGCGTACCACTCCACCTGGGCGCGGTGCAGCTCCCACGGCGCGAACCGGGCGGTGCGCGCATGGCGTACGGCTATGGCGCGGGCGACGCGCACCGCGGCCAGGGCGTCGGCCCCGGCCTCGTGCGCCGCGTCCAGCTCGACCCCGTACTCCCGGCAGACCGCTTCGAGGGTGCGCCGGCCCTTGCGGTAGCGGTCGACGGCCCGGTCGATGGTGTAGGGGTCGACGACGGGCCCGGCCTCGCCGCCGAGCCGCTCGGTGAGCGGGGGCAGGGCGTGCCGGCGCAGCTCGGCTTCGAGCAGGGTGAGGTCGAAGGAGGCGTTGTAGGCGACGACGGGTGTGCCGGCGCGCCAGTGGGCGGTCAGGGCGGCGGCGACCTCCTCGACCACGTCGGGTGCGGGGCGGCCCTGGGTGCGGGCCCGCTCGCTGGTGATGCCGTGGATGGCCGCGGCCTCGTCCGGTATGGCGATGCCCGGGTCGGCCAGCCACAGCCGGCGGTCCGTCACCTGCCCGCCGTGGGTGTGGACGACGGCCGCGGTGACGATGCGGGCGTGCTGCGGGTCGGTGCCGGTGGTCTCCAGGTCGAAGCCGACGAGCGGCCCCTCGTGCCAGGGCATGTGTGTCCCCCTTCGGTGGTGCTTCCCCCGTTTGGTGCACCAGCCTCGCACGGGCCACTGACAACGCCGGGCGCGCACCCCTGCGCCCGGCGGGTCAGGAGACGGGCCGGGAGTCCTCCCAGACGCCCTCGAACTCCTCGCGGTAGGTGCCGAAGAGCCCGCCGTCGTCGTCGGCCGGCCGGCCGTCGCGCAGCAGGTTGCGTCCGTTGCCGCCGCGCAGGACGAGCACCGGCGACTCCATGCCGCGGGCCTTGCGCAGGTAGGACTGCACCACGGCGAGGCCGTCGGGGCCGTCGCCGTTGACGAGGTAGGCGGTGAAGCGGGGGGTCTCGTCGAAGACGCGGATCTCGAAGGAGGAGGGGTCGCGCAGGGCGGCGCGCACCCGCCGCATGTGGATGATGTTCATCTCCACGGAGCGGCTCATCTCGCCCTTTTTGATGCCCAGTTCCCGCTCGCGGCGGCGGACGGCGCTGCTGGCGGGGTTGAGGAAGAGCAGCCGGGTGCGGCAGCCGGACTCGGCCAGGCGCACCAGGCGGCGGCCGGAGTAGTTCTGGACGAGCAGGTTCAGGCCTATGCCGACGGCGTCGAGGCGGCGGGCGCTGCCGAAGAGGTCCTCGACGGGCAGCTGGCGCTGCAGGCGGACCCGGTCGGGGTGGACGCCGACGACGTCGGCGTAGCGGTCGCCGACGAGGTCCTCGACGGCGTCGACGGGCAGCCGGTCGGCGGAGTGGGCGCCGCCGGCGTGGGCGCTGCCGAGGATGGCGAGCAGCCGGGCGGAGGCGCGCTCGGCCTGGTCGAGGACGGCGCGGGAGAGGGCACGGTTGCGGGAGACGACGTTGCGGGCGACCTCGAGCTCGTCCAGTGCCAGTTCCAGCTCGCGCCGGTCGTCGAGGTAGGGCTCGAAGCAGGGCCAGTGCTGGACGAGCAGCTCGCGCAGCTGGGGCAGGGTGAGGAAGGACAGGACGTTGTCGTCGGCCGGGTCGAGGAGGTAGCCCTTGCGGCGGCTGACCTCGCGCACGGCGACGGCGCGCTGGACCCACTCCTGGCCGGCGGGCCCGGCGGCGGCGACGACCCACTCCTCCTCGCCGTGCACCGGTTCGTACACCGGGCGCAGCACGGCGGCGACGACGGCGCGCAGCCGCTGTTCGACGAGGTTGAGCCAGATGTAGGCGCGCCCGGCCCGGCGGGCGCGGGTGCGCACCTCGTCCCAGGCCGCGGTGTCCCAGTCCAGTTCCGCCCCGATTTCCCTCGGGCGGGTCAGGGACACCACGCCCGGTGGTGTGTCGGTGGGGCCGTCCTCGTCCGGAGTGTCGTCTCCGGGGGGCAGCTCCAGCCCGCCCGAGCTCACGTGCGCACCACCTTTCGCCCCCGTTTGTCGATGATCAAGCCCGTTGTCGATGATCAAGGCAGACTACTGTGCGCCCGGGAGGCGCTGCATCCGCTCGCGCCCCGGCTTCCGGCCAACTCGGCCGTCCGAGGTGCGGGTTGTCCCAGGGTGCTGCGGGGTGACGTGAGCTGATTCATAGCCAGAAGTGTGGTGGTGTGCGGCCGGAGCGGCCGTGGCGGGGCCGGTGCGGCGACGCCTTTTGCCGAAGATCTGCGGAAAGGGGCCGCAGGGGTGGAAGACTCACTGCATGCAGGTCTGGCCGGGACAGGCTTATCCACTGGGCGCCACGTACGACGGCGCCGGGACGAATTTCGCGGTGTTCTCCGAGGCCGCGGAGCGGATCGAGTTGTGTCTGCTGCACGAGGACGGCTCGGAGACGGCGGTGGAGCTGAAGGAGTCCGACGCCTTCGTGCGCCACGCGTATCTGCCGGGGGTGATGCCGGGGCAGCGGTACGGCTTCCGGGCGCACGGCCCGTACGATCCGGGGCGCGGGCAGCGCTGCAACTCCGCGAAGCTGCTGCTGGACCCGTACGCGAAGGCGGTCAGCGGCGCGGTGGACTGGGGCGAGGCGGTGTACGGCTACCGGTTCGGGCGGCCGGAGAAGCGCAATGACATGGACTCGGCACCGCACATGATGACGTCCGTGGTGGTCAATCCGTACTTCGACTGGGGGGACGACCGCCCGCCGCGCACGGACTACCACCGCACGGTGCTCTACGAGGCCCACGTCAAGGGCCTGACGATGCTTCACCCGGCGCTGCCGCCGGAGGTGCGGGGCACCTACGCGGCGCTGACGCATCCGGCGGTGATCGAGCACCTGACGGAGCTGGGGGTGACGGCGCTCGAACTGATGCCGGTGCATCAGTTCGTCAACGACCACCGGCTGGTGGACGCGGGGCTGGCCAACTACTGGGGTTACAACACGATCGGCTTCTTCGCGCCGCACAACGCCTACGCCTCCTGGGGCGACCGGGGGCAGCAGGTGCTGGAGTTCAAGTCGGCGGTGCGGGCGCTGCACGAGGCGGGCATCGAGGTGATCCTCGACGTGGTCTACAACCACACGGCGGAGGGGAACCACCTGGGGCCGACCCTGTCCTTCCGGGGGCTGGACAACGCCTCGTACTACCGGCTGGCGGACGACCCGCGGTACTACATGGACACCACCGGCACCGGGAACTCGCTGCTGATGCGCAGCCCCCATGTGCTGCAGCTCATCATGGACTCGCTGCGCTACTGGGTGACCGAGATGCGGGTGGACGGCTTCCGCTTCGACCTGGCGGCGACGCTGGCCCGGCAGTTCCACGAGGTGGACCGGCTGTCGTCGTTCTTCGACCTGGTGCAGCAGGATCCGGTGGTCAGCCAGGTGAAGCTGATCGCCGAGCCGTGGGACGTGGGCGAGGGCGGCTACCAGGTGGGCAACTTCCCGCCGCTGTGGACCGAGTGGAACGGCAAGTTCCGGGACACCGTACGGGACCTGTGGCGCGGCGAGCCGGCCACCCTCGCGGAGTTCGGCTCGCGACTGACCGGCTCCTCCGACCTCTACCAGGACGACGGCCGGCGCCCGCTGGCCTCCGTCAACTTCGTCACCTGTCACGACGGGTTCACCCTGCACGACCTGGTCGCCTACAACGACAAGCACAACGAGGCCAACGGCGAGAACAACCAGGACGGCGAGGGCTACAACCGCTCCTGGAACTGCGGCGCCGAAGGCCCCACGGACGACCCGGAGGTGCTCGCCCTGCGCGAGCGGCAGATGCGCAACTTCATCGCCACCCTGATGGTCTCGCAGGGCGTGCCCATGCTCAGCCACGGCGACGAGTTCGCCCGCACCCAGCACGGCAACAACAACGCCTACTGCCAGGACAGCGAGCTGTCGTGGGTGCACTGGCCGGACCCGCAGGACGGGGCGGACGCGCTGGCGCGGCGGATGCTGGAGTTCACCCGGGCCATGGTGCGCCTGCGCCGGGAGCACCCCGTCTTCCGGCGCCGCCGCTTCTTCCACGGCCGGCCGTCCCAGGGCACCCACGACGAGCTGTCCGACATCGCCTGGTTCACCCCGGACGGGGAGGAGATGCAGGACGGCGACTGGCAGGTCGCCCACGCCCGGTCCCTGACGGTGTTCCTCAACGGCGGGGCCATCTCCGAGCCCGGACCCCGCGGCGAGCCCATCCTGGACGACTCCTTCCTGCTGATGTTCAACGCGCACGACCAGCCGCTCGACTTCACCGCCCCCGTCGACCACGGCCGGCAGTGGCAGATCGTCGTCGACACCGCCCGCGCCGAGGCCACCGCCCCCGGCCCCAAGGTGCAGGCCGGCGACCGGCTGAGCGTCGCCGGGCGCAGCCTGGTGATCCTGCAGCGCCCGGCCTGAGCCGCACCCGATCCGGGTACATACGTTCTTGTGAAGCGGAAGAGCTGGGCACCACCGACGGCCACCTACCGGCTGCAGCTGCAGCCGGCCTTCCCCTTTGCGGCGGCCGAGCGCGCCGTGCCGCGGATCGCAGGGCTGGGCGTCTCCCACCTGCACCTCTCCCCCGTCCTGGAGGCCGTCCCCGGCTCCACCCACGGGTACGACGTGGTCGACCACACGCGGGTGCGCGAGGAACTCGGCGGCGAGGAGGGGCTGCGCTCCCTGGCCCGCACCGCCCGGGCGCACGGGCTGGGCCTGGTGGTGGACATCGTGCCCAACCACATGGCCGTGCCCGCCCCCGAGCACCTCAACGGCCCCCTGTGGCAGGTGCTGCGCGACGGGCCCGCCTCCCCCTACGCCCGCTGGTTCGACATCGACTGGGCCGAGCACGGCGGCAAGGTGCTGCTGCCGGTCCTCGCCGGGCGGCTCGGCGAGGAGCTGGAGCGCTTCACCGTCGGCGACGACGGCGTGCTGCGCCACGGCGAGCACGCCTTCCCGCTGCGGCCGGGCACCGAGCGCCTGCCCCTGCCCGAGCTGCTCGACGCCCAGTGGTACCGGCCCGCCTGGTGGCGGCTGGGCCGCACCGAGCTGAACTACCGGCGGTTCTTCACCGTCTCCGGCCTCATCGCCGTCCGCGTCGAGGACCCCGACGTCTTCGCCGCCACCCACGCCACCGTGCTGCGCCTGCTGCGCGAGGACGTCATCGAGGGCTTGCGCGTCGACCACCCCGACGGGCTCGCCGACCCGGCCGGCTACCTCGCCCGGCTCGACGACGCCACCGGCGGCCGGTGGACGGTCGTGGAGAAGATCCTCGCCCACGACGAGCACCTGCCGGCCGGCTGGCCCGTCGCCGGCACCACCGGCTACGACGCCCTGCGCCACCTCGACGGGCTCTTCACCGACCCCGAGGGCGCCCGCGAACTCGCCGGCGCCTACCGCGCCTTCACCGCCTGCCCGCCCGACCGGGGCGGCGACTGGCCCGCCACCGTACGGCGCGCCGCCTACCGGGTGATCACCCACGAGCTCGCCGCCGAGGCCGAGCGGCTCGTGCGCACCGCGCTGCGCCTGTGCGAGAGCGACCACCGGCTGCGCGACCACGCGCCCTGGGCCATACGCACCGCCCTGCGCGAGATCCTCGTCCGCCTGCCCGTCTACCGGCCCTACGCCCTGCCCGGCCGACCCCCGGCCCCCGCCGACGCGGCCCTGCTGGAGACGGCCGCGCAGGAAGCCCGCGGCGCCTTCCCCGTCCCGGAGGAGGCCGCCGCCGTCGAACTCGTGCGCGATGCCGCCCTCGGCCGCCTCGGCGACGGCCCCGACCAGCGCGACTTCTGCGCCCGCTTCGCCCAGACCGCCTCGGCCCTGCGCGCCAAATCCGTCGAGGACACCGCCTTCTACCGCTACGTGCCCCTGCTGAGCGCCAACGAGGTCGGCGGCAGCCCCGACCGCCCGGCCGTCACCCCCGAGGAGTTCCACGCCTTCTGCGCCCGGCTGCAGCACGACTGGCCGGCCACCGCAACGGTGCTCACCACCCACGACACCAAGCGCAGCGCGGACGTGCGCGCCCGCATCGCCGCGCTCACCGCCCACCCGCGCGCGTGGGCGGACCTGATGGAGCAGCTGTGGGCGGCCGTCCCCGGCCCCGACCCGCACGTGGCCTGGACCGCCTGGCAGACCGCCTTCGGGCTGGGCACCGCCGACGCGGAGCGGCTGGTTCCGGCCGTGCTGAAGAGCGTGCGCGAGGCGGCCCTGCTGACGACGTGGACGGAGCCGGACGCGGCGTACGAGGAGGCGGTACGCACCTTCGTCACCACCGGCCCCGGCGGCCCCGCCCACGCCGAGCTCGCCCCCCTGACCCGGGCAACCGCACCGGCGGTACGGGCACACGTGCTGGGGGCGACACTGCTGCACCTGACGATGCCGGGAGTACCGGACGTGTACATGGGCACCGAGCGCGTGTACGCGGCACTCGTCGACCCGGACAACCGGCGACCGCTCCGGTTCGACGGGACGGCGGAGGGTCTGTCCGCGGAGAAGCTGCACCTGACCCGCACGGCCCTGCGGCTGCGCCGGGCCCATCCGCAGTGGTTCGGCCCGGAGGCGACGTACGAGCCACTGCCGTCACCGCAGCACGTGGTGGCGTTCACCCGGGCGGGGTCGGTGATCGCGGCGGCGGTGCGCCTGCCGCACCGGGCGGCGGGGGACACGGTCCTTGCGCTGCCGGGGGGCGAGTGGCGGGACGTGCTGACCGGGCGCACGCACGAGGGCCGTGTCCGGCTGGACGAGTCGGTGGCGCTGCTGGTGCGGGGCGGGTAGCCCCGCGGCCGGCCGGGGCGTCAGCCGGTGAACGCCGCCGTGACGCCGAGGCCGCACAGGACGAACTCCCCGATGACGGGCAGGGACATGGGGCTCCTTCTGTCGGCCGGAGGTCAGGGGCGGGGCAAAAGGTCCGAGACGCGCACAAGTTCGTAGCCGCGTGCCCGCAGCTCCGGTACGACGCGTCGTAGCGCCTCCTCCGTCGTCGGGGCCGCGCTGCGGGTGCAGTGCATGACGACCACCGATCCCGGTTTCACCTGGGAGAGCACCTGGTCGGCCACGGGGCCCGCGTGCTTGGCGAAAGCGTCCCCGCTCACCACGTCCCACTGGACGGCCGTCACCTTCACCGGTGCCAGTTCCTTGAGCATCGCCGCGTCGTGGCAGCCGCCGGGGAAGCGGAAGTACGGCACCACGTGCTCGACCCCCGCCCGCCGGAAGGCGTCGAACGCGCGCTGGACGTCGGTGACGGCCGTGCCACGGGGGACGGCCGGCAGGCCGTAGCAGGGCTGGGTGAAGGCGTGGTGGCTGTAGGAGTGGTTGGCGACCTCGAAGAGCGGGTCGGCGCCGATCGCCCGGGCCTGGTCGGGGTACTGCTCCGCCCACCGGCCGGTCATGAAGACGGTGGCCGGCACCTTCAGCCGCCGCAGCGTCGCGATCAGCTCGGGGTTGTCGAAGTGTTCGCCGCGTGCCGCCCGCGGCCCCTGATCGGCCGTCATGTCGGCGTCGAAGGTCAGCGCCACGCGCTTGGCCCCATCCCGTCGCCCGTGCGAGAAGACGGGGGTGGCGCCGTCCGGCCCGGGCGGCAGCGTGGGGACGGCGGACGGCGCCGAGGACGACGCCGCGCGCGGGGAGGAGCCGCCCTGGGCGGAGGGGGCCGCCGCCGGCTTCCCCGGCTGCGTACCGCCGCCACAGGCGGTCAGCGCGCAGCCGAGCACGACTGCGGCGAGCGCGGAGCGGAAAAGGGTACGGGAGCGTGGCAGCGGCACGGGGGAACGCTACCCCTCGGCCAGCCCCTTCGCGTCACGGGCCAGCGCGGTCAGCCGGGAGATGGCCCGGAAGTACTTCTTGCGGTAGCCGCCCTCCAGCATGTCCTTGCCGAACAGCTCGTCGAAGGGGCGACCCGAGGCCAGCACCGGGACCTCGCGGTCGTAGAGCCGGTCGGCGAGGACGACCAGGCGCAGCGCCGTGGACTGGTCGGGCACCGGCTCGACGCCGGTCAGGCACACGGCCCGGATCCCGTCGCACATGGCGCCGTACCGGCTGGGGTGCACCTTGGAGAGGTGGTCCAGCAGGTCGGGGAAGGTGTCGAGGGAGGCGCCGGGGGTGGCGTGGGCGACCCGCTCGACGGTGGCGTCGTCGTAGGGGGCGGGGGCCTGGGGCAGGCCGCGGTGACGGTAGTCCTCGCCGTCGATGCGCAGGGGGCGGAAGTGGGCGGACAGGCCCTGGATCTCGCGCAGGAAGTCGGCGGCGGCGAAGCGGCCCTCGCCGAGCTTGCCCGGCAGGGTGTTGGAGGTGGCGGCGAGCGCGACGCCGGCGTCGACGAGCTTGCCCAGCAGGGTGGAGACCAGGACGGTGTCGCCCGGGTCGTCCAGCTCGAACTCGTCGATGCACAGCAGCTTGTGCCCGCCCAGGGTCTGCACGGTCTGCTGGAAGCCGAGCGCGCCGACGAGATTGGTGAGCTCGACGAACGTGCCGAACGCCTTCTGCTCGCGGGGGGCGGGGGTGGCGTGCCACAGGGAGGCCAGCAGGTGGGTCTTGCCGACGCCGTAGCCGCCGTCGAGGTAGACGCCGCGCGGGCCGGCGGGCGCGGCGGCCTTCGGCTCGCGGCGGAACCAGCGCTTGCGGCCGCTGCCGCCGGCGGCAGTGCCCAGGCCCGCGGCGAAGCCGCTCAGCGTGGCGACGGCCTCGGTCTGGCTGGGCTGCTTGGGGTCGGGGATGTACGTGTCGAAGCGCACGGCGTCGAAGCGCGGCGGCGGCACCATCTCGGCGACCAGGCGGTCGGCGGGGACGTGCGGGGCGCGCGAGGTCAGCGCGACGGGCTCTGCGGCCACGGCGTCGGTGCCTGTGGAGCCGGAAGGGCCGGTCGAGCCGGTGGACGGTGCGATGGAGGTTGACACAGCCGTCCAGCCTAGCCCGCGGCAGGGGGGAGGGGCGGTTCCGCACGGGGCGAGCCGTGTCACACTGCCGCCTATGCGACGCCTGTTCCCGTACCCCGTCAGCCCCGCCGATCTCGAGGACCGCGAGTGGGGGCTGGACGAGCTGGCCGACCTGTACGCCTATCCGGAGCACGGCGGCGGGGGCGCGTGGCTGCGGGCCAACATGGTCTCGTCCCTGGACGGGGCCGCGCACCACGAGGGACGCTCGCAGCCGCTGTCCTCCGCGGCCGACATGCGGATCTTCGGCACCCTGCGCGGGCTCGCGGACGCGGTCGTGGTCGGCGCCGAGACCGTACGCCAGGAGGGCTACCGGCCCACCCGGGCCCGGGAGGCGTTCGCCGCGCGCCGGGCCGCGCTCGGACAGGGGCCCGCGCCGGTGATCGCCGTGGTGAGCGCGGGGCTCGCCCTGGACTTCACGCTGCCGCTGTTCACCTCCCCGCTGGTGCCCACCGTCGTGCTCACGGGCGCGGCCGCCCCGGCGGAGCGCGTGGCCGCCGCGCGCGCGGCGGGTACCGAGGTGGTCGTGGCGGGCGAGGGGCGCGAGGTGGACGCCGCGCGCGTACCGGCGCTGCTGGCCGAGCGGGGCCTGACCCGGCTGCTCACCGAGGGCGGCCCCCGGCTGCTGGGGCAGTTCGCCTCGGCCGGAGTACTGGACGAGATGTGCCTGTCCCTGGCACCGATGGTGGCCACCGGCACGGCACCCCGGATCATGGCGGGACCACCGCTGGCGGTGCCGGCGCGGTTCTCGCTGGAATCGATGCTGGAGGACGCCGGCTTCCTGTTCACCCGCTACCGCAGGATCCCCGACCACGGGGAGCGTCATGGCTCGGCAAGGATCTGACAATAGACGGAATTTTCCGTTCCGCTTCTCTTCCGGCGGGCAGAATTGAGTCAGACAATCCCCTGAGGGCACAGCATCAAAACAGGCGTGCTCCCGGGGAGCACGCGCAGGATGGGTTCTGTAGGGGCCCGGTGGCCCATGGAGAAGAAGGGCTCCCACCGTGTTCACGAGCGTACTGATGATCGAGCAGCCACTGTCGGCGGCAGATGTCGAATTCGTCACGACCCTCCACGACGACGACATGTCCTTCGTCGTCCTCATGCGCCCCAGAGGCGACGAGGACCGGCTGCTGCGCGCCATCGACGACGTCGCCCTCGGCGAGCTGGAGCGCGCCCTGCACGAGGCCGACGAACCGGAGGGCGAGGCCGCCCTGCGCCCCGCGGCCCTCGCCCTGGAGCACTCCCTACGCCGCTTGCGGGACGCCGGATGCGAGGCGGTGGGCCAGATCATCGACGGGCACCCGCTGGATCTGCTGCGCTCCGTGGTGGAGCAGACGCATGCCGACGAGGTCATCGTGCTGACCGCTCCGCACCTGGTGGAGGAGTTCTTCCACCGCGACTGGGCGTCGCGGGCGCGGCACAAGGTGGGGGTGCCGGTGCTGAAGCTGTACGCGCATGCGGACGGGGAAGCGGAGCCGGAGACGGAGACGGAGACGCCTGCGGCGGGCTGATCCCGGGGCTCCGCCCCGGACCCCGATCGAGGACACCGGGCGCAGCCCGGTGTCCTACCCCAGCCGGCCGTCCACCATGTGCAGCACCCGGTCCGCCCGCCCCAGCAGGCCCGTGTCGTGCGTCACCAGCACCGTCCCCGTCCCGTGCCGGCGCGTCACCGTGGCCAGGAGGTCCGTGACCGCCTCGCCGCGGGCCCGGTCCAGGGCGGAGGTCGGTTCGTCGACCAGCAGCACCGACGGCTGCCCGTACAGGGCTCGCGCGATGTTCACCCGCTGGCGTTCGCCGCCCGACAGCTGGTGGGGGCGGCGCCGCCATGTGGCGGCGGCCAGGCCCACGGATTCCAGCAGCTCCCGTGCCCGGGCACGGTCGCGCGGTGCGCCGCGCAGGTGGGCGACTGCCAGGAGTTGTTCCTCGGCGGTCAGGGACGGCAGCAGGTTGGCCTGCTGGAAGACGATGCCGATGCGGTCGCGCCGCAGGGCGGCCAGGGCGCGTGGGCGCAGCCCGGCCGTGTCCTGGCCGGCCACGACGACCCGGCCGGTGTCGGGGCGCAGCAGCGTGGCCGCCACGGCCAGCAGGCTGGACTTGCCGGAGCCGGAGGGTCCGGCGACCGCCACCAGCTCGCCGGGTGCGACGGTCAGGCGGATGCCGTCGAGGGCGGTGAGCCGGCGGCCGCCGTCGCCGTCGGGGTAGGTCAGGTCGACGTCTTCGAGGGCGAGGGCGGTCATCGGGAGGCTCCCAGGGCGATCAGCGGGTCGACGGAGGTGATGCGGCGTACGGCGAGCGCGGACCCCGCGAGCCCCAGCAGCACCATCGCTCCTACCGGTACGGCGACCGTGGCCGCCTTCAGTTCGAACGGCACGGCCGCCGCGGCCAGCACCCCGCCCAGTGCTCCGGCACCGGCCCCGGTCAGCGCGCCCGCGACCAGCACGGCCGCCGCCTGTCCGAGCGCGTCGCGCACCAGGTAGCCGCTGCTCGCGCCGACGGCCTTGAGGACCGCCACGTCGGGCCGGCGCTGCACCGTCCAGACCGTGAAGAAGGCCCCCACGACCAGCGCGCTGACCACGAAGAGGAAGCCCTGGACCATGCGCAGCGTCCCGTGCTCGGCCGCGTAGCCGTCGATGCCGTCCAGCGCCTCGGCCCGGGCCACGGCCTGCGTCGTGCGGGCCGCGGCGCCCCCGGGCGTGCCGGGGCCGCCGACCGCGAGGGCGGTGGGTTCTCGCAGGTGGCCGACCTCCTGCCAGGTGGCGGGGGTGGTCCACACGGCGGGCGCGTGCCCGTACGAGCGGTCGGCCGTGATGCCGGAGACGGTCAGCTCGCGCGTGCCGAGCGTGATCCGGTCGCCCGGGCGCAGCCCGTGGTCGCGGGCGGTGCGCTCACCGACCGCCACCTGCCCGTCCTGCGGCCCGTGGCCCGCGGCCACGGGCGGCAGCAGCCGTGCGGGCACGCCGAGGACGCTCACGGAGGCCGCCGAGCCGCCGGCCGTCAGCCGGGTCATCGCCACGCCCACCGGCTCCGCCCACCGCACGCCCGGTGCCCGGCGCCAGGCCTCGGCCTGCTGCGCGTCGACCGTGCTGTTGGCGAACGACACCTCGGGTGCGGCCCCCGCCGGGGCGCCGAAGACGATCCGGTCGGCCGGCAGGCGGGCGATCGCGGACGTCGCCTCCCGGGCCAGGCCGTCGGTCAGCCCGTAGAGGAAGACCACCAGCGTGGTGATGAGGGCGACGACCGCGCCCATGAGGGCGAAGCGCCCCCGGGCGAAACGGATGTCACGCAGCGCGACGAACACGACCAGGCACAACCCTTCGAGAAGACGACGCCTCCACCCTCGCGCGGGCGCGCGGGCCTGCCATCGGGGCAAGGAGCGGTTCGGCTGCCGTACGTCCGGTGCACCCGGAAATCAATCGAACGGTTGATGGGGACGCCGCGAGGGCCCCGTTCACGGGCCCGTACGCTCGATGGGGTGAGCCGAACGAGCCCTTCCGACGTCGTCGCGGACATGCCCGCGCTGCGGCTTGTCCGTCTCGCCCTGCACTGCGCCTTCTACGCCCTGCTGGCCGTCGCCCTCGCGCCCGTCGTCACCGGCTCCGAGCCCCCGGTCACCCTGCTGCCCGCCCTGGCGCTGGCAGCTGCGTACGCCGTGGGCGTGGTGCGACGCGGCGCGCGCCGCCCGGGTTTGTGGCTCGCCGTCGTCACCGCCCTGTGGCTGGTCCTGCTGGCCATGGACCGCGGCTTCAGCTACCTGGCCTTCCCGCTGTTCTTCCTGTACCTGCACGCCATGCCGGTGCGCTGGGCGCACCCGGCGGTCGCGGCGGCCACCGGGGCCGTCGTGGCCGCCCAGGCGGCCGGTCCCGGCGGGCTGACGGCCGCCAAGGTCGTCGGGCCGGTCGCGGGGGCGGCGGTGGCCATCCTCACCGGGTACGGCTACGCCGTGCTGTACCGGGAGAGCCGCCGGCGCCAGCGGCTCATCGACGACCTCGTGCGCACCCGCGACGAGCTCGCGGCGGCCCAGCGCGAGGCGGGCCGGCTCGCCGAGCGGCAGCGCCTGGCCCGGGAGATCCACGACACCCTGGCCCAGGGCCTGTCCAGCATCGTGCTGCTCGCCCGCGCCGCCGAGACGGCCGGGCCGCAGGGGGCGCTGGAGCGGGTGCGGGAGATCGGCCGTACCGCCGCCGACAACCTCGACGAGGCCCGGCGCTTCGTCGCGGCCCTCACCCCGGCGGCCCTGGAGGACGCCCCGCTGCCCGAGGCCCTGCGCCGGGTGACCGCCCGTACGGTGCCCGGCGCCGTCTTCCGTCTCGACGGCGAGCCGTACCCGCTGCCGGTCGAGACCGAGGTCGCCCTGCTGCGCCTGACGCAGGAGGCGCTCGCCAACGTCGCCCGGCACGCCCGGGCCGAGCACGCGGCGGTGACGCTCGCGTACCTCGACGGGGAGGTCGCCCTGGACGTGTACGACGACGGCACCGGCTTCGCCCCCGGCGACGTGCCGGCCGGGGGCCGGCGCACCTTCGGCCTGCACGGCATGCGCGAGCGCATCGCGGAGCTGGGCGGCACTCTGAGCGTCGAGTCCGCCCCGGGCGAGGGCACGGCCATCGCGGCGACCGTGCCGGCCCCCTCCGGCGGGCGAACCGCCGCCGAGGACGGTCACGGCGCGGCGGACCGGCCGGTGCGCGCCCTCCGGAAGGAGGCCGCATGAGCGGCGGCATGAGCGGCACCACCGGCACCATCGGGGTTCTCCTGGTCGACGACCACCCCGTGGTGCGGCGCGGGCTGCGCGCCATGGTCGACGAGCTGCCGGACGTGACGGCCGTGGGCGAGGCCGGCGACGGCGCCGAGGCGCTGCGGCTGCTCGCCGAGGGCGCGCGCCCGCACGTCGTCCTCATGGACCTGCAGATGGGCGACGGCATGCACGGCGTGGAGGCCACCCGGCGCATCACCGCCCTGCCGTCCCCGCCGGCCGTGCTGATCCTGACCACCTACAGCACCGACGCCGACATCCTGGCCGCCGTCGAGGCCGGCGCCACCGGCTACCTGCTCAAGGACGCCCCGCCCGAGGAGGTCGCGGCCGCGGTCCACGCCGCGGCGCGCGGTGAGACCGTCCTCGCCGCGCCCGTCGCCGCCCGCCTGCTGGGCCGGGTGCGCTCCGGGGGCCGGCCCGCGCTCTCGCCGCGCGAGACGGAGATCCTGGGGCTGGTGGCCGAGGGCCTGCCCAACCGGCAGATCTCCAAGCGGCTCTTCATCAGCGAGGCCACGGTCAAGACCCACCTGGTGCACATCTACGACAAACTGGGCGTCGACAGCCGTACGGCGGCCGTCGCGGCGGGCCTGGCCGCGGGGCTGATCAGGGCGGTGTGAGGGGCCGGCTCCGGGAGGGTGCAAGAATCGGCCTGTTCCTGTTTCCGAACAGGAACAGGCACCACCCCGCACACGACCCAGGGAGCACCGCACATGGCACCGGCCGTCCCGGCGACGATGGAACGACCGCACTTCATCGGCATCGGCGGTGCCGGCATGTCGGGCATCGCGAAGATCCTCGCCCAGCGCGGCGCGTCCGTCGCCGGCAGCGACGCCAAGGAGTCGGCGACCGCCGCGGCCCTGCGCGCCCTGGGCGCCACCGTGCACATCGGGCACGCGGCCGGGCACCTGGCGGCCGACGCCACCTGTGTCGTCGTCTCCAGCGCCATCCGCGCCGACAACCCCGAGCTCGCGGCCGCCGCCGAGCGCGGCATCCCGGTCGTGCACCGCTCGGACGCCCTGGCCCGCCTGATGGACGACCTGCGCCCGATCGCGGTGGCCGGCACGCACGGCAAGACGACCACCACCTCGATGCTGGCCGTCTCCCTGGCCGCACTCGGCCTGGACCCCTCGTACGCGATCGGCGGCGACCTCGACGGCCCGGGCACCAACGCCCGGCACGGCAACGGCGAGATCTTCGTCGCCGAGGCGGACGAGAGCGACCGCAGCTTCCACAAGTACGCGCCCGAGGTCGCGATCATCCTCAACGTGGAGCTCGACCACCACGCGAACTACGCGTCGATGGAGGAGATCTACGATTCCTTCGAGACCTTCGTCGGCCGCGTCCGCCCGGGCGGCACGCTCGTCGTCAGCGCCGACCACGCCGGCGCCCGCGAGCTGACCGCCCGCGTCGCCGGCCGGAGCGACCTGCACGTCGTCACCTACGGCGAGGCCGAGGACGCCGACGTGCGCGTCCTGGACGTCACCCCCCGCGGCCTGACCAGCGAGGTGACCGTCGACCTCAAGGGCAGGCAGCTGACCTTCGGCGTCAGCGTCCCCGGCCGCCACTACGCGCACAACGCCGTGGCCGCGCTCGCCGCGGGCGCCGCCCTCGGCGTCCCGGCGGACGACCTCGCCGCCGCGCTCGGCAAGTTCACCGGCGTCGGCCGCCGCCTGCAGCTCAAGGGCGAGGCCGGCGGGGTGCAGGTCATCGACTCCTACGCCCACCACCCCACCGAGATGACCGCGGACCTGGAGGCCATCCGCGGGGCGGCCGCCGACGCCCGCGTCCTGGTCGTCTTCCAGCCGCACCTGTTCAGCCGCACCCAGGAGCTGGGCACCGAGATGGGGCAGTCGCTCGCCCTGGCCGACGCCTCCGTGGTGCTCGACATCTACCCGGCCCGCGAGGACCCCATCCCCGGCGTCACCAGCGACATGATCATCGATGCGGCGCGGCAGGCCGGCGCCGACGTCCGCCCCGAGCACGACATGGCGGCCGTCCCCGGCGTGATCGCGGGAATGGCCCGGCCCGGCGATCTGGTTCTGACCATGGGGGCGGGCGACGTGACGGACCTCGGTCCGCGGATCCTGGCCCGCCTGGAGAGCTGATCCGGGAGGACGGACGAGATGCCGTACGAGGTCGACAAGACGGACGAGCAGTGGCGGGCCGAGCTGAGCCCCGAGGAGTACCGGGTGCTCCGCGAGGCCGGCACCGAGCCCGCGTTCCGCGGGGAGTACACCGACACCACCACGCCCGGCGTCTACAGCTGCCGGGCGTGCGGGGCGGAGCTGTTCCGCTCCACGGAGAAGTTCGCGAGCCACTGCGGCTGGCCCAGCTTCTTCGACCCGAAGGACACGGACGCGGTCGAGCTGCTGGAGGACCGCTCGTACGGCATGGTGCGCACCGAGGTCCGCTGCGCCCGCTGCGGCTCCCACCTCGGGCACGTCTTCGAGGGCGAGGGCTACCCCACGCCCACGGACCAGCGCTACTGCATCAACTCGATCTCCCTGCGCCTGGAGCCGGAACAGGGCTGACGGGCCGACGCCGGTCCTGGCCGCCTATCCCAGGGCGGCCAGGCCCTTGCGCAGGTCGTCGGCGTTCATGACGGGGTACAGCTCGACCTCCGCATCGGCGTTGAGGAAGAACCGTTCGACGACGGAGGGGATCTGCGAGGGGTCCTGCAGGTCGAAGACGAGCAGGCACGTGCGGCCGCCGTCCATCGCCGTGAAGTAGGCGGCCTCGGGCTTGAGCTGTCCGAGGAGCTCCTCGATCACCTCCGGCATCGTGCCGTCGCGAATGCTCTCGTTGGAGGCCGCGGTGTCCAGCCGGGCCCTGAGCAGCGTGCGCATGACGCCTCACTCCCTTGCGTCACTGGTGCCCACCTCACTTCAAGGGTCCGTCTCGTCGCCGGAGTGGTGCAAGCGCAGCACGGCCGGGGTGTGCGGGGGCAGCCGCAGGGTGCCGTCCGGGGTCGGTGGGGGGACGGGCTGCCAGGCGGCGAGGAGCTCGGCCCCGGCCGCCGCGGGGCCCAGCGGGATGCGGGCCGCTTCGGCCGAGAGGTTCACCGCCACGTGCACCGGTCCGCGGGCGAGGTGGACGGTGTGCGGGGTGACGTCCAGCGCTTCGTAGTGCCAGTCCGGGTCGGTCAGGGCCGGCTCGGTGCGGCGCAGGGCGATCAGCCGCCGGTACCAGGCCAGCAGGGCCGCGTGCGGTGCGCGGCGAGCCTCGTCCCAGTCCAGGCAGGAGCGCTCGCGCGTGGCCGGGTCCTGGGGGTCGGGTATGGCGTCGGCCGCCCAGCCGTGGGCGGCGAACTCCCGGCGGCGGCCGGTGCGCACGGCCTCGGCCAGCTGCGGGTCGGTGTGGTCGGTGAAGAACTGCCAGGGCGTACGGGCGCCCCACTCCTCACCCATGAACAGCATCGGGGTGAAGGGCGCGCACAGCACCAGCGTGGCGGCGCAGGCGAGTTGTCCGGGCGTGAGGCGGGCCGTGAGCCGGTCGCCGCGGGCGCGGTTGCCGATCTGGTCGTGGGTCTGGGCGTAGCCGAGCAGCCGGTGGGCGGGGGTGGTGCGGGTGTCGAGGGGGCGGCCGTGCGGGCGGCCGCGGAAGGACGAGCGGGTGCCGTCGTGGAAGAAGCCGCCGCGCAGGGTCTTGGCGAGGGCGTGTGCGGGGTCGGCGGCGAAGTCGGCGTAGTAGCCCTGGGACTCGCCGGTGAGCGCGGTGTGCAGGGCGTGGTGGAAGTCGTCGTTCCACTGGGCGTGCAGGCCCAGGCCGCCGGCCGGGCGGGGGGTGGTGGTCAGCGGGTCGTTGAGGTCGGACTCGGCGACGAGGAACAGCGGCCGGCCCAGGCGGGCGGCCAGTGCGTCGACGGCGCCGGAGAGTTCGGCGAGGAAGTGCTTCGGGCGTGTGTCGTGCAGGGCGTGGACGGCGTCCAGGCGCAGCCCGTCGAGGCGGTAGTCGCGCAGCCAGGCGAGTGCGCTGCCGGTGAGGTAGGCGCGCACCTCGTCGGAGCCGGGCGCATCCAGGTTGACGGCGGCGCCCCAGGGGGTGTGGTGGGTGTCGGTGAAGTACGGGCCGTAGGCGGGCAGGTGGTTGCCGGAGGGGCCGACGTGGTTGTGCACGACGTCCAGGACCACGCCCAGGCCCAGGTCGTGGGCGGCGTCGACGAAGCGCACCAGCCCGTGCGGCCCGCCGTACGGTTCGTGCACGGCCCAGGGTGCCACGCCGTCGTACCCCCAGCCGTGGGTGCCGGGGAAGGGGCACACGGGCATGAGCTCGACGTGGGTGACGCCGAGATCGGCCAGGTGCGGCAGGCGGGCGGCGGCCGCGGCGAAGGTGCCCTCGCGGGTGAAGGTGCCCACGTGCAGCTCGTAGAGGACGGCCCCGGGCAGTGGGCGGCCGCCCCACCCGCCCGGCCGCTCCCGCCAGGGGAAGCGGCAGACGTCGACGACGGCGCTGAGCCCGTCGGGCCCGTCGGGTTGGCGGCGCGAGCGCGGGTCGGGGCGCACGGGCCCGCCGTCGAGCGCGAAGCCGTAGCGGCTGCCGTCGGCGGTCGGCGCCTCGCGGCGCCACCAGCCGGCGCGGCCGGGGTCGGGCTCCATGGCATAGCGGCGGCCGTCGGCCAGCACGTCCACGGCGCCGGCCCCGGGCGCCCACACCTCGAACAGCACGACGGCTCCCTCCGGCGTCCTGCGGCGGCGATCCCCTCCATGGTGCCGCCCGGGACCGGCTTCAGGGAACGAGGTCTCAGGGGACGAGATCTCAGGGAACGAGATCTCAAGGAACGAGATCTCAGGGAACGAGGTCGATGCGCTCCTGCGTGACGGGGTAGCCGGCGCGGGCGAAGGTGGCGGCCATCGGGTGGTTGCCCTGGTCGGTGGCGGCGGCGATCTTCTCGGCGCCGTGGGCGGCCAGGTCGTGGGTGCAGGCGGCGAGCAGGTCGTAGGCGTAGCCGCGGCCGCGGTGCTCGGGGACGACGCCGACGTAGGCGATGCAGGGGCTCACGGGATTGTGCGCGGGGATGTGCAGGCCGACGACCTCGCCGGCCGGGGTGTGGGCCAGGCGCCACCAGGCGCGGGGCGAGGGCATCCAGTTCCAGATCCCCATGGCCTCGTCGAGGGCGGCCTCGATGCCGTGTTCGGCGATGTTCCTGGTGTCGTGGGCGTCCAGCGTGCCGTGCATGGTGCGGCGCAGCACGTCGCGTACGACGGCGTCGTCCGGTTCGGGCCGGAAGAGGAGCCGGCCGGGCTGCTCCGGCAGTCCGCAGGACGGCGTCCACTCGTAGCGGTACCGCTCGACCAGCGGCTTCAGGCCGGCCGCGACCGCCGCGTCGATACGGGCCCGCGCGGCGGCCCGTACGTCCGAAAGCTCCCGCCAGCCGGGCGGGACGAGCAGGGCGTACTCGGCGCGGAAGGGGGCGCTGCGCAGCAGCAGGGCGCCGGCGTCCTGCTCGCCGTCGGCGAAGTCGAACCAGTCCAGCGCCTTGGGTGCGGTGTCGTCGGGCCCCGCCCACCAGGCGGCGCGGGCGACGACGGCCCCGTCGCGCAGGGCCACCCACGTCCACTCGGGGCGGTACTCGCCGCCCTCGTGGCGCGGGAGGTAGCGGTGGCCGAAGGCGGCCCGGCCGACGAGGCCGGGGTCGGGCAGGGTGGTGAACAGGGCGGTGTCGTGCTCGGTGAGGGCGCGGACGACCAGTTCGCTCATGGGGTTCCTTCCGGTGGGCGGCCCGGTCACGGTAGGGGCGGGCCGCCGTGCGGAGCCACCGGTTTTCCGACGCGCCGTCAGGTGCGCTGCTGGTGCAGCCCGCGCCCGGCCAGGGTGAGCATGACCTCGCCGACGGCCTCGGAGAGGGTGGGGTGCGGGTGGATGTGGCGGGCCACGTCGGATGCCTCCGCTTCCCAGCCGACGACCAGCTGGCTCTCGGCGATCATCTCCGAGACGTGCGGGCCCACCAGGTGCACGCCCAGGACCCGGCCGCCGCGTTCGGCGACGACCTTCACCATGCCGCCCTGCCCGTGGACCATGCCCTTGGCGACGGCGGTCAGCGGCATGGTGGAGCACACCACGTCGTGGCCCGCCTCGCGGGCACCGTGCTCGGTCAGGCCGACCGAGGCGGTCTGCGGGCTGGAATACGTCACGCGCGGTACGGCCGGGTAGTCCACCGGGCCGGGGGTCTGTCCGGCGAGTGTCTCGGCGACGAGCAACCCCTCGGCGAAGGAGGCATGAGCCAGGCCCGGCGAGGGCGGCGGGAGCAGGTCGCCCACCACATGGATGCCGGGCACGGCCGTCTCCAGGCGCGCCCAGTCGGCGGGGGCGACGAACCCGCGGGCGTCCGTGGCCAGTCCGGCCGCCGCCAGGTCGAGCCCGTCGGTGACGGGCTCGCGCCCGACGGCCACCAGCAGCCGGTCGGCGCGCAGCTCGTGGACGGCGCCGCGGGCGGTGCGCAGGGTCGCCCGTACGCCGTCCTCGTGCGAGCGCACATCCTCCAGCCGGGCGCCGGTGTGCACCTCGATGCCCCGCTTCTTCAGGCCGCGCGCCAGGTGGCGGCCCACGTCGGCGTCCTCCAGTGGCAGCAGCCGGTCGGCCGCCTCCACCAGGGTCACCGCGGATCCGGTCGAGCGGTGCAGCGAGGCGTACTCGATGCCGATCGCCCCGCCGCCCAGCACCAGCACCGAGCCGGGCAGACCGGGGGCGAACAGCGCGTCGTCGCTGGTGACGACGCGCTGCCCGTCGGGCCGCAGGCCCGGCAGCGGGCGCGGCCGCGAACCGGTGGCCAGCACGATCCCGCGCCGGGCGCGGTACTCCTGCACCGCCCCGGCGGTGGTGACGCGGACGGTGCGGGTGCCGGTGAGGGCGGCCGAGCCGCGGACGACGCGGACGCCGGCGTGGGCGAGGTGGCCCTCGACGCCGCGGTGGTTGCGGCGCACGATGTCGTCCCGGGTCGCCGTCAGGGCATCCCAGTCGATCCCGTCGAGCCGGGCCCGTACGCCCCAGCGCTCGCGCGCCTCGGCGATCCCGTCGACGAGCTCGGCGGCGTGCAGCATCGCCTTGCTCGGTATGCAGCCGCGGTGCAGGCAGGTGCCGCCCACCAGGTCGCGTTCGGCGAGGACCACCTCCAGGCCCAGGGCCGCGGCGCGCAGGGCGGTGCTGTAGCCGCCCGTGCCGCCGCCGATGACGATGACGTCGGTCTCATCCATGCCCTCACCTTCCGGCCGTCGGGGATCATGAGTCCAACGCAATGTTTCGATCGGTTCGATGAAGGCTGTTCATGGGGGGCCTGCGGTGAGCCTGCGGCAGATGGAATACCTCGTCACGGTGGTCGAGGAGCAGTCCTTCACCCGGGCCGCCGAGCGCCTGAACGTCAGTCAGTCCGCGCTCTCCCACCAGATCAAGGCGCTCGAACGCGAGACCGGCGGCCCGCTGCTGGAACGCCTCGCGCACGGCGTCCGGCCGACCCCCATGGGCCGCGCCTACCTCCCCCACGCCGAACGCGCCGTCCGCAGCGCCGGCCAGGCCAGACGCGCCGCCCGCGCCGCCGCCGGCGCCGAGGGCGGCGAACTGCACGTCGCCACGCTGCACGCGCTGGCCGTCGGCGTCCTGCCGCCGGTCCTGGCCCGCTGGGGGCGCGAGGTCCCGGGCGTACGGCTGCACCTGCACGAGTACGTGACCTCCGAGGACCTGCGCGACGGCGTCGAACGCGGCGTCGCCGACCTCGCCGTCGGCCCCCGGCCGCACGACTGGCACGGCCCGGTCGTTGCGGTCGGCGAGGAGCACATCGTCGTCGTCACCTCCGTCGACGACCCCCTGACCGGACGCCCGCACCCCGTTCCTCTCCCCGCCCTCGCCGACCGCCTGTGGGTGCGCTGCGCGCTCGAACCCCTGGTGGAGGGACGGCGCTGGCTGGACGTGGTGTGCGCACGGGCCGGTTTCGCCCCGCGAACGGCACTGGAGACCGAGCACTCCTCGACGGCGGTCCGCATGGCGGCGGCCGGGGTCGGCATCGTCGCGGCCCCGACCCACCTGGCGGCCACGACACCGGGCACGGCGACGGTCCCGGTCGACCCGGCGTGGCGCCGCGAGCTGGCGGCGTTCACGCGAGTGGAACTGACGGGGGCGGCGGCACGTTTCGTGGAGCTGCTGGCGGAAGCCGTCGCCTGATGCCGGCCGGTTCGTGCCCACCCCGCGGCAGCGCATCTGCGGGACGTCTCACCCCCGGCGCCGCCCGCTCGCCGCGCACGCGACGCCCGTCGCCACCGCGGCAACGACCACCGCACCGCCCAGGGCCGGCACCGGCATCCGTACCACCCCGTCGTGGGAGCCCGTGACGAGTCCCGTCACCGCCGCCCTCGCCGGGGAGGCGCCCGCGAACAGCACCGCGAAGACGGCCAGCATCGTCGCCGGCACCGCCCTGCCCGTGCTGCGCAGCAGCGGGCGGTTGCACAGGGCTCCTGCGGCCGCGCCGAGCAGGGCGCAGGTCAGGGCCGTGAGCAGGCCTGCGGCTGCCGCCGGCCCGGCCGGCACCGCCACCCGGTGGTCGGCGCTGTGCGGGTCGCCGATCAGGGCGACGGCTGCCGTGCCGACCGTGCCCAGGAGCACCGTCGCGCCCAGTGCGGTGAGGATCGCGGCGAGGTGCGCGCGGCGGGGGCCGAACGCGGCCGCGACGCAGTCGCGGGCCGCGTCGGGTTCGCCGGTGACGCACACGCGGACCAGCCATGCGCCCACCGGCACCAGGGCCGTGGCCGCCCAGCCGTAGGCGTCGAGGACCGGCTCCCCGGTGCGGACGCCGATGGCGACGAAGGCGGCGTACAGCAGCAGGGGCGGCAGCCACCGGTGCGAGCGCAGCAGGAGGGCGGCCTGATAGCCGATCAGTGCCGTCACGGGCGTTCTTCCTTCTCCACCGGCGTCACGCTGCGGATGTGCCACGACGGCCGGGCCGTCAGGAGGGCGTGCAGCAGCGCGTCGGAGTGTTCGGCCGCAACGGTGAGCCGGTGGCCGTGGGTCTGCGGGTCTCCGGGGAGGCCGTCCGGCAGCGGGAGACCGGGCGCCCCCTGGACCTCCACCCGTACCCGCGGTCGCTCGTCGAGGGGGACGGCCGACCGCTGCACCCGTCCGCCCACCACCTCGTACACGGCGTCGGGGCGGCCCGCGAGCCGGTGCGGGTCGTGGTCGACGAAGACCACGGCGGTGCCCTCGGCGACGCGTTCGGTCACCGTGCGGTCCAGGACCTCGCGGGAGGTGGGGTCGAGGCCGGTCCAGGCCTCGTCGAGGACGAGCAGGCCGCCGGGCGGGGCGAGCAGTCCCTGGGCCACGGCGACCTTCTGGCTGCTGCCCTTGGACAGTTCGCCGAGCGGGGTGTCGGCGTACGGCCCGGCGCCCAGGCGTTCCAGCCAGATGCGACCGGCCCGCTCGGCCGCACCACGGCGCAGTCCGTGGACGCGGCCCATGGCCGTGAGGTAGCCGGCGGCCGTGAACGGCAGGGCCGGGGGGAAGCGTTCGGGTACGTACGCGGTGGGCGGCCGGCCGGTGATGCGGCCGGTGCTGGGTGTGTCGATGCCGGCGATCAGGCGGAGCAGGGTGGACTTGCCGCTGCCGTTGGCGCCGTGAATCCGTATCAGTGCTCCCGCCGGCACGTCGAGGGCGACGTCCCGCACGATCCAGGGGCCGCCGGTCCGGTGACGGCGCCCCACCCCCTCCAGTCTCATGGCCCACACCGTAACCCGCCCGGGCCGGCTGGCAGACTGGAGCGATGACCGGCACCGATGTCCCCGAGGATCCGCGCGACGACGCCCCGCAGTACGTGCTGCCGCTGGTGGTGCGGATCGAGAAGACCGCTCCCCCGGCCCGTACCGACGCGCTGCAGACCGCGGCGCGGGCCGTGCTGGTGCTGCTGGCGGACGAGCGGGCGACCGAGCCGGACGGCGAGTGGGCGCAGGCCGTGCGGAACTGGCAGGACACCCGGATCCGCAAGGTGGTGCGGCGGGCGCGCGGGGCGGAGTGGCGCAAGGCGTCGGCACTGCCGGGCATCACGGTGCACGGCGAGGCGGCCGAGGTGCGGGTCTTCCCGCCGGTGCCGCTGGACGGCTGGCCCAAGGAGCTGGTCAAGCTGCAGGTCTCGGGCACGGAGCTGGCGGACGCGGACCCGGTGGCCCCGCCGGACGCGCACCGCCCGGTGCTGTGGCTGAACCCGGCGCTGGAGATGTCGGCGGGCAAGGCGATGGCCCAGGCGGGGCACGGTGCGCAGCTGGCGTGGTGGGCGCTGGACGACGCGGCACGCGCCGCGTGGCGCGCGGACGGCTTCGCGCTGTCGGTGCGCACGGCGGATGCGGACCGGTGGGCGGAGCTGATGACGAGCGGGCTGCCGGTGGTGCACGACGCGGGTTTCACGGAGATCGCGCCCGGGCCGACCGTTGCCGCCGAAGGTGGCGAGCGCTACTGCCCGCTCCCGCGCCTACGACGCCCGTAGCCGGGAGCGCGCAGCGTCGGCGGCGGCACTCAGGGTGCGCTCTTCGGCTGCGGCTCGGTGCGTTGGGCGCGCAGGTGCTCGTTGATGCGCTGGGCTTCCTCGAGTTGGTCTTCGAGGATGACGATGCGGCAGGCGGCCTCGATCGGGGTGCCCTGGTCGACGAGTTCGCGGGCTCGGGCGGCGATGCGCAGCTGGTAGCGGGAGTAGCGGCGGTGGCCGCCCTCGGAGCGCAGCGGGGTGATCAGGCGGTGTTCGCCGAGGGCGCGGAGGAAGGCGGGGGTGGTGCCGAGCATGTCGGCGGCCCGGCCCATGGTGTAGGCGGGATAGTCGTCGTCGTCGAGGTTGTCGACGGGGCGGGTACTGCGAGGGGGCATAGACCTCTTCTTCCGGAGGACGCGTCGGGGGGCCCGGGTGCCGTACGGCACCCGGGCCCCGAGCTTTCAACACCATCTACCGGCCTACTGCGCCGGCCTTCTTTGTCCGCAGGGACCGCCTGGGAGGGCGGGGCTGCGGGGATCGCGGATGCGTGACCGGGGACCACCTTCCAATCCGGGGCCTGCGGTACCCGGGCGGACACCTTCCTCTTCCTCGCCCGGGCGATCCTGATGGCGGCTGATCGCTCCTTACTTTCGGTTGCGCGGTTGTCCTACTACTTGACCTGCTCGCACGGCAGTTCGTCTCTGCCGTGCCCACGTTGACTTCCTGGGTACAAGGAAAACGGTAGCTCCACGGCGAGCGAATGTCTACGGTTGCCACGACAGATTTCCTTCAAGGGTGACGAACGAAGTTCTCCTGCGCATACACCCGGGAGAGTGAGTCCACGGGCCGGGTCCCCGGAGCGGCGTTGCCGGCACGGACCGCTCGGGCCCTCGCGGGGCGTGCACCCCCGGGCGTGCTGTCCGGGGGGGGACCCGCAAGCCGGTGATCACCAGAGGGGGCTGACCACCGCCAGGGCACCGTCTCCGGCCGGAAGGAGCACGACCTCCCGACAACGAGGTGCGCGGCAGAAAAGGCCGCCCCCGCGGGGGCCAATATCTGTTCCCGTGACATGAGGAATAGGTGTGGGGCCCGGCGAGTATTCCTCGACCGCCGACCGGAGCGGAATTATTTACCCTGCAGGGCCGATCGCACCGTGCTACTGTCGACGCAGTTGCAGGTGTGGTTGCCAGAAGGTTCATTTCCGACAGGGTGATCATCACGGCGACATGGAATTCACACAGGGTGATTTCCTGACACCGTCTCCCAAGGAGAAATGACATGGCTACCGGCACCGTGAAGTGGTTCAACGCGGAAAAGGGCTTCGGCTTCATCGAGCAGGACGGCGGCGGCGCCGACGTCTTCGCCCACTACTCGAACATCTCCGCCCAGGGCTTCCGCGAGCTGCTGGAAGGCCAGAAGGTGTCGTTCGACATCGCGCAGGGCCAGAAGGGCCCGACGGCCGAGAACATCGTTCTCGTCTGACATCGGCGCTGACGCATCACTTCGCAGCTGGGGCCCGCACCTCTGGGGTGCGGGTCCCGGCTCGCTGCTTTTCGGGGCGTGTGGCGGAAAGCCGGAAAGGCTCCACCGCATCCGGCGACGGGTGCCGCATTCCCCCCACTCAGGCTCGGCCCCCTTCGCATCCGGCTCGTCTCTCGAGATTCTCTGCGCCGCTCATCCGCTGCGGGAATTCCTTGCTGCGCGCCTCGCCGAGGAAGGTTCCGCATGAAGCGTGCCCACACCCCGTCTCCGTGACGTCCTCGCCGGACCGTCCCTCTCGCCAGGTCAGCCCGCCGTACTTCTTCCCCTGTGAGGCATCATGCGCTGTGTCATCGCCCGGTACCCGTTCGATCTGACCAAGAGCGGGGTGATGGCCTCGATGAAGGGCGTCACGCCCGAGACCGTCACGGGTGAGTCCGTGACCATCGGCCGCCGCCGCTACCCGGTCAAGCAAGTGGGCCAGGTCATCACCCGGCAGGACCGCCGCGACTTCACCAGCGGCGAGGTCGTCCGGGCCATGACCCGTCTCGGCTTCACCTGCCACGAACACCCCGAGGCCGCCCCCGCGGGTGTCCCCACCCCGCTCGAAGCCGCGTCGACGCTGTTCGGGGGCATCGTCCCACCGGAGGCGTGAGCAGGCGGAAAACCGCCATCAGGGACCCGGCAAGGGCCCTGCCGACCCACGTCGGCAGGGCCCTTGTCGTCGTTCCGTCTCCTCGCCGCCCGCAGCCGGGACAAGAGGGGCGGCGCCATGTGGGGGTCGCCGGATGGTGTTGAATTCCCTGCGGGGCCCTGGTGCCGTACGGCGCCGGGGCCCTTCGACGCGTTGCACAACGAGGTGACATGACAGCAGACATTCCACTCAGCGACCGCCTGGACGACGACGACTACCCCGCGTACACCATGGGCCGGGCCGCCGCAATGCTCGGCACGACCCCTGCCTTCCTGCGTGCCATCGGTGAGGCTCGTCTGATCACTCCGCTGCGCTCGGAAGGCGGACATCGCCGGTACTCCCGCTACCAGCTGCGGATCGCCGCCCGCGCCCGCGAGCTCGTCGACAGGGGAACCCCGATCGAGGCCGCCTGCCGCATCGTCATCCTTGAGGACCAGCTCGAGGAGGCCCAGCGCATCAACGCCGAGTACCGCCGTGCCGCGAAGCAGGCGTCCGGCGATTGCGGTCCCGGTCCGGGCTGATCAGGCGGGTGCGGGCGGTCGGCCCGCCGGAACCGTGATCGCCCTCGGCTCGGGCACCGTGGCCGCGGACCACCCTTCCCTGCGGAGTTGTCGGACCGGCCTGTGATACTGGCGGCCTGAACACCTGTACCGTCGCCAGGGAGTGCGAAGTTGCTGAAGAGGTCTGTCTACGTCCCGACGGCTCTGGGCTCCCTGTGCGTCGTGACGGCCCTGGTGGTCGGCCTGATGCGCGGTGACGGCGACGGGGACGGTGCGCGCGCGGCGGGGGCGTCGGCCTCCGCGCAGGCCGGGGCGAACAGCGAGGCCAACGGCGGCAAGAAGCCGGAGGAGGTCTGGGACGGCAAGGTCCACGTCCTCGGCGACGGGTCGACGTCCTACACCGGTCCGCAGCCGAACGTGCCCAAGCCGGAGAAGCTCAAGCCCGGCGAGAAGCCCCCGCAGTTCGTGGTGTTCTCGTGGGACGGCGCGCTGGAGGGCGACGACCACCTCTTCTCGCACTTCAGCCGGATCGCCAAGGCGAACAACGCACAGATGACGTTCTTCCTGACCGGCATGTACCTGCTGCCGAAGTCGAAGGCGACGCTGTACAAGCCGCCGCAGCACAAGCCCGGCGAGGCGGCGATATCGTACGCGACCGACGAGCACATCAAGGACACCCTGGGGCAGCTGCGCACGGCCTGGCTCGCCGGCAACGAGATAGGCACCCACTTCAACGGGCACTTCTGCGGCGCCAAGGGCGGCGGGGACTGGAGCCCGCAGGAGTGGAAGAGCGAGATCGAGCAGTCGTACGCGTTCGTGGAGAACTGGAAGACGAACACCGGCTACAAGGACCTGCCCCCGCTGCCCTTCGACTACAAGAAGGAACTGGTGGGCGGCCGCGCGCCGTGCCTGGAGGGGCAGAAGAACCTGCTGACGGCGGCCAAGGAGTTCGGCTGGCGCTACGACGCGAGCTCGCCCGGCGACTTCCAGCTGTGGCCGTCGAAGGTCGACGGCATGTGGAACTTCCCGCTGCAGCTGCTGCCCTACCCCAAGAGCGACAAGCAGGTCCTGTCCATGGACTTCAACTTCCTCTTCAACCAGTCCGGTGACAACACCAAGGGCGATCCGGCGAAGTACGACGAGTGGCGGAAGCTGACGCGGGACGGCTACCTCAACGGTTTCGAGCGCGTCTACAACGGCAGCCGGGCGCCCCTGTTCATCGGCAACCACTTCGAGGACTGGAACGACGGCATCTACATGAAGGCCGTGGAGGACGTCATGAAGTCGGTGTGCAAGCGGGACGGGGTGCGCTGCGTGTCCTTCCGGCAGGTCGCCGACTGGATGGACGCCCAGGACCCGAAGGTCCTCGCGAAGCTGCGCACCCTGGATCCGGCGCAGGCGCCGGACTGGAAGACGTTCCTGAAATAGACCGCCCCGGCGAGCCCTGCGGCAGGCCCTGCGGCAGTCCCTACGACGTGCCCATGTAGGCCGTCCAGATCTGCAGCGGGTAAGGGCTGCCCTGGGCGGCCTTGACGCCGCCCAGCCCGTCCAGGGGCAGCAGCTCCTGGCTCTTGGGGTCGATGCGGGAGAGGGAGACGGCGGTGGCGACGGTGCCGCGGTAGCCGGCGAACCAGGCCGACTTGTTGTCCGGGCCGGTGCCGCTCTTGCCGGCCGCTCCGGGGCCGGCGGCCTTGGCGGCGACCGCGCTGCCGCGCTGGACGGACTCGTGCAGGGCGTCGTCGACGGCCCCGGCCGCGCCGGCGGTCAGGGCGCGCTGGGCGGCGGGCTTCTCCACGGGCACCGGGTCGCCGTTGCGGCTGAGCGCGGAGACGGAGTACGGCTCGGTGTGCATCCCCTTGCCGGCGAACGTGGCGTAGGCGCTGGCCATGCGGATGGCGCTGGGGCGGGTGGTGCCCAAGGAGAAGGCGGGCACCTGGGGGCCGAGGCTCTCGGGAAGCAGTCCGGCCTGGACGGCGGTGCGGCTGACGCGGTCGAGTCCCACATCCATGCCGAGCTGCATGATCGGGGAGTTCA
Source organism: Streptomyces sp. NPDC049585 (assembly GCF_040675615.1). Classification (NCBI taxonomy): domain Bacteria; kingdom Bacillati; phylum Actinomycetota; class Actinomycetes; order Kitasatosporales; family Streptomycetaceae; genus Streptomyces; species Streptomyces sp. NPDC049585. The sequence goes on along the minus strand of NZ_JBFAPE010000003.1, from coordinate 26,916 downwards.
CGGACTGGGCGACCGCTTCCTTCAGGGAGATCTTCCCCCATGACCTGCCGTCGTCGTTGCGCGCCTTGACGATCTTGCCGGAGCGGTCCCAGTAGGGGCCCTCGGGCGTGCGCACGGCGATCTTGTCGTTGCCGTCGTAGACGGTGGCGGGGGTCACGGGGGTGCGGGTGGCACCGCGTTCGCGCTGGATGCCGTTGGTGAGGGCGGAGGCATAGACGAAGGGGGCGAAGGCGGTGCCGGCCGGGACGACGGTGGAGTTGGCATCGTTGAAGCCCTGCTTGAGGTAGTCCGGTCCGCCCTGGAGGGCGACGATGCGCCCGTCGGTGGTGACGGAGGCGGCGCCGATGCGCACGTCGCGGTCGATCTCGCGGTTGGCGGGGTCGAGCTTCTCGCGCACCGCGGCCACCGCCTTGTCCAGCGCCTCGACCTTGGGCTTCTCGAAGGTGGTGCGGATCTGGTAGCCGCCGAGGTCGAATTCGGCGTCGGAGACGTCGCTGTGGGCGCTGACGTAGGCGCGGGCGGTGTCGACGAGGTAGCCGACCTGGCCGGTGAGCCCCTTCGGCTTGGGTGGTGTCCTGGGCTCGGGGAAGGTGGTGTAGCCGGCGCGCTCGGCGGGCGAGAGTTTGCCGATGGCGACCATGCGGTCGAGGATCCACTTCCAGCGCTCGACGGCGCGCTCGTGGTTCTTCGGGCCCATGGCCGGGTCGTACAGGGCGGCTCCCTTGAGGAGGGAGGCGAGGAAGGCGCCCTCGCTGGGGTTGAGCTGGGAGACGTCCTTGCCGTAGTAGGCGTGGGCGGCGCGCTGGATGCCGTAGCTGCCGCGCCCGTACCAGCTGGTGTTGAGGTAGCCCTGGAGGATGTCGTTCTTGCTCAGCTTGTCGTCGAGCTTGATCGCGATGATCATCTCGGTGAGCTTGCGGGTGAGCGTCTGCCGCTGGTTGAGGTAGGCGTTCTTGACGTACTGCTGGGTGATGGTGGAGCCGCCCTGGGTGTCGCCGCCGGTGAGCATGCGGGTGGCGGCGCGGGTCATGCCGCTGACGGAGACGCCGTCGTCGGAGTAGAACGTCTCGTTCTCCGCGGCGAGGGCAGCCCAGCGGACCTTCTCCGGGATCTTCTCCAGGGTGGTGTCCTGGCGGTCGACGGGGCCGGTGCGGGCCATCTCGGTGCCGTCGGCCCAGTAGTAGACGTTGTCCTGCTGGGTGGCGAAGGCGTTGAGATCGTCGGGTATGTCCGTGGTCGCGTAGAGGATGCCGAAAAGGGTGATCGCGGTGCCGGCGAAGGAGCCGAGGAGCCCCAGCGTCTGACGCCACGACGGCACCCAGCGGCGGAAGCCCTTCTTCCCCGGGCGGGGGTAGGCGGGCTTGAGGCGCTTCCAGAGGCCCAGCGAGGCGAACCGTTTCAGCCGTCGCAGCGCGGGCGGGTCCGTACGGGGCCGGGCACGCCGGCCGCGCGAGCCGGTGGAGTGGTTTCGGCCGTGCGCACTGCCCTGTTCTGCCACCACCGGTTGAACCTGCCCTCGCCCGAACATCCATCGCTGGATCTCTTACTCGATTTCGGGCCGAGTCTGCCACAAGCGGAATATGCGGGCTCCACCTCTTCAGGCGGCGAACCACACCCGGCGGTTGCGTGCCACGGTGTGGATCCGGTCCACCCGGTCCGGGCGCAACACCCCGCCCAGGGTTCCCAGGCCGGCCGCCACCTCGTCCTCGCGCAGCACCCGTACGTCGCGCAGCGCCGGCGTCACCCGGGCCTCGGCCGCTCCGGCCAGCACCAGCACGGCCCGCACCGGCACCGGGTAGCCGCAGCAGCGCGAGAGCACCGGGGCGCAGCGCTGCGCGCCGCGCCGGGCCCGCCGTACGCAGGGGCGCGGCTGCCGCTCGCGCCCCACCCGTACCTCGTCCTCGCCCACCTCGACGTGCGTCGCCGGCACGGGCTCGGTCTGGACGCAGAAGACGCCGCCGGGGCCGATCAGCAGGTGCGGGATGACGGCGTCCCCGGGCAGCACGAGGGAGTGCACGACCTCCCAGCCGCCCGGGGTGAGCCCCTCCAGTTGTGCCCCGACCCGCACTTCGGCGGCCAGCGACCTGCGCCAGGAGTCCTCCACCGGCCGCCGGCCCAGCAGCCGGGCCAGGGCCAGGGACAGCCGGCCGCGGCGCGAGGCCTCCAGCCGGGCGCGCAGCGTCTCGCCCGGCCGGTTCGGGGCGAGGTCGTCGTCGGGTGGCAGGAAGAGCCTGTCCGGGTCGTAGACCCTCCCGTTGGCGCTGCGCTTCGCTTCCGGCCGCTCTCGCACGCCCATCACCCCCCACCCGCCATACTGCCGCAGAAGTGCGGGAACCAACCCATTCGCCCACCCGTTGAACGCGGTGAGGCCCCGCGGCGTCCCCCCGACCGCGGGGCCTCACCAGTGTTCCGGTACGGGACGGGGCCCGGTCGCCGCGCGACCGGGCCCCGTCCGGGTACCACTTCGGCTACGCCGGGACGCTCGCCACGCCCTGCGGCAGGAAGCGCTTGCCGTTCACGCGCTCGGAGACGCCCTCACGGTCCAGGTACGGCGTGACGCCGCCCAGGTGGAAGGGCCAGCCGGCGCCGGTGATCAGGCACAGGTCGATGTCCTGCGACTCGGCGACGACGCCCTCCTGCAGCATCAGGCCGATCTCCTCGGCGACCGCGTCCATGACGCGGTTGCGGACCTGCTCCTCGGTCAGGACGACGTCGCCCTGCTGCAGCAGCGCCGCCACCTCGGGGTCCAGCTCCGGCTTGCCGGAGTCGTAGACGTAGAAGCCGCGCTTGCCGGCCTTGACCACGGCCGCGAGGTTCGGGGAGACCTTGAAGCGGTCGGGGAACGCGCCGGCCAGCGTCTCGGAGACGTGCAGGCCGATCGCCGGGCCGACCAGCTCCAGCAGCACCAGCGGCGACATCGGCAGACCGAGCGGCTCGACGGCCTTCTCGGCCACCGCGACCGGGGTGCCCTCGTCGATGACGTTCTGGATCTCGCCCATGAAGCGGACCAGGATGCGGTTGACCACGAACGCCGGGGCGTCCTTGACCAGCACCGCGGTCTTCTTCAGCTTCTTGGCCACGCCGAAGGCGGTGGCCAGCGCGGCGTCGTCGGTCCGCTCACCGCGGACGATCTCCAGCAGCGGCAGGATCGCGACGGGGTTGAAGAAGTGGAAGCCCACGACCCGCTCGGGGTGCTTGAGCTTGGAGGCCATCTCCGACACCGACAGCGAGGAGGTGTTGGTGGCGAGGATCGCGGTCTCGGGGACCACCGCCTCGACCTCCGCGAACACCTGCTGCTTGACGCCCATCTCCTCGAAGACGGCCTCGATGACGAAGTCGGCGTCGCCGAAGGCGGCGGCCTTGTCCAGGGAGCCGGTCACCGCGGCCTTGAGGCGGTTGGCCTTGTCCTGGTTGATGCGGCCCTTGAGCAGCAGCTTGTCGATCTCGCCGTGGACGTAGGCGACGCCCTTGTCCACGCGCTCCTGGTCGATGTCGGTCAGCACGACCGGCACCTCCAGACGGCGGGCGAACAGCAGCGCCAGCTGCGAGGCCATCAGGCCGGCGCCGACGACGCCGACCTTGTTGACCGGGCGGGCCAGCGACTTGTCCGGGGCACCGGCGGGGCGCTTGCCGCGCTTCTGCACCAGGTTGAAGGCGTAGATGCCGCTGCGCAGCTCGCCGCCCATGATCAGGTCCGCGAGGGCCTGGTCCTCGGCGTCGAAGCCCTGGCGCAGGTCGCCGTTCTTGGCGGCGGCGATGATGTCGAGGGCCCGGTAGGCGGCCGGGGCCGCGCCGTGCACCTTGGAGTCGGCGAAGGCGCGGCCGCGCTCGACGGCCCGGTCCCACGCCTCACCGCGGTCGACCTCGGCCCGCACGACCTCGGTGTCGCCCTTGAGGACGGAGGCCGTCCACAGCAGCGACTGCTCCAGGAAGTCCGCGCCCTCGAAGAGCGCGTCGGCGATACCGAGCTCGAAGACCTGCTTGCCCTTGAGCTGGCGGTTCTGGTTGAGCGAGTTCTCGATGATGACCGAGACCGCGCGGTCCGCGCCGATGATGTTCGGCAGCAGGGTGCAGCCGCCCCAGCCCGGGACGAGGCCCAGGAAGACCTCGGGCAGGGAGAAGGCGGGGATCGCCTTGGAGACGGTGCGGTAGGTGCAGTGCAGGCCGACCTCGACGCCGCCGCCCATGGCCGCACCGTTGTAGTACGCGAAGGTGGGCACGGCCAGCGAGGACAGGCGCTTGAAGACGTCGTGGCCGCCCTTGCCGATGGCCAGGGCCTCCTCGTGCTTCTTCAGCAGCTCGACGCCCTTGAGGTCGGCGCCGACGGCGAAGATGAACGGCTTGCCGGTGATACCGACGCCGACGATCGAGCCGTCCTTCGCCTCCGCCTCGACCTGGTCGATCGCGGCGTTGAGGTTGGCGAGGGACTGCGGGCCGAAGGTGGTCGGCTTGGTGTGGTCCAGGCCGTTGTCCAGCGTGATGAGCGCGAAGCGGCCCGCGCCCGGAAGGTCGAGGTGGCGCACGTGCGCCTGGGTGACGACCTCGTCGGGGAACAGCTCGGCCGCGCCCTTCAGGAGCTCAGCGGTGGTGCTCACTTGTTGCCTCCGTCGAAGTGCGGGTTCTCCCAGATGACCGTGCCGCCCATGCCGAAGCCGACGCACATCGAGGTGATGCCGTAGCGGACGTGCGGCTGCTCCTCGAACTGGCGGGCCAGCTGCGTCATCAGACGGACGCCGGAGGAGGCCAGCGGGTGGCCGAAGGCGATGGCGCCGCCGTACTGGTTGACGCGCGGGTCGTCGTCGGCGATGCCGTAGTGGTCCAGCAGCGACAGGACCTGGACGGCGAAGGCCTCGTTGATCTCGAAGAGACCGATGTCGTCGATCGTCAGACCGGCCTTGGCCAGCGCCTTCTCGGTGGCCGGCACCGGGCCGATGCCCATGACCTCCGGCTCCACGCCGGCGAAGGCGTAGGAGACCAGGCGCATCTTCACCGGCAGGCCCAGCTCGCGCGCGACGTCCTCGGCGGCGATCAGGGAGGCGGTGGCACCGTCGTTGAGACCGGCCGCGTTGCCCGCGGTGACCCGGCCGTGCGGACGGAAGGGGGTCTTGAGGTTCGCCAGGTTCTCCAGCGTGGTGCCCGGGCGCATCGGCTCGTCCGCCGTGGCCAGGCCCCAGCCCGTCTCGCCGCCCTCGGGGGACGTGCGGCGGATGGAGATCGGCACCAGGTCGGCCTGGATCTTGCCGTCGGCGTACGCCTTCGCGGCCTTCTCCTGGCTGCGCACCGCGTACGCGTCGGCGCGCTCCTTGGTCAGGTGCGGCAGGCGGTCGTGCAGGTTCTCCGCGGTCATGCCCATGAACAGGGCCGACTCGTCCACCAGCTTCTCGGAGACGAAGCGCGGGTTGGGGTCGACGCCCTCGCCCATGGGGTGGCGACCCATGTGCTCGACACCGCCGGCGAGGGCGATGTCGTACGCGCCGAGGGCCACGCCGCCCGACACGCTCGTCACGGCGGTCATCGCACCGGCGCACATGCGGTCGATGGAGTAGCCCGGCACGGACTGCGGCAGGCCCGCGAGGATGCCGGCGGTGCGGCCCAGGGTCAGCCCCTGGTCGCCGATCTGCGTGGTCGCGGCGATGGCGACCTCGTCGATGCGGGCCGGGTCCAGGTCCGGGTTGCGGCGCAGCAGTTCCCGGATGCACTTGACGACCAGGTCGTCGGCGCGGGTCTCGTGGTAGATGCCCTTCGGGCCCGCCTTGCCGAACGGGGTGCGGACGCCGTCGACGAAGACGACGTCCCTAGCGGTACGAGGCACGTTGGCTCTCCTCCAGGTGGATCGCTGCGCGCGGGCATGCCGATACGGCTCCGCCGCGGTGCGGGCTGACACCGTCATGCTACTTGCGGGTAACCACACTGCACAGCCCCCCTGGCGGGGCGTCGAAGGTCACATTCCACGAGGCGGGGGCGGGTCCCGCAACGCGAACGCCGGACGGGCTGCGCTGCAGCCCGTCCGGCGTTCGAGGACTTTGCCGTGCCGGCGCGCGCTCAGTGCGCCGCCAGCGCCTTCGCCAGGACCGGGGTCACCTGCTCGACCTGCCACGGCCGCGCCCCGTACCCGACGAGGATCTCCGCCACGGCCTCCGCCGTCACCACGCGCGGCGGCTCCCAGCACAGCCTGCGCACCGTGTCCGGCGTGATCAGGTTCTCCTGCGGCATGGACAGCCGTTCCGCCAGCTCGGAGACGGCCGTGCGGGCGGCGGCCAGGCGGGCCGCGGCGGCCGGGTCCTTGTCGGCCCAGGCGCGCGGCGGGGGCGGCCCGGTCAGCGGCTGGCCCGGCTGCGGAAGCTCCGACTCCGGCAGGGCGCGGGCCCGCTCCACGGCGGCCATCCACTGCTCCAGCTGCTTGCGGCTGGTGCGGTGCCCGAAGCCGGGCAGCGCCGCCAGCGCCTGCGCGGTGGCCGGCAGGGCGAGGGCGGCCTCGACGATGGCCGCGTCGCCGAGCACCTTGCCCGGGGAGACGTCGCGCCGCTGGGCGATCCGGTCGCGTACGGTCCACAGCTCGCGCACGACGGCCATCTGCCGGCGCCGGCGCACCTTGTGCATGCCGGAGGTGCGGCGCCAGGGGTCCTTGCGGGGCGGGGCCGGCGGTGCCGAGGCGATGGCGTCGAACTCCTGGCGGGCCCACTCCAGCTTGCCCTGGCGTTCGAGCTCCGCCTCCAGCGCGTCACGCAGGTCGACCAGGAGTTCGACGTCGAGGGCGGCGTAGCGCAGCCACGGTTCGGGCAGCGGGCGGGTGGACCAGTCGACGGCGGAGTGGCCCTTCTCCAGGGCGTAGCCCAGGACGTTCTCGACCATGGCGCCGAGGCCGACGCGGGCGAAGCCGGCGAGCCGGCCGGCGAGCTCGGTGTCGAAGAGCCGGGCCGGCGTCATCCCTATCTCGCGCAGGCACGGCAGGTCCTGGGTGGCGGCGTGCAGCACCCACTCCGCGTCGCCGACGGCCTCGCCGAGGGCGGTCAGGTCGGGGCAGCCGACGGGGTCGATCAGGGCGGTGCCGGCGCCTTCGCGGCGCAGCTGGACGAGGTAGGCGCGCTGGCCGTAGCGGTAGCCGGAGGCGCGTTCGGCGTCGACGGCGACGGGGCCGGTGCCCGCGGCGAAGGCCGCGACCACCCGGTCCAGGGCGTCGGCGTCGGCGACCACCGGGGGGATGCCCTCGCGCGGCTCCAGCAGGGGGATCGGCGCCGGTTCGACGTCGTCCGGGGGGCCGCCCCCGGTGGTTCGCAGTGTCGTGTCTGCTGCGGTCTCTTGGGCGTCGGTCACCGGTCAAGGGTATCTGTGCATGGCAAGCGCCCGTCGCCGGAACGTTCCGGCGACGGGCGCGGCCGTCTCGTGGCGCGCTGTGCGCACCCTCGGTGCCCGCTGTGCGCGGGCCCGGCGGACCCGGTTGGCTCAGCGGACTCAGCGGACTCAGCGGACTCAGAGGGCCCAGCAGGCCCAGCGGGCCCAGCGGACTCAGTGGATGATGCCGGTGCGCAGGGCGACGGCGACCATGCCGGCCCGGTCGCCGGTGCCGAGCTTGCGGGCAATGCGGGCGAGGTGGCTCTTGACGGTGAGCGCCGACAGGCCCATGGAGACGCCGATGGCCTTGTTGGACTGGCCCTCCGCAACCAGCCGCAACACCTCCACCTCGCGTCCGGAGAGCTCGCGGTAGCCGCCGGGGTGCCCGGGGGCGCCCGGGGGGCGGCGCTGCATCCGCGCGGCGGCGGAGCCGATGGGGGCGGCGCCGGGTCGACCGGGCACGCCGAGGTTGGTGCGGGTGCCGGTGACGACGTAGCCCTTGACGCCACCGGCGAGGGCGTTGCGTACGGCGCCGATGTCGTCGGCGGCGGACAGGGCGAGCCCGTTGGGCCAGCCTGCGGCGCGGGTCTCGGAGAGCAGGGTCAGGCCGGAGCCGTCGGGAAGGTGGACATCGGCGACACAGATGTCGCGTGGACTGCCGATGCGCGGCCGGGCCTCCGCGATGGACGACGCCTCGATCACGTCGCGCACGCCCAACGCCCACAGATGGCGGGTGACCGTGGAGCGGACCCGGGGGTCGGCGACGACGACCATGGCCGTCGGTTTGTTCGGGCGGTAGGCGAGGCTAGCGGGTTGCTCGAGGAGAACGGACACCAGGCCTCCAGGTGGGGGGAGTGGCGGGGACGGGTGCCGACTTGGGGATAAGCCGGGGCGTTCCGTATCGGAAGGGTCACAAGGTGCTTCGGCAACCGAACCGCCCGGCTTTAGGGAATGATCACGAATTGGTGAGTAACAATTCGGGCAATACAGACGATTGCCCGATCGTGTTCGTCACCCGAATGACCGAAACCCGCCGGTCGCAGGCGCGACCGGCGGGTCGGAAGGGGCGGGTGGGGGGAGCTCAGCGGGGGTGCGGCCCCCGGCGCTGCGGCAGCGTCACGATGCCCGCCTCCGGGCCGCCGCCCGGCGGCAGCCCCGCGATCTGGCACAGCAGGTCGCACCACGCCGCCAGATGCGCCCCGGTGTCCGGCGCCACCGGCTCCGCGCCCCGCGCCCCGGCCTGGCCGCCCGGCCGCGTGGCGGGCGAAGGAGCCGGCGACCACGAGGCCCGGATCTCGATGCGCGTGGACGGCTCCCGCTCGCGCAGTCCCCCGAAGTAGTGGGAGCCGGCGCGCGTGACGGTGCCGCTGGGCGCCACGTACGGCACCCGGCGCGCCTCCAGGGCGCCGGTGAGCCACGACCAGCACACCTCCGGCAGCAGCGGATCGGCCGCCATCTCCGGTTCCAGCTCCGCGTGCACCAGCGTCACCAGGCGGAAGGTGCCGCCCCACGCCTCGTGCCCGGCGGGGTCGTGCAGCAGGATCAGCCGCCCGTCCGCCAGTTCCTCGTCGTCCACGACGACCGCCGCCTCCAGCGCGTACGAATACGGGGCGAGCCGCTGGGGCGGCGGTGTCGCGTCCAGCTCGATCTCGGGCCGCAGGCGTACTGCTTGCAGCCCGGCGACAGCCTGCCGGAAGACGGACGGGGTGCCCTCCCCATCCGCGTCGTCCGGACCGTCCGAGAGGTGTCCCTGCGCCGCAGCCATGCCCGGAAGACTAGGCGGAAGGGCGCGCGGTTCCGGGTAGGACACCCACACGGGCGGGTCACTCGTTCGGCCCGTGCGAAGATTTGGGGCATGAGTGAGCGCAGCCACCAGCAGACCGGCCGCACCGCGGCACACGAAGCGGCCCACGACTCGGCCTTCCTGCGGGCGTGCCGGCGTGAGCCGGTGCCGCACACGCCGGTGTGGTTCATGCGCCAGGCCGGCCGCTCGCTCCCGGAGTACCGCAAGGTCCGCGAGGGTGTGCCGATGCTGGAGTCGTGCATGCGCCCGGAGCTGGTCACCGAGATCACCCTGCAGCCGGTGCGCCGGCACGGCGTCGACGCGGCGATCTTCTTCAGCGACATCGTCGTGCCGCTGAAGGCCATCGGCATCGACCTCGACATCAAGCCGGGCGTCGGCCCCGTCGTGGCCGACCCGGTGCGCACCCGCGCCGACCTCGAACGCCTGCGGCCGCTGGAGCCCGGCGACGTGTCGTACGTCACCGAGGCCATCGGCATGCTCACCGCCGAGCTCGGCGCCACCCCGCTCATCGGCTTCGCCGGCGCGCCGTTCACCCTCGCCAGCTACCTCATCGAGGGCGGCCCGTCGCGGACGTACGAGCGCACCAAGGCCATGATGTACGGCGACCCGCAGCTGTGGGCCGACCTCGTCGGGCGCCTGTCGGCCATCACCTCGGCGTTCCTGCGCGTGCAGATCGAGGCCGGCGCCAGCGCCGTCCAGCTCTTCGACTCCTGGGCCGGCGCCCTGGCCCCCGCCGACTACCGCCGCTACGTCATGCCCGCCTCCTCCGAGGTCTTCGCCTCCGTCGCCGACTACGGCGTCCCGCGCATCCACTTCGGGGTGGGCACCGGCGAACTGCTCGCCCTCATGGGCGAGGCCGGCGCGGACGTCGTGGGCGTCGACTGGCGCGTCCCCCTGGACGAGGCCGCCCGCCGCATCGGCCCCGGCAAGGCCCTGCAGGGCAACCTGGACCCGACCGTGCTCTTCGCCCCCCGCGAGGCCGTCGAGACCAAGACGGACGAGGTCCTGGCCGCGGCGCGCGACCTGGAGGGCCACGTCTTCAACCTGGGCCACGGCGTCATGCCGTCCACCGACCCGGACGCCCTGACCCACCTCGTCGAGTACGTCCACGAGCGCACGGCGCGCTAGCCCCGGCGACGGATCCACGGCGCCCCACAGGGGCGCACCGCCACCGGGCTCAGCCCGCCGCCACCGCGCCGGCGGCGCGCCGCGCCGCCACCAGGACCGGGTCCCACACCGGGGAGAACGGTGGGGCGTAGCCCAGGTCCAGCGCCGTCATCCGTTCCACCGTCATGCCCGCCGTCAGTGCCACCGCCGCCACGTCCACGCGTTTCGCGGCGCCCTCGCGGCCCACGATCTGGACGCCCAGCAGGCGTCCCGTCCGCCGTTCGGCGAGCATTTTGACCGTCATCGATGCGGCGCCGGGGTAGTAGCCGGCGCGGCTGGTGGATTCGACGGTGACGGCGTGGAACGCCAGGCCCGCGGCGCTCGCCTGGGCCTCCAGCAGGCCCGTGCGGGCGATCTCCAGGTCGCAGACCTTGCTGACGGCGGTGCCCACCACGCCCGGGAACGTGGCATAGCCGCCGCCGACGTTGGTGCCGATGACCTGTCCGTGCTTGTTGGCGTGCGTGCCCAGCGCGATGTGCCGCATGCGCCCGGAGACCAGGTCCAGGACCTCGGCGCAGTCGCCGCCGGCCCAGACGTTCCCCTGCCCGCGCACCCGCATCGCGAGGTCGGTCAGCAGGCCGCCGTACTCCCCCAGCGGCAGTCCGGCCGCGTCCGCCAGGGACGTCTCGGGGCGGACGCCGAGGCCGAGGACGACCACGTCGGCCGGGTACTCGCCGGCGTCGGTGGCCACGGCCGCGACCCGACCGTCGGGGCCGGTGCACACGCCGGTGACGGCCGTGTCGGTCACCACGTCGATGCCCATGCCGCACATCGCCTTGCGTACGAGCGCGCCCATGTCGGGGTCGAGCGTGGACATGGGCTGGGACGCCTTCTCGACGACCGTGACCGCGTAGCCGCGCCGCAGCAGGGCCTCCGCCATCTCGACGCCGATGTAGCCGGCACCGATGACGACCGCCCGGCCCCCGTCCGGCCCGTCGAGCCCGGCGAGGAGCGCCTGCCCGTCGTCGAGGGTCTGCACCCCGTGCACCCCGGGCGCGTCGATGCCCTCCAGCGGGGGGCGCAGCGGCCGTGCGCCGGTGGCCAGGACCAGGTCGTCGTAGCCGTGCCAGCTCTCCTGACCGGAGGTCAGGTCGCGGACGCGGACACGCTGTCCGGGCAGGTCGAGCTCGGTCACCTCGGTGCGCATGCGCAGGTCGACGCCGCGCCGGCGGTGCTCCTCGGGCGTGCGGGCGACCAGGGCGCCGGGCCCGTCGACGAGCCCGCCCGTCCAGTACGGGATGCCGCAGGCGGAGTACGAGGAGAAGCGGCCGCGCTCGAACGCCGTGATGGTCAGCTCTCCTTGGTCCTTGAGCCGGCGGGCCTGTGACGCGGCGGACATGCCCGCCGCGTCGCCGCCCACGACCACCATCCGCCGCTGCGTCATCGCCGCTCCCCTCGTCCTTTGTCGATCACGTTACGGGCCGGGCACCGGCCGGAGGAAGACCGTTTCGGCGGCGCCGCCGAGCCGTACGTCGAAGCGGAACCGGTCCCCGGCCTCGCGCACGGCCAGCAGCGTCTCCCGCCGCCCGGACGGCAGGCGGTCCAGCAGCGCGTCGCCGTCCGGTACGCCGAAGTAGGCCCGGGTGAACAGGTGCCCCGGCATCCCGCGGGCGAACACGCACACCGCCGCGTACGGCCGGCCCCCGGGCAGCGAGGTGCGCGCCCCGTAGTGCCCGTCGGGGCCGGTGGCCGCCCGGACCAGGTGGGGTCCGGCCTGCCGGAACTCCAGCAGCGCGTCCGGCACGGGCACGCCGTCCGCGTCGTACACGTACCCGTGCAGCAGGACCGCACCGGGACGGTCGGGGACGGACAGGCCGAGCGTGAAGAACGGGCCGATGGTCTGGCCCGGGGTGACCGGCAGCGGCATGTCAGCCCTCCCCCTCGCGCCAGGTGGCGTACGGCCCGTCGAGGACGACGTCCCAGCGGAAGCCGCACTCCTCGGCCGGGTCGGGCACGGCCAGCAGACGCCGGCGCGCGGCCTCGCCGGGCACGGCGGCGAGGATCGCGTCCTGGCCGAGCAGCGGGTCGCCGGTGAAGTACATCTGGGTGACCAGGCGTTGGGTGAAGTCCGTGCCGAAGAGGGAGAAGTGCACGTGGGCCGGGCGCCACCAGTCGCCGGGCCCGGGCACCGGGTAGGGGCCGGGGCGAATGGTGGTGAAGCGGTAGCGGCCCTCGGCGTCGGTCAGGCAGCGGCCGGCGCCGGTGAAGTGGGGGTCGAGCGGCGCGGGGTTGCGGTCGGCGGGGTGCGCGTAGCGGCCGGCGGCGTTGGCCTGCCACACCTCGACGAGCTGCCCGCGCACGGGCCGGCCGCGGCGGTCGGTGACGCGGCCGTGGAGGGTGATGCGCTGCCCCAGCGGCTCGCCGGCGTGCTGCCGCGTCAGGTCGTCGTCGTACGGCCCGAGGTCGGCACGGCCGAAGACGGGCCCGCCGAGCTCGACCGCGTCGGGGTCGAGCACGAGCGGCACGGGCGCGTGGCGCGGCCGGCGTGCGGCCAGCCCCGTGTAGGGCGGCACCGTCCCGCCCGGCGGGCGGGACGATCTTTGGTCCGGGGACGTACCGGGCGCTGTCATGCGGCTGACCTACCCCGCGCCGCAGCGCCCCTCCCGTTCGATTCCCGCCGTTCCGCAGGCGGCGGGGCGATGCGTCACTTCGACATGATGAAGTCCAGGGCGAAGCCGGAAGCGGTCGTCCAGTAGGTGACGAGCTGCCCGTCGTCCGCGTACAGCGTGTCCACGGGCAGGGGGACGTCGATCGGCTCGCTCGTGGTGCTGCCGGGCGTGCGGCCCTGCAGGCCGAGCGTGATGCTCTTCGCCTCGTACACGTCCCTGGCGCCCCCGCTGACCAGCAGGGCGGCGTACGCCTTGGCGCCCGGGGCGAGGGTGACGGGCACCCCCGGGTCCGGGTCGCTGTCCTCGATCACGGGGACCGTGGTGCGGGCATCGGCACCGAGCCGTATGCGGGGATGGCGGTAGAGGGCGCACTCCTTGTCGCCGACGTTCCGGGCGGTGATCAGGAGGTGTCTGGCCTCGGTGTCGTCCGTGGGCTCCGTGGTGGCGGAGACCGTGAGGGCGTCCGCGGTGCAGGCGGCGACCGTGTTCGCCGTGCCGGGGCCTTCGGCCGCGCTCGCCTCACCCGTCATGGTCCCCAGCAGCGCGGCGACCGCCGCGGCCCCGAGGGCGGTGGACTTCCAGCCCCCGAGGCTCGTGCGGGTCCTGGGGCTCGTGCGGTTGGTGCAGGCAGGACTGTTCATGGTGCTCCCTGTGATCGACTCTGGACGGAAGCCAGAGTCTTCACCAGGAATCACCCTCGACCCGCCTGCCACATGGCTCTGTTACCGATCACGCACAAGGAATGGACGATTCCGTCAAATCCCCCGTACCGCCCGGTCAGCGTTCCAGGACCAGCGCCTGTCCCTGCCCCACCCCGATGCACAGGGCCGCCAGGCCCGTGCCCGTGCCGGCGGCGGCGAGGCGGTGGGCGAGAGTGCCGGTCAGGCGGGCACCGGAGCAGCCGAGGGGGTGGCCGAGGGCGATGGCGCCGCCGTGCGGGTTGACCAGGCGGGGGTCGAGTTCCGGCCACTCGGCGAGGCAGCCCAGGGCCTGGGCGGCGAAGGCCTCGTTGAGTTCGACGTCCGTCAGGTCGGCGAAGCCGCGGCCGGCCTTGGCCAGGGCCCGGCGTACGGCCTCGACGGGGCCGAGGCCGTACAGGTCGGGCTCGATGCCGGTGACGGCGGTGGCGCGGATGCGGGCGAGGGGTTCGCGGCCGGTGGTGCGCAGGCCTTCCTCGTCGCACAGCAGCAGGGCGGCGGCGCCGTCGTTGAGGGGGGAGGAGTTGCCGGCGGTGACGGTGCCGCCGTCCTTGCGGAAGGCGGGCTTGAGGGCGGCGAGCGCCTCGAGCGAGGTGGTGTCGCGGATGGATTCGTCGCGGGTGGCGGTCACCTCGGGCAGCGGGACGACCTCGGCGTCGAAGGCGCCGTCCTGCCAGGCCCGGGCGGCCTTGCGGTGGCTGGCCAGGGCGAAGGCGTCCTGCTCCTCGCGCGTGATGCCGTGCTTGTCGGCGACGAGTTCGGCACCCTCGCCGAGGGAGACCGTCCAGCGCGGCGGCATGGCGGGGTTGGTCATGCGCCAGCCGAGCGTGGTCGAGTACAGGTCCTGGTGCCCGGCGGGGAAGCCGCGCTCGGGCTTGGGCAGCACCCAGGGGGCGCGGCTCATCGACTCGACGCCGCCGGCGATCATCACGGAGGCGTCGCCGAGGGCGATGGCCCGGTAGGCCTGGACGACGGCTTCCATGCCGGAGGCGCACAGCCGGTTGACGGTGGCGCCGGGTACGCGGACGGGCAGGCCGGCCAGCAGGACGGCCATGCGGGCGACGTTGCGGTTCTCCTCCCCCGCGCCGTTGGCGTTGCCGAGGACCACGTCGTCGATCCGCGCCGGGTCCAGCTGCGGGGCCCGCGCGACCAGGGCGCGCACGACGTGCGCGGCGAGGTCGTCGGGGCGCACGCCGGCGAGGGCACCGCCGTACTTGCCGACCGGGGTGCGGACGGCGTCGACGATGTACACATCCCGGATGCGGTCGTTCATGGGTTCTCCGTAAACGGTCGGGGCGGGTGGGACGACTCGTGCGCGCGAGTCTTCGCGGGGCGCACAGTGCTGTCAATGGGCTGCCGGTGGCTGCCGACCGGGGGTTTGAGACAGTGGGCACATGAGCGCAGCGCACACCCCTTCGCGGCACGTGGTGGTCATCGGTGGCGGGATCTCCGGGCTGGCGGCAGCCCACCGGCTGCTCGAAGGGGGGGTACGCGTGACCGTCCTGGAGGCCTCGGGGCGGGTCGGCGGCAAGCTGCTGGCCGGGGAGATCGCGGGCATGCCCGTGGACCTGGGGGCCGAGTCGATGCTGGCGCGCCGCCCGGAGGCGGTGGACCTGGCGCGGGCGGTGGGTCTGGGCGAGGCCCTGCGGCCGCCGTCGGCGACCGCGGCGATCTGGAGCCGTGGCGTGCTGCGGCCGCTGCCGACGGGGCACATGATGGGCGTGCCCGGCGATCTCGGCGCGCTGGCCGCCTCCGGCGTGCTCTCCGCCGAGGGTCTGGCGCGCGTCGCGCGGGACGAGAAGCTGCCGCCGGCCGAGCTCGGCGAGGACGTGGCGATCGGCGCGTTGGTGGCCGAGCGCATGGGCCGCGAGGTCGTGGACCGGCTGGTCGAGCCGCTGCTGGGCGGCGTGTACGCCGGTGACGCGTACCGCATCTCGCTGCGCAGCGCCGTCCCCCAGCTCTTCGAGGCCGCGCGGACGCACGGCTCACTCACGGCCGCCGTCCGTGCCCTGCAGGCCAGGGCCGCTGCCGCGCCCCGCCCGGGCGGGCCGGTGTTCGTCGGTATCGAGGGCGGCATCGGTCGGCTGCCGCTCGCGGTCGCGGACGCCGTGCGGGCGCTGGGCGGCGAGATCCGTACGCACGCACCGGTGACACAGGTCGCGCGCCACGGCGAGGGCTGGCTGGTCGAGGTGGGCGAGGAGACGCTGGCGGCCGACGGTGTCGTCGTGGCCACGCCCGCCCACGACGCGGCACGCATCCTGGCCCGCGTCTGCCGCGGCGCGGGAGCGGGCGGCGTCGTCGACGATCTGGCGGGCGTCGAGTACGCCTCGATGGCTCTGGTCACCATGGCGTTCCGCCGCTCGGACGTGGAGGGGCTGCTGCAGGGCAGCGGCTTCCTGGTGCCGCCGGTCGACGGCCGCACGATCAAGGCGTCCACCTTCTCCAGCAACAAGTGGCGCTGGAACGCCGACGCCGGCCCGGACCTGTTCGTGCTGCGCACCTCGGTCGGCCGGTACGGCGACGAGGAGGACCTGCTGCGCCCGGACGCCGAGCTGGTGGCGATGTCGCTGAAGGACCTCGGCGACGCGGTCGGCCTGGCCGCCGCCCCCGTCGACACACGCGTGACCCGCTGGGACGCGGGGCTGCCGCAGTACCCGGTGGGCCACCCGCAGCGCGTGGCGCGCATCCGGCAGGAGGTCGGCCGCCTCCCCGGCCTCGCGGTGTGCGGCGCGGTGTACGACGGCGTGGGCATCCCCGCCTGCGTCTCCAGCGC
The DNA here is from genome assembly GCF_040675615.1 of Streptomyces sp. NPDC049585. Lineage (NCBI taxonomy): Bacteria > Bacillati > Actinomycetota > Actinomycetes > Kitasatosporales > Streptomycetaceae > Streptomyces > Streptomyces sp. NPDC049585. The sequence continues at coordinate 10,533 of NZ_JBFAPE010000003.1, read as the reverse complement.
GCACCGCGCCGCGGGCGAGCTTCTGGCGACCCTGGCCGAGGGCGCGCGGGACGAGGGGGGACAATAGGAGCCATGACTGACGCGCAGAAGATCCCGAACGCCGGCAAGAAGGCCAAGGACCTCAACGAGGTCATCCGCTACACCCTCTGGTCGGTGTTCAAGCTGCGCGACGTGCTGCCGCAGGACCGCGCCGGCTGGGCCGACGAGGTCGAGGAGCTCTTCGCCCAGCTCGCCGAGAAGGACGTCACGGTGCGCGGCACCTACGACCTGTCGGGCCTGCGGGCCGACGCCGACGTGATGATCTGGTGGCACTCGGAGACCTCCGACGCCCTCCAGGACGCCTACAACCGCTTCCGCCGCACGCGGCTGGGCCGGGCGCTGGAGCCGGTGTGGTCGAACATGGCCCTGCACCGCCCGGCGGAGTTCAACAAGTCGCACATCCCGGCGTTCCTCGCCGACGAGACCCCGCGCGACTACGTCAGCGTCTACCCGTTCGTGCGCTCGTACGACTGGTACCTGCTGCCCGACGAGGACCGCCGTCGCATGCTGGCCGACCACGGCAAGATGGCCCGCGGCTACCCCGACGTCCGCGCGAACACGGTCGCCTCGTTCTCCCTGGGCGACTACGAGTGGATCCTGGCCTTCGAGGCCAACGACCTGTACCGCATCGTCGACCTGATGCGCCACCTGCGCGCCTCCGAGGCCCGTATGCACGTGCGCGAGGAGGTCCCCTTCTACACCGGCCGCCGCAAGGCCGTGGCGGACCTGATCGCGGGCCTGGCCTAGGACGTTTCCGGCGAATCACGCAGTGCCCCGTAGGGGCGCGGGGAACTGCGCGACAAGCCACGACGCGCCCGCAGATTGCCTCCAGGGTGGCATGTCAGCTGCGGGCCGTCGCGGGCTGATCGCGCAGTTCCCCGCGCCCCTACGGGGCGCCGTGGTGGGGCGTGACGAAGATCCGCCGCGGGTGCGGCCTACGCCGGGTGCGGCTCCGCCCGACCGGCGCAGGTGACGTCGTGGGTGGGCACCTCGCCCGTGAGCAGGTAGTGCTCCAGGTGCCGGTTGACGCAGGTGTTGGGGCCGCCGCCGATGCCGTGCGTACCGGCACCGCGCTCGGTCACCAGCGCCGAGCCCGCCAGTCGCCGGTGCAGCTCCAGTGCCCCCTTGTACGGGGTCGCCGCGTCCCGTTCGGCCGCCAGCAGCAGGGTGGGGGGCAGGCCCGAACCGCGGGGCATGCGGATGTCGAGGGGGCGCTGGCGCGGTACCTGCCAGAAGGCGCAGGGCAGGTTCAGGAAGGCGTTGCTCCACGTCTCGAACGGCGCGCGGGCGGCGACGCGCGTGTTGTCGCGGTTCCAGCGCTCCCACGAGTGCGGCCAGGGCGCGTCGTTGCATTCGACGGTGGTGTAGACGGCGTTCTCGTTGTCCGCGGAGTGGCCGGCGGCCCCGCCGGCCAGGGTGAGCAGCGGCCGTTCGTCACCGTCGAGGTAGGAGGCGAGCGCGTCGGCGGCGCGCGCCCAGTAGTTGTCGGAGTAGCCGGCCTTGAGGAAGACGGCCTGCAGCTGGGCGGGGCCGACGACGCCGCCGGCAGGGTGGTCGGCGAGGCCGTCGGCGGCGTCCTCGTAGGAGTCGAGCACCTCCTCGGCCGTGCTGCCGAGCCGGTAGACGGAGTCGTGGCGGGCGGCCCAGCGGCGCCAGTCTCCGAAGCGCCGTTCGAAGGCGAGGGACTGGTCGAGGTTGTTGCCGTACCAGATCTTGCGGGGGTCGGGGTTGACGACGCTGTCGAAGACCATGCGGCGCACGTGGGTGGGGAACATCGCGGCGTACAGGGCGCCGAAGTAGGTGCCGTAGGAGGCCCCGACGTAGGTGAGCTTCTTCTGGCCGAGTGCGGCGCGCAGGACGTCGAGGTCACGGGCGTTGTTGAGGCTGGTGAAGTGCTGCAGGGCCGAGCCGTTGCGCCGGGCGCAGGCGCCGGCGTAGGCGCGGGCCTTGGCGATCTGGCGCTTCTTGTACTCCTCGCTGGGGTGCTCCGGGGCCTGCAGGCTGCCGCCGGAGCGGGCGGAGCCGAGGCAGGTCAGCGGGGCGGAGCGGCCGACGCCGCGCGGCGCGTAGCCGACGAGGTCGTAGGCGTCGGCGATGGCGCGCCACTGGGGCAGGCGGGCGAGCAGCGGGTAGAACATGCCATTGCCGCCCGGGCCGCCGGGGTTGAAGACGACGGCGCCCTGCCGGGGGGCTCCCCCGCCCAGGGCGCGGGAGCGGCTGACGGTGAGGTTGATCTGTTTGCCGTCGGGGTGGGCGTAGTCCAGCGGAACGGTGACGGTGCCGCACTCGATGGGAGCGGGCAGGCCCTCGACGGCGGGGCAGTCGTCGAAGTCGACGCCCCGGGCTGCGGCCCGCTTGGCGGCGAGGGCGACGCCGCGGGCCTCGGCGGTGGCGAGGCCGTGCGCCGGGGCGGAGGGGACGCCGGTGAGCCCGGTGAGGAGGAGGGATCCGAGGGTTCCGTACAGGACTGCTGCTCTCACGGGGCACTATCCCTTCATATGAAATACGACAAAAGGGATAGTCGAGTCGCCAGTTGACGAAGTAAAGCACCGCGGTGCGATGTCGGCCCGGATGCGCCCGAAGGGACCCCGGGCGCATCCGGCCGGACGCGCTGTGCGCCCGCGTCCGGCCCCGGTCTGCTGCGAGCGCTCCTACGCGCGCGCCCAGGCGCCGAAGGCCGCGCCGTCCTCGCCGCGGCGGTGGGTGAGGCACAGGCCGCCGTCGGGGGCGATCGCCGCGAGGGTCAGGCGGCCGGCGCCGTCGTGGGCGAGGGCCGGGGCTCCGATGCAGTCGGCTCCGGTGTCGCTCCACGAGACGTCGCCCGGCTCGCTGCCGGGCCGGTAGGCGGCCACCTGCACCCGGCCGGAGTCGGCGCGCTGGGCCAGGACGCCCCCGAGGGCCGCCACCGGGCCGCTGCCGCCGCCCAGGGAGGGCAGGGCGCGGACGTCGTCGCCGATGCGGACGTGCAGGACGCCGTCGCCCTCGGTGCGCCAGAAGTGGGCGATGCGGCCCTCGCCGGCGGGAGCGGAGGAGAAGGAGCCGGGCACCGCCTTCCCGGCGGTGTTCGCGGTGCGCTGCGGCTGGGTGCCGGGCTCGTCCTGCCGCCAGCGCAGGACGTGGTCGGGCCCGGGCACGGCCAGCTCGATGCGCCCGTCGTCGGTGACGGCGGCGGAGCCGGAGTCGGCGACACGGCTGCCGGCGAGGTCCAGCCAGGGACCCCAGATGCCGCGGGCGTCCTGGCGGCGGCCGCTGACACCGCCGCCGGCGTTGCGGAAGTACAGGTGCAGGCCGGTGGTGTCGGCGGCGGCGACGGGGAAGCCGATCCGCCCGGCCTTGTCCCAGTCACGGCCGTACGGGGTGCCGATGGTGCGCCAGTTCGTCATGGCGCGGCCCGACTGGAACTGCGTGGAGTACACCACGTCCGTCTCGGTGCGGCCGTCCTCGTGCGTACGGCGGCGCAGGCCGGCGATGTAGACGTAGCCCTCGGCGCTCCGGGCTATGGACAGGTGGGGCTCCAGGCCGGGCACCTCCAGGTGCTGGGGGCCGGTCCACTCGGGGCCGCCGGGCCGGTTCTGGGTCCAGCGCAGGAGCCCGCCGGGGGCCGGGGCGTAGGCCGTCAGGCGGCCGTCCCCGCCCCGCAGCAACCAGCCGGTGGTGATGGCCGTGCGCACTGCCATGACTCGCTGACCAGCCTTCCTCGGGACAGTGGTGCCCTCATCGTCGCGATGTTGCCGAACCCTGACGATAACACTGTCCTGAGCTGGGGTTTTGGGGCCGGCGGGGGCCATGGAAGGCTGGTGTGCATGCGTGCTCTTCTCATCGTGGATGCGGCAAATGTCGTGGGTTCGGTGCCCGACGGCTGGTGGCGCGACCGGCACGGGGCGACCGAGCGGCTGCGCGAGCGCCTGGTGGCGTACGCCGCCGGGGGGCTGCCCGGGCCGGTCGCGGATCCGCCGCTGCCGGGCCCGCTGGAGGTGGTGCTCGTGGTGGAGGGCGCGGCCCGGGGCGTGGCGTCCGTGCCCGGGGTGCGGGTGGTGGCGGCGGACGGCAGCGGGGACGAGCGCATCGTGGCGCTGGTGGCGCAGCGGGAGCCGGGGCGGCGCTGCGCGGTGGTCACGGCGGACCGTGAGCTGCGCGAGCGGGTGCGGGCGCACGGCGCGCAGGTGCTCGGCCCGCGCGCGGTGCGGCCGGCATAGGGCCGTACCGCGCGCGGAGGGGCCCTTTCAGACCGTGGGTGCCGTCGGGGTCTCGCCCTGGCCCAGCCGGCTGCGGCGCCGGCCGTGGGCGAAGTACACGACGACTCCGAGGGCCATCCACACGGCGAAGCGCAGCCAGGTCTCGGCGGGCAGGTTGAGCATGAGCCACAGCGAGGCCAGGACGGACAGCACGGGGACGGCGGGCACGAACGGGGTGCGGAAGGAGCGCGGCAGGTCGGGGCGGGTGCGGCGCAGGATGATCACACCGAGGGCGACGACGACGAAGGCGAAGAGGGTGCCGATGTTGACCAGCTCGGCCAGCACGTCGATCGAGGTGAAGCCGGCCACGACGGCGACGACGACGCCCAGCAGGACGGTGGAGCGGTACGGCGTGCCGTAGCGCGGGTGGACGGTGGAGAAGAAGCGGGGCAGCAGCCCGTCGCGGCTCATGGCGAAGAACACCCGGCTCTGCCCGAGCAGCAGGATCATGCACACGGAGGTCAGGCCGACGGCCGCGCCGAAGCTGATCAGCCCGGCCCAGAAGGGGGCGCCGGCGGCCTTGAAGGCGTCGGCCAGCGGGGCGTCGGTGGACAGCTCGCTGTACTTCTGCATGCCGGTGACGACGATGGAGACGGCCACGTAGAGCACGGTGCAGATGGCCAGCGAGCCGAGGATGCCGCGGGGCACGTCGCGCTGGGGGTTGCGGGTCTCCTCGGCGGCGGTGGCGACGATGTCGAAGCCGATGAAGGCGAAGAAGACGACGGCCGCCGCGGCGAAGATGCCCATGACGCCGAAGTCGGACGGGGTGAAGCCGAAGATCAGCTCGATCAGGGGGGCGGCGAGCCCGTTGCCGCCGACGGCGGGCTTCGAGGGCGGGACGAAGGGGTGGTAGTTGGCCCCGCTGACGAAGAAGGAGCCGGCGATGATGACGATGAGCACCACGGTGACCTTGACGCCGACGACCACGGCGGTCACGCGCGAGGAGAGCTTCATGCCGGCGACGAGGATGCCGGTCAGGGCCAGGACGAGCACGCAGGCCAGCACGTCGAAGCCGAAGCCGCCGTCGTGCGAGCCGGTCAGGGCCTGGGGCAGGTGCCAGCCGGCGTTGTCCAGCAGCGAGCGGATGTAGCTGGACCAGCCGACGGCGACCACGGCGCAGCCCAGCGCCAGCTCCAGGATGAGGTCCCAGCCGATGATCCAGGCGGGCAGCTCGCCCAGCGAGGCGTACGAGAAGGTGTACGCCGAGCCGGCGACCGGCACGGTGGAGGCGAACTCCGCGTAGCACAGGGCGGCCAGCGCGCAGGCCACACCGGCGACGACGAAGGCCACGGCGACGGAGGGACCGGCGTTCTCCTTGGCGACCTTCCCGGTGAGGACGAAGATGCCGGTGCCGATGACGACACCGACGCCGAAGACGGTGAGGTCGAAGGCCGACAGGTCCCGGCGCAGGGTGTGTTCCGGCTCCTCGGTGTCCTGGATGGACTGTTCCACCGTCTTCGTACGGAACAGGCCGCTGCGGCCCCACCCGCCGCGGCCCGCCCGCGCGCCCGTCGGACCGTGCTGTGCGCTCATCGGCTCACCTCCACCTGGTCGGCATCGCTCGTCCACCCGAACTGGGCGAGTGTCCGCGATGATCCGGGCCCGGAAGGGGTGAGCACGGCCATGCCGCCGCGGATTCACCCGATGGAGGGCAGGGCCCTCCATGCCGAAAGGGCCGACCGGACCACGCGAGGTGGTACCGGCCGGCCCTGTGGTGCACGGCGGCGGGGGGACGTCAGTCGCGCACGACCTCGGCGGTGTCGGTCTCGCCGGGGGCGGGCTGCTCCAGGCGACCGTCGAGGGTGGCGACCAGGCCGGTGACCTGACGGGCGATGTCGGGGGCGGTGAGCCCGATCTCCGCCATGATCTCCTTGCGGGAGGCGTGGTCGAGGAAGCGCGGCGGGATGCCGAAGTCGCGCAGCGGCAGGTCGACGCCGGCGTCGCGCAGGGCCTGGGCGACCGCGGAGCCGACGCCGCCGACGCGGCCGTTGTCCTCGACGGTGACCACGACGCGGTGCTCGGCGGCGAGGCCGGGCAGCGCCGCGTCGACGGGCTTGACCCAGCGGGGGTCGACGACGGTGGTGGTGATGCCCTGCTTGTCGAGGAGGTCGGCGATCTCCAGGCACATGGGGGCCAGGGCGCCGACGGAGACGAGCAGGACGTCCGGCCGCACGACGTCCTCGGCGGGCCGGCGCAGCACGTCCATGCCGCCGACGCGGCCGACGGCCTCGACGGCCGGGCCGACGGTGCCCTTGGAGTAGCGCACGACGGTGGGGGCGTCCTTGACCTCGACGGCCTCGCGGAGCTGGGCGCGCAGCTGGTCGGCGTCGCGCGGGGCGGCGATCCGCAGGCCGGGGACGACCTGCAGGATCGACATGTCCCACATGCCGTTGTGGGAGGCGCCGTCGTCGCCGGTGACGCCGGCGCGGTCCAGGACGAAGGTGACGCCGCAGTTGTGCAGGGCCACGTCCATCAGGACCTGGTCGAAGGCGCGGTTGAGGAAGGTGGCGTAGACGGCGAAGACCGGGTGCAGGCCGCCGGTGGCCAGGCCCGCCGCGGAGGTGGCGGCGTGCTGCTCGGCGATGCCGACGTCGTAGACGCGGTCGGGGAACGCCTTCGCGAACTTGCCGAGACCGACGGGCTGCATCATGGCGGCGGTGATGGCGACGATGTCGGCGCGCTCGTGGCCGAGCTCGACCATCTCGTCCGCGAAGACCGAGGTCCAGCTGGCGCCGCCGGAGGCGACGGGCAGGCCGGTGTCGGGGTGGATGGCCCCGATGCCGTGGAAGCGGTCGGCCTCGTTCTGCTCGGCGTGCTTGTAGCCGCGGCCCTTCTGGGTGAGGCAGTGCACGAGGACGGGGCCGTTGAAGCGCTTGGCGCGCTGCAGGGCCGACTCCAGGGCCTGGATGTCGTGGCCGTCGATGGGGCCGACGTACTTCAGGCCCAGGTCCTCGAACATGCCCTGGGGGGCGATGAAGTCCTTCAGGCCCTTCTTGGCGCCGTGCAGCGTCTCGTAGAGGGGCTTGCCGACGACGGGGGTGCGCTCGAGGAGGTCCTTGCCGCGGGCGAGGAAGCGCTCGTAGCCGTCGGTGGTGCGCAGGGTGGCCAGGTGGTTGGCGAGGCCGCCGATGGTGGGCTCGTAGGAGCGCTCGTTGTCGTTGACGACGATGACGAGCGGGCGGTCCTTGGCGACGGCGATGTTGTTGAGCGCCTCCCAGGCCATGCCGCCGGTCAGGGCGCCGTCGCCGATGACGGCGACGACGTGGTCCTTGCGGCCGAGCACCTGGTTGGCCTTGGCCAGGCCGTCGGCCCAGCCCAGCACGGTGGAGGCGTGGCTGTTCTCGATGACGTCGTGCGCCGACTCGGCCCGCGAGGGGTAGCCGGACAGGCCGCCCTTGCTGCGCAGCTTGGAGAAGTCCTGGCGGCCGGTGAGCAGCTTGTGGACGTAGGCCTGGTGGCCGGTGTCGAAGAGGACCTTGTCCCGCGGCGAGTCGAAGACCCGGTGCAGGGCGATGGTGAGCTCCACCACGCCGAGGTTGGGACCGAGGTGACCGCCGGTCTTGGAGACCGCCTCGACCAGGAAGGAGCGGATCTCCGCGGCCAGCCGGTCGAGCTGCTCCGGGCTCAGCCGGTCCAGGTCGCGTGGTTCCCTGATGCGGGTCAGCAGGGCCACCCGTGCCTCCTTCATCGAGCTGTCGGCTTGTAGAAGCTTGCAAAAGAAGCCTGAAGCTTCTAGATCCGTCGAGTCTAATGTTCCGCCCGCAGTGCCGGTGAACGGGTGATGCGAGGTATGTCACGCGATCGGCGTAGGGGGCTCGCAAACCGCCCGAAGCCGCCCGGCGGCAGGTGCGACGACGGGGAAACCAGGAGGCGCCCGATAGCAAGCCTTTGCCATCGGGTCAGTTGTTCCTTGGCGACGGGCGTCGTTACGTTCGAGCCGTGCCACCGCCCACCGGGTGGCACTTTTCCGGCGCGGAATTTGTCATGCTCGCGACATTCTTTGACCCCTTCTCGCGGCCTTTCCGTGCCGTCGCCCGCACCCCAGGGCACCCCACACCCCCCGATGGAGGGCTTTCCGTGCACTCGAAGAGATCCTTCCGCACCAGCCGGCCCCACGGCCGGGCCACCATGGCGCTCCTCTCCCTCGCGGCACTGGTCACCGGCGGCCTGATCGCCGCCTCCCCCGGTGCCGCCGCGCCCCCCGCGACCTCGGCATCGCAGGCCACCGCCTCCTCGACCGTCCCCACGCAGCGCCTGTGCGCCCGGCCCACGACCGCCGGCCGGATGGCCTGCCTGGCCCTGGCGCGCACCGACGTCGCCCACCACCTGGGCCTCAGCGCGAACGCCACGCCCTCCGGCTACGGCCCCGCCGACCTGCGCAGCGCCTACGCCCTGCCGGCCGGCGCCGGTGCCGGCGCAACGGTGGCGATCATCGACGCGTACGACGACCCCAACGCCGAGGCGGACCTCGCGACGTACCGCCGGCAGTACGGCCTGCCCGCCTGCACCACCGCCGGTGGCTGCTTCCGCAAGGTCGACCAGAACGGTGGGACGCACTACCCCACCGCCGACTCCGGCTGGGCCGGCGAGATATCCCTCGACGTGGACATGGTCAGCGCCGTCTGCCCGCAGTGCCGCATCCTGCTGGTCGAGGCGAACAGCGCCTCCATGGAGGACCTGGGCGCGGCCGTGAACCGGGCCGTCGCCATGGGCGCCAAGTACGTCTCGAACAGCTACGGCGGCGGCGAGGACGCGACGGACCCCACGTCCGACTCCGCCTACTTCGACCACCCGGGCGTCGCGATCACCGTCAGCTCCGGTGACAGCGGCTACGGCGTGGAGTACCCGGCGGCCTCCCGCTTCGTCACCGCCGTCGGCGGCACCACGCTGAGCCGCGCCGGCAACAGCCGCGGCTGGAGCGAGTCCGTGTGGGGCTCCGGTGCGGGCGGCCAGGGCGCGGGCTCCGGCTGCTCGGCCTACGACGCCAAGCCCTCCTGGCAGCAGGACGGCGGCTGCGCCAAGCGCACCGTCGCCGACGTCTCGGCCGTCGCCGACCCGGCCACCGGCCTGGCCGTCTACGACAGCTACCAGAACGGCGGCTGGAACGTGTACGGCGGCACCAGCGCCTCCGCACCGATCGTCGCGGCCGTCTACGCCCTGGCCGGCACCCCCGCCGCGGGCGGCTACCCGGCCTCGTACCCCTACGCCCACCCCGCGGCGCTCAACGACGTGACCTCCGGCGCCAACGGCAGCTGCTCCCCGTCCTACCTGTGCGCCGCCGGCTCCGGGTACGACGGCCCCACCGGGCTCGGCACGCCCAACGGCACGGCCGCCTTCGCCCCCGGCACCACCGGCGGCAACACCGTGACCGTGACCAGCCCCGGCGACCAGACCTCCGCGGCCGGCACGGCCGTCTCGCTCGCGATCAAGGCCGGCGACTCGGACACCTCCCAGACGCTCGCCTACAGCGCCACCGGGCTGCCCGCCGGGCTGGCCGTCGACGCCGGAACCGGCGTGATCAGCGGCACGCCCACCACCCCGGGCACCTCGGCCGTCACCGTCACCGCACAGGACCGCACCGGGGCGAGCGGCAGCGCGTCCTTCACCTGGACCGTCACCGGCACCGGCGGCGGCTGCTCGGCCGCCCAGCTGCTGGGCAACCCCGGCTTCGAGACCGGCACCGCGAGTCCGTGGACCGCGTCCTCCGGCGTGATCGACAACGGCTCCTCGCAGCCCGCGCACTCCGGTTCCTGGAAGGCCTGGCTCGACGGCTACGGCAGCAGCCACACCGACACCCTCGCGCAGGCCGTGACGATCCCCGCCGGCTGCCACGCCAGGCTGAGCTTCTGGCTGCACATCGACACCAAGGAGAGCGGCGGCACCGCCTACGACAAGCTGACCCTCCAGGCCGACTCGACCACGCTGGCCTCGTGGTCCAACGCGAACAGCGCCTCCGGCTACGTCCAGAAGTCCTTCGACCTGTCCTCCTTCGCGGGGCGGACGGTGACGCTGAAGTTCACCGGCACCGAGGACTCCTCCCTGGCCACCGACTTCGTCGTCGACGACGCGGCGCTCGACGTGAGCTGAGCACCGGCGGCACGAGAAGAGGCCCGGACCGCGCGGCGGTCCGGGCCCCTTTCATCCGCATGACCGCTAGGGCGTGTCCGGCGGATCATGCAGTGCCCCGTAGGGGCGCGGGGAACTGCGCGATCAGCCAGCGACGGCCTGCAGTCGACGCGCCGGGGGCGAAGCGCGGCAC